>JAQWMF010000021.1 GCA_029246925.1 Porticoccaceae bacterium
GTAAAACCGGTACCCATCTGATAAAACTTTACCTGCGGGCAATGATCCCGCAGATAGATCTCTTCGCCAGACAGCTGCTCACCCTTAATAAACTGCACCACAGCGACTTTATGTCCATAACCCAACGCGCGCATCACCATACCAAAGGCAGAGCTAGTTTTACCCTTGCCATTGCCCGTCAGTAAAATAAACACGCCACGCTCCAAAGAAGCAGACTCAATAGAGGCATCGATAGTCTCTTTCAGCTTCTGCATTTTGGTTTTGTGCTGTTCATTATTTTTTACTTTATTGTCCATAAGCTTCTCTAGTTATGGCCCCCAAAGAAGGCCATAGTTTACAGTTACAGGCTTGGGGTATAGGCTATGGTCAAGAATAACTCACGGCCCATTGAGCGGTAGTTGCCCAAAAAACCACTGGCAGTAACATATTCTTTATCAGTTAAGTTATTAGCATTTACTTTGACTGCCCAGTTATCACTTAAGTCAAAGTTAGCGCGCAAGGCTAATGTAGTATAACCGCCATATCTTACAGTATTAGCCGCATTGTCAAAGGTGTGACTTTGGCTATAAATAGAAAATCCAGCGCCAAAATTACCTGCAGAATAATCAGCATCCAATGATGCTGAACGCTCAGCACGACGTCTTAATAGATTGCCGGTAGATTTATCTTCAGGATTCAACAAGGTTCCCGACAAGCCAACCATCCAACCAGCTACCTCAGTATCCAAAGAAAATTCAATTCCAGAAATTTCAACTTCTGCAGTTTGGTCTGTCGCCTGGGTTGCAAAATTGTACTGAATCAAATTTTCCAACTGATTATTGAAAAGTGTTACACCAACAGTAGAACTATCCCAGTTCGCTTTTAACCCGACCTCGATATTTTTGGACTGTTCAGGTAAAAAGTCAGGATTGCCTGAATCCGGATAATAAAGGTCATTAAAGGTTGGGGCTTTAAAACCCTCTCCATACGAACTAATAAGCCTTAAGTTATCATTAAGATCGACGCCAGCCAGCACTGAACCTGTGGTATGCATACCAAACTGCTCATTATCATCACGTCGCAGGCCGAAATTAGTCTCTATAGAACCAATATTTGACTGATACTGAACAAATGCTGCTTTATTGTCTCTGCTACTTTCATCATAATCCTCAGAACTAACAACCTCATTATTTTGATAGTCAAAACCAAAAGATAGAGTACTTTTATCGGCTAGGCTCAGGACGTTAAACCATGTTGCTTCAGTCTTCTCTGTGTTAAAAATACCATCATCACCTGTGTCACTTAAATTGATATTACGAGCAAATTCTTCAGCCTCATCAACACTTCTACCAAACTGAATATTACTAACCCAGGTATCGTTTATTTCATAATCTAAAGATGAAGATAATGATGCAATTTTTGTATCTGTGTAGATATCACAATCTTTAACATCCTGAACCCAGCCAACCCACGGGCCACAAGTCTTATCATAATCTGTGGTCGTGTCGTTACTCGTGTAGGAAAGCTTCCACTTAGCCTTGCCATCATCATATCGATAGCTGAAAGCCACACCATCATTGGTATGACCATCTTTATCACCATTTAAAGAAGATGCGTCATAAGTACTGTCAATACCATCAGTTTCGAAGGTATTTAGAAGCACAGAATAACTGTGAGGACCATTATTTGTACCCGCAGAAACTGTAGTCTCTTGGGTTCCATTACTACCTGTAGAAGATTTTAAGAGCAGTGAATCTGACTCAGATGAATCACGGGTAATAATATTGACTACACCCCCAATTGCGTCCGCACCGTAGAGGTTTGACTTTGGGCCACGCACAATCTCAATACGCTCAATAGAGTTAGTATTAATCAAACCTAGGGTAGCACTTCCAAGCGTCGCGCTACCTATGCGAACACCATCAACTAAAAATAGCGAATGATCTCCCTGATTACCTCTAATTGATAGGCTAGTAGCCGTACCCTTACCACCATTTCTTAGCAGAGAAACACCCGGTAATCGCGCCATTAAGTCATATAGATCAGAGGCTTGATATCTTTCTATATCTTCGCGCTCTATTATGGAAATTGAACTTAGACTTTCTGAAACAATCGTTGGAATTCTACTTTCAGTCACAATAATATTTTCAACATCTTGAACTTCTTCAGCATTCACCGAAGACAGCGCAAAAAACGGAACTAGGCTTAAACCTAGGGATAGATTGATAAATTTTTTCATTATAAGAACCTGTGTACTCTCACCCGAGCATAATTATTTTAGTTTTTCACAGGGTATAGACAGGCAAATAGACAGCAAAAACTGTCGACCAGCACAAGACCACACCCCGTGGTTTGTCTGCATAGCGACAGGCCGGTCTCCGGACTTGTAAGTGAGCCACTACTTAGTGTCTCTGCTAGATTACCTTCCCATGCCTCATTGGAGCACAGTGGTCATACAACCTAACATTCTTACCTACCGTTGCGGGGGCAGTATTGGAATAGCTGGATCTTTTACTAACAAAAGAACAAACGCACCAATTTCCCGTTTCACTCTTCGATTTAAGAATTCAATCAAAGAGAACCTGTTGCCGAAGCAAGTGGCAATTTAACCATAGAAAAACCAGAAGTTAAACCACTTAATTAATTATGATAAAGCCTCTAGGGCTTGGTTGACTGTGCGCACCGCGGTCACTTTCATACCCTTAATGGGCTGTTTAGGCTTATTGCCAGCAGGGATAATAGCGTGTTTAAACCCATGTTTCGCTGCCTCGCGTAAGCGCTCCTGACCATTAGCCACGGGCCTAATCTCCCCTGCCAAACCCACCTCACCAAACACCACAAGGTCTTCAGGCAGCGGACTATCTCTAAAACTGGAAATAACCGCCATTATTAGAGCTAAGTCAGCACTGGTCTCTAGCACTTTGACTCCGCCAACTACATTGACAAAAACATCTTGATCCCCAGCCATAATGCCGCCGTGCCGATGCAGTACTGCCAATAGCATAGATAAGCGATTATGATCCAAACCCACGGTTACCCGACGCGGATTTCCCAAATGGCTATCATCGACCAATGCCTGCAATTCAACCAAAAGAGGTCTTGTCCCCTCCCAAACCACCATGACCACACTGCCTGAAGAGACATCTTCACCACGCTGAAGGAAAATTGCCGAGGGGTTAGCCACTTCAACCATCCCTTTATCGGTCATGGCAAAAACCCCAAGCTCATTGACTGCGCCAAAGCGGTTTTTATGACTGCGCAGGGTTCTAAACTGGCTATCACTGTTACCCTCAAGCATTAATGAGCAGTCAATCATATGCTCAAGCACTTTCGGCCCTGCTAATGAGCCGTCCTTGGTCACATGACCCACCAAAATCAATACGGTATTGGTCTGTTTGGCATAGCGCACCAACATGGAGGCACTTTCACGCACCTGCGAGACACTACCAGGGGCTGATGTGACCTCTTCCATATGCATTACTTGAATGGAATCGATTACCATAATCTTAGGTTTTTTCTGCTGAGCCACTGCACAGACAGTTTCTACCGAAGTTTCAGCCATGATTTCTAGCTTATCCGTGGGCAGCTGCAATCGTGACGCGCGCATGGCCACCTGCTGAGGTGATTCCTCACCGGTAATATAGAGTGCAGATTCTGTATCTGCTAACTTACATAAGGTCTGCAATAGTAATGTACTCTTCCCGGCCCCAGGTTCACCCCCCACCAAAATCACTGAGCCCGGCACCAAGCCACCGCCCAATACCAAATCCAACTCGCCCACTGAGGTGCTTATTCGAGGGATTTCATCCAGAGTAATTTCCGCCAGTGTTTTCACCTGACCATCAACCGCTGCCGCAAAACCCGTTCTTGATATAGGCGATGAGCGAGTCGCCGCCCCAAGGCGGACCTCAGCTAAGGTATTCCATGCCTGACAGTCATTACACTGCCCCTGCCACTTACGATAATCCGAGCCACAGTCATTACAGACATAGGCTGTTTTGGTTTTAGTAGACAAACACTTAACTCCATTACTGTTTTTATATACAGTAACCGAAACAGGCATTATTTTCAATCTCAATTTACTGTAAACATTAGTCAGAAAAGTTATATTTTCTCGTTCATTGGGATTGTTTCTGATAGAGTATGAGCATGTCATTAATACCTGAAAAATCCATCATATTTTCGCCAACCTTAGCAGCAACCCTAGGTTTAGAGGAGGCAATACTACTTCAGATACTGCAAGAGTGCGTCAGCCACTCTGAACAGGTAACCAGTAGTGGTTTTGCGTGGACATCCATATCAGGCGAAAAGCTACAGGCGCTGAGCCCCTTCTGGAATGAACAGGATATTCGACGATTAACCGCGAGCTTGCACGAAAAAGGTCTACTACTTGTTGGCGGCGGAGCATTTGTTACCCGTCAAGAATTTCGCTTTGCCTTTAATGAAAATAGTTCGACCTCAAGTAGCCCTAAAGCACGCATTAAACCGCCGCAGACAACACCAAAAGCACACTCAGCACAGACCATTGGTAATAGCTGGCAACCCAGCCAAGATTGCCTGCGACAGCTTGCACAGCTGGGGGTAACCAATGAATTTGCCTACCAACAGATTCCCCAATTTGTCACCTATTGGCGCAACCGCAATGTGCCTCGCCACAGTTGGGAGGCAAAATTTATTAAAGAAGTGTGGCGCAACTGGCAGCAAGCTGAAGCGATCAATCATCGTAAAAACAAACAACAGCCCATGATCGGCGACTGGTATCCCTCGCAAGACGCACTGGATATCCTTTGCAAACAGGGCTCGATCAATGGCAACTTTATTGAAGATGCCATTCCTGAATTTATTCTCTACTGGCGCGGTACAGGAGAGGCCTCAAGCACTTGGGATTCTAAGTTTGTACAGCATGTTCGACGCCAGTGGCAGTTCTTTAATGGCATGATGAATCAAGATAAAACACCAAAGACAATGAGTGCTGCATGGAAGCCCAACGAGTCAGTATATGATGTATTACAAATGGCCAATATCGATCGCAATTTCGCCGAAAGACTAATCCCTGAATTTGTGCTTTACTGGCAAGAAAATGGCTCTGCACAGTGCTCGTGGAGCACTAAATTTTTACAATATGTTAAACGTCAGTGGGCGCGACATATTCAACCCCAGACAGCGGACAATAACTATGGCAAGCAACAAGGATCTAGTTCAACAGGTCGTATCCGAGATCGCAACATCATCGACGCGCTCTCAGACAGAAGCTGGGCATCCTGATAATGGGCCTCAGAATCCGCACCTGATTGATGCTATCAATCAGGTGTTTGCGCTGTTTCAAATTAACTACCATAACCAGTATTTCAGTGCCTTTGGCGATAACACTAAATCAGAAAATTTAGCTAAAAATCTATGGCTTAATAAGTTATCTCAATTTAGTGACGAGACTATTTGTGGGGCGGCAGAAAAAATTATTGCCGACAATGATTACCTACCCACACTGCATAAAATGCTTGAAGCCTGTCGCCAAGTAGGCATGCCAAAAGGTCTGCCTACCCCGCGCAATGCCTATATGGAAGCCTGTAACAAACCTAGCCCCAAAGCGGCGCAGGATTGGTCACATGCGGCAGTTTATCTTGCAGGTCGAGACTGCGGATGGCATCTACTTGCCAATGAGATAGAGCGAAAAGCCTTCCCGCTATTTAATGAGTGCTATCAGAACTACTGTGATCTTGTGTTAGCTGGGGATCAGTTAACCATTGAACCACCCAAAGAATTACCTGAAACCTCTGCAAAAAAAGCTAGTCATCAACAAAACCTCGAACAACTTAAGAAGTTAAAGCAATTAATCGACTGATTTTATGTAGACGCCATACTATTTAGGGATAGGCAACAAATACCGAACGCTCTTGCTTCGCCATTTCAATACCATCAATACCTATGGCGGTTAATCGCCAACCGTTGGCAATCAATTCTCCTTCCTTAAAGGATCGATCATTAGCAAATAAACGGTTGGATTTGGAACCCTCGGCGAAGTACATATGACCGCTTATCTCCAATATAGGCAATGCTAATGGATCAGGCTCAACAAACAACGGAGATTGATTAGGTTGCTCCTCAATTGCTTCCGGTATTGATACGCTATCAGGTTCGCTTTTGCTTGGCTGGCTAGGTGGCTTCAAAACATCCAGATAAATCACTAGCACTAAACTAAGAATCGCCACAAAAACAAAAGCCAATACAACAATCGTCTTGCTAGATGATGGCTTCTGCTCATAGGGGTCCCAACGGGCACTAGCAAAATCTTCCAAATCTTTGGGGTCATCGCGCAATCGATCTTGCTCAGCTTTTTTAAGCGCGTTCAATATAAAAGACATTAAATATTATCCTCTGCAACCTGATCACCGCTTAATCGCGGCGTCGAAGGATTAATCAACTGATTAAGCTTCATAACAGTCTGCCGACCAACAACGCCATCCGCTCGGATTCCTTGTTGCTTTTGAAAAGCTAACACCTGATCACGAACTGCTTCGTTGTAATAACCACCAGTAATCAACGGCAAATAATGACTATCGACAAGTTGTAACTGTGACTGCAGCCAGTTAAGCGCCGACAGGTCTTTATCCCCTAGACGCAAACTTTGAATATCGGAAGGCCTGTACCAAAGATAAAGATATGATCCATTCCAGCGATCGCTAAACCACTCTAAAGATTCACGACGCTCTCCAGCGGCAGTCTTTAATAACACCGACTCATTATCTAAGGCGCTTAATAGGTAGCTTTTTAAGCGTCCATTATCCTCTTGAATCCATACAATACCGGGTCTATCTATAGTTATTAATTTAGACACTTCGGTATGGGTCAGTTTTTCAGCTCCCAGATCATTGACAGTCGCAAGGGCATAGACCTCTTCTTCTGAAAATAAGGGCTCAACTTCAATCGACCAACTTGCAAAAAGATCAGAAAATGGATTATTCATTGTGGGCGGCGGCGCTGCAACCTGCTCACTAGGCTCTATTAAAATTTCTTCAGATTCGACAAGCTCAAATAAGGCCTGAGTGTGCTCTATAGTTTTGGAGTCTAAATTGACAACAGGTTCAGCTTCCTCAAAAGGAATATCTGCTTCGTTAGAGCCATAGCGATCAGCAACTAGTACAGTGAGAATTCCTGCAAGCAATAGCGTCACTAACCACCTACCGGATGATTTGTTTTCCACAAATTGCGTATCAAATATTTCCACAGCAGCTTTCTTAACCAATTTAGCCGATACCGTTTTAACCCCTGTGGCATAGGCAGCAAGCAATGCATGATGGCAGATAAGGTTTATCAGTCGAGGGACACCTTTGGTAAGCTTGTATAATGCTGTCATAGCCGCATTTTCAAAGATAGCGCGATTGGCACCCGCATGATGCAAACGATGATTTACATAGTTGGATACATCTGATTTAGCCAATGGCAAAAGGTGAAAACGGGCAACTACACGCTGATTAAGCTGTCGCTGATCTTTTTGAGCGAGGGTTTCTAAAAGCTCTGGTTGACCTACCAATAAAATATGCAGCAGTTTATGCGTCGCTGTTTCAAGGTTACTTAATAGGCGCAGTATTTCCAATACCTCGGGGCTTAAATTCTGCGCCTCTTCAATAACCACCAAGGTTTTCTTACCCCCAGTATGAGCTTCAATAAGATCGCTGTTTAGGGCATCAATACAATTTTTTGTAAGAGAGGTTTTTGATGACTTAGGCAACTCAATGCCAAGCTCCTGACAGATACTTGCCAATACATCGGTTACCTCAAAGGTGCTATTAAGCACATAGGCTACCCGCACATGAGCAGGGAGACGTTTAAGCAACGTACGTGTCAGGGTGGTTTTACCGGTGCCCACCTCGCCAGTGAGCAATACGAACCCGCCCTCGCGATCAAGGCCATACTTTAGATGCGCTACAGCCTGACGATGCTGGCTACTGGGATATAAAAATCCCGGATCCGGAACAATCGAGAACGGCTCACAATTAAGGGCAAAATACTGCTGGTATATGCTCATAATTCACGCTCACTCAGCCTCTTGTGGTTGCCCTTCTTCCAAAATTTCTCTAAGTCTTTCATTTAACTGACTCTGTGCTTTACCATCAAGATCACGACGAATAAGATGCTTAAACCTATCTTCTGAAAGCTTATTAGCATCCTCTGGATTACGAATAATCGTAGGACGAATAAACATCATTAGCACCTGCTGGTTCTTTGCTTTTGAGGTAGATTTAAACAACCGACCCAATAATGGAATATCCCCTAGCAATGGCACCTTAGTCCCGCCATCTGTGGAAGTATCCTCAATGAGACCCCCTAGGATCAGTAATTCTCCATCCTCAATCATAACATTGGTTTTAATGGTGTTCTTAGTAGTAGTTTGCAAACCAGTCGCACCATCTTCAACCTTTGACGACTCCTGTTCTATCTCTAGTCGCACCGCATTGCCTTTACTAATTTGCGGCTTAACCTTGAGTAAAATACCTACCTCTTCTCGATTATAGGTCGTAAATGGATTGCTGCTGCTGCTAGATCCGGAACTACTATTGGAATAGCTTCCCGTCTGAAATGGCACCTCTTTACCAGAGGACAATGTCGCCTCCTCGTTATCCAGCGTTACCACCGATGGCGTGGATAAAATATTGGTATCAGTATCCGACTTAAGGGCCTTAATGAGCAGCCCCATTCCCTCACCCGATGTCGGATCAAATTTTCCGCCTACAGCCGTCAACGCACTACCCAAAGAGCCACCTAAAGTGACCAAATTGACATCTGTACCCTCCAGACCCGCACTACCAAGTAAGCTGCTCATTGCACCATCAAAATTGGTGATATAACCACCGCGATTTTTATCAGAAGAAAATAGATTTGCACTCAATTCATTCTTCTGTTTCTCCGACAACTGCGCAATTACCGCTTCAATTAATACCTGTGGACGAGAAATATCCAATTTGTCCACAATATTTTTAACCTCACGAATCACTGCCGCAGGCGCCGCTAAAATTAAGGCATTATTAAGCTCATCGATTTCCACTTTGTAGGCAGATTTGGCTCCACCTTTTTTGCCTTTAGAGGTGGTTTCACCCGCCAATCGCAAAAGTATATCTGACGTTAAAAGGCCATCTAACACTGGCTTCAGCTCTGCAGCACGGGAATAGTTAAGGTAGATAACCTCAACACTGCCTTTTTTACTTAGAGGCACATCCAAAGATTGCAGCATGGCCTTAAATGCAGTTCTGGCTGATCCTGGGCCGCTGACAATCACTCGATTATTGAGATCATCTTCAACGAGTGAAAGCTCCTGTTTTTGCAGCTGCTTTAATTGCCCTGCAATATGCACGGCTTCAGCGGCTGATATATGCTCTAGACTGATTACCTCAACAGCTGTCTGATCAGGGTCATCAAGCTCATTAAGCAGCATTTTCAAGCGATCCACATTGGAGCGGATATCAGAGACCACCAAATAATTACTTTGATTGTAGGCCTGAACACGCGCACCATTACTCATAAGAGGCTTTAAAACTGGTATTAACGTGGCCGCCTGCACATAGCGGACTTTAAGAATTTCAGTAACTAACGAACTTTGACCACCACCCGCTAAATTAAAAGACTGATTAAACGGCACAATTCTGGTGACCGCACCATCGCGAATCGCCTGATAACCCTGAACCTGAATTGCCGAAAGTATGGCCTCATAAAGCAGTGACTTATCAATAGATTCAGGAGAAATAATGGTTACCTTACCCTTTACTCTGGGGTCTAAAACAAAGGATTCCCCCGTAATTTCGGCAACACTTTCAATAACACTTCGAATATCTGCATCACGAAAATTAATTTTCACCATATCCGCAGCAATTGCCTCAGCGACAAAAGCCATTGAAATAAGTAGAGTAGCGCCCCATTTAACAAGACCTGAGCATTTTCTCAATTGACCCACTTTCATAAACTGTAACCGTCTCTTAATTTAATATTCATATTAGGGCTTAAATCCTAAATTAGGCATCATTTTAGCCGATAGACTAGAAGCATTGATATAGATAACCTGCTCTTTACCGTCTCTTATTACTGATACCGGCAAATTAGTTGAAGCACTGAATTTAAGCCAGTTTGATGGGTCTGCCATTATATCGCGCATTGACACCCCATCTACCTTAGTAACCACATCACCTTCACGGATATCCGCTAACGACTGCACTTCCGTTGACAAATTATTTATCTTAAACCCAGAGCCTCCTGCCGTCATAACAGGCACTGCACCAAACATATTAGCAAGCGCAAAACCATTGCTAGGTGATCCGTTGGTAGCTTCTGAGCCCTTGGTTTGCTGAATAATAGTATCGGGCCTTTTCATTACCATTTGTTTATTAATACCATCCTGAAGAACGACTATTCTATGGCTTTGAATGTCCACAATTTTTGTTTGATCGTCTAGCTTATCTCCAACAAAGTGAACAACCTCTTTAGTGCCACCAAATTTAATAGCCACCGTTGATTCATCGCCCGCTAAAACGATTCCCAATAATTGGCCATTAATATTAGCCGTTGGCAAGACTTCTGGAATATTCGCCAAATCCAGCTCTTTCTGCGGCTTTGCCTCACCGCCAAACCAATCAAAGTTAACCCTTCCAGGGGACCTAACCTGTTTAATGGCGGCGATATCAAGTTGCCCTTGAGCCTTAACCATCAATACAGCGGTAAGTAGCGCAAGGCTTAGCAAACCCAACACTAAAGCAGGCACCCAATGAACCGTTCGCATTCCAGCTTTGTCTAGAAACTTAGTTAACACGCTCAACCTCAAACGTTGCTTTTATTTTCGATAAATCATCATCTTCAACCTCAAATATGACATTGCCCAACATATACCCTCGGCAAGCAATTTGATGCATTAATTTTAGGAAATGGTTACTTTTACTTCCACCGATAGCCATAGAAACAAGATTCTCTTTTTCTATAGTGGTTAGAACCTCTAATTGATTGCGTCTAATCAGCTGAGTGAGATCCGCCTTTAAGCCCTCTTCTGCCTGACGTAATTTCGGGCAGTTATTTGCAAGCTCTGCAACCACTTCACGGTTTTCTTGCAACCAAATCATATCTGATTGAAGAGTATCTCGTTGATGTTTAAGCTGAGAATAGGATTCCCACCTAGGCAGCAGCAGTAGCACCACCAACGTAATTGCCAAAACCGCCGCTCCAGCTTTAATCATCAACCTTTCACGCGGCTGTAAGCCCGCAAAAAAATCTGTTATTACTGCCATAATATCTGTCATTGATCCGCTCCCGTCTTAGTCGGGGTTAGTCGAAGCTCTATGGCGTTTTCATCCTCACCAGCCTGCTGAGTAATACCAACTCGGTAGCCTGGTATATTAAGCTTGCGTTTTTTCAGTGCGGAACCATTTTCGATCTGCATCACTAATGCATTTTCAGAAAAGCTTAGGCCACTCAGCTGGCAACCGCAGCCCTTCATCAGCCTATCTAGCGCCAACAGCCCAGCAATTGGCTGCGACTTTAAACTATTTTGCTGCGCAATCAACACCGATATACGAGAATCCGCTTCAGCTCTTACATCTTTGACCGCAGGCCTTCGACCATCAAATAAACGCGAGTAACTCTGGGTCAGACGATTTTCTAGCTGACTGATTTCTGATGACATATTAGCGCTAGCGATTTGCAAATAAATAACCGATAAAAGAATCGAAATCACCCCCAACAACGTTGCTGGAAGCCACGCGAGTAGCGCGGTATTTGAAAATGTTGCCCTGTACTCTCCTTGGAGTAAATTGCATTGGCTAGGTAACTGAGAAAATTGCCAATCTAGCTCGGAATTATTGATATCGGCACACTCAACTATAGACGCTGGCACTACCGCGTCATCTGGAATTGATAGCGACAACTTCAACGACTCATCTTGCTGCAACAGTGAATCGATCATTGACCATGCCATATCTGGGCTAGCAGCAAAGCCATCAACCACACCATAGCGCACTACATATACCCCATCACGCCATCCAACACTAACCCGTCCATCCTCATAGGGCAATGCCATATAGTCGGGATACATTGACTGGGCCACAACACCTGAATTTTTTGAAACACGCTGCCAATTTTGTACATCTGACTGACTGACTACCAAAACCTGTAACTGCCCCTCAGCACTCTGACCACAAACCACAAAATGAACATCTTCAACTGGCTGTAAAAGCCTATCTTCAAGAATCCAAGGTATCAGTTCCGCCCATTTGCGCTTGGGCGCCGAGGGAGGATCTATAAGATGTATAGCGACTGATTCAGATGGCACCCATAAATCCATGCTAACCAAATCAGCATCTGCCACCGACTCAAAGGCCTCACCCTCATTGGTGATATAGCTATCAAGATTATGAATATGGTCCACTGGCAGTGTCATTTTAGGCCCCGATCATTACGCAAGCTGGAAGCACTTGCTGGTCATCTATTATTTCTTCTGATTCTTTATCAGATTTCGAACCTGCCAACAGCTTCTCCAACAACACTGAAGCGCTGTTTTTATCGACACTAGCCGGCACGGTGGTTAAGTCTCTGGAGATTATAACCGAATCTGCATTAGAACTGCGCATTATAATGCTTCTAACTTCAATTCTCGCTTCGCCAAGCATAACCTCGATATATAGTTCAAAATAATCAGATGCCACAGTCACCAGTGTATTTGGCCATCGACGCTCTACATCACTCGGAGACAGGGCTAAATCAGTCTCCAGCTGTCTGTGAAAATCTGTCAATTCATCAAAGGGCCGATTCATTATAACGGCGTCCCTAAACTGCATATCAAACGTATCGCCCAAAGCTAATAGCAATTCTTCAGAGGCCGTATTTACATTGATACTGACCGGAATTTGCTTAACCCCTGGAGTAATATCATCAATCGGCAATGTGGTTATCCAAGGCATTAATCTTTGCACCTCAAAAATTTTATAACCCAACACTGAGGCTAATTCACTAGGCTCGACCATAGCCGAGTCAGCAATCATTCGCGGCGGTATAGCGCCAGCATATTCATCTTGTTCGGCGCCATCTGGGCCAATCTTTGACGAGTCCTTGTCCAACCAATCGATAATAGCTTCAACGCGCCCAGGGAAAACTGGCATATCTAGGTAGCGCAGCAAATTATTCCATGTTTTAGCAAAGCTACTTTCATTGCCACTAAGCGCCGCATTAAGCGCCCCCGAGGACCTATAGCCCACCAAAAAATTATTTAGGTTAAACCGACCCTGAAGATCTGAGATACAGCCATTTATCATTCCACCGTCAACTGGCATTGCCGGTATAGCCTGAGCCCATAATTCCCCAAAATGATCCGCCTTCGAATCAGTTAAATCTTCTTCTAATAACTGCCTTGCCCAACTCTCTGCACTTAGCGCTAAAAGAAAGGCCTGATCTTGATGAATAGAAAGCGTCGCCTGTGCAACATTAATTTGATGACGATAAAAAATATTTCCCAAAATAAACACAATGCTGGTCATTAACAGCAACGCTGCAATTAGGGCAACACCGGATTGACGAGAGAAAAACGGCTTCATGAAGGACTTACCCCCAAAAATACTCTCGATGTTTCAGCCCCATTATTGAGTGTAATGGTAACTCGAATCATTTTTGGCAAAGGAATAGAAGATTTGCGCCGCTTTACAGGCGGCCAATCTGGTGTAAATGTATTATTAGCATCTAAATGCTCAAATAAAACTTCATCTACATCCTCTAAAAGAACCAGAGTGACACCCTCGCTGTATCTAATAGATTCGGTTATACCCCATGACTGACGAATGAGCTGCTGTTCATCATTAAGATTATAATAGACTCTTCTAATACCGCTGGGATTAGGGGTTACCATGGGCCCGCCACCACGACTAAAACGAACGCCAAAGTCACTACTATCAGTGAAGTAAGGTAACTCCTCAAGACCAAGGCCATCTTTAAAGGGACGATTCCTCATATGCATTAGATCGCGGTGGATAATTTTCCAAGCTCTCTGAATTTGCGTTTCGCCCATTTGTTTTGAGCGACTTCGCTCATCGGCACCTATCACTACCTCAATTGCCTGATAGGACATCATTGAAATAATCGCCAACAATGACAGGGCAATAAGGGTTTCAATCAGCGTAAAGCCCAATTGATTTTTAGGCTGATAAACGTGCCTTGAGGATATAATTAAACACATAATTAATCTTCAATAATATAAATAGCTAGAGAGCTTGCGATACGATCACTGCCAACTGCACTTACCCTAGCTTCATAGCGATACATATCTTTTCCTACCGCAGGCTTGACGTCTAGCTCCCAATTCCAGTCTCGCCCAAACTGATTTTGTTTGCCTTTTTTAAACTTACCAGCACGCTTAGAGCTGGCGACCCAGCCTTCAGAATACCGATACTGCTCTAATAAAATATTCCAAGCGACCTGAGAACTAAACATTTTAGTACTGAGATGATTGCGCTGATCAGCATATTGATGAACCGTAGAAATAGCGCCCCCGAGAACTAACCCGAGAATCCCCAGAGCAACGACGACCTCTATTAAAGTGAAGCCTGATTTACGCTTTGAATACCTCACTTTTTCTGCTTTTCCATTTTGATACGCAAATCTTCAATGTCCCAACTATAACTATAGCTTATTTCATAATCTTTGTAGTTCAGCTCAATGATACCCTTAGGCTCCACATAGCCATCAGGCAAAAAAGCCAGCGTCGGCTCTAAAAAATTATCCTCGTCTTTTGCGGTACGCATATTACCCTCTTCAATCTCTTCACGCGAAGGTAATGCCGCCTGCTGATAGACTAATGGCTCTTGATCAGTATCATCGGTTAGCCATGCAATACTCGCGCCCTCACCGAGCTTATAAGGCTCAGGAAAAGAAACTTCCACCCATTGATTTCTGTAATATATAACCGCACTCAGCTGAGTCGTGCGTTTTGTTTTTTCGTTAACTTTAGAGAGCACACCAAATGCAGCCCCCTGCATAACAGAAAAGTCCGCTAACTGATTTAGCCAAATGGATAATTTTTCCGCTTCACTAGAATAGCGCCTGTTAAGCGTTTGACCGATAGACGCCGCTGCCACCGCTGCTATTAAAGCAAGAACGGCAATCACCACCATAATTTCTATCAGCGTATAGCCTTTCTGGCGGCGACGTTTTGCAATCACAATTATTCCTCAGTAAATATTATCGGCTCAGCTCACCTATTGAACATTCCAATTACCCCAGTCCTTATTTGAACCTTCACCGCCTGAAACACCATCAGCTCCGTAGGTGAATACGTCAATGTCTTTGCCGCGAGCACCTGGATTTGCATATAAGTACGGCGTCTTCCAAGGATCATTAGGCACTGCATCCAAGTACGGGCCATTCCAATTATCTGAATTAGACGGGGGCGACACTAAGGCCTCTAAACCCTGCGCCTGTGTTGGATATCGAAAATTATCTAATCGATAAAACTTAAGCGCGTTTTCTACCACTCTAATATCTTGCGCCACTCTGGTTCGCTCTGCTTTTTCAACCTGATTAAAAACTCTTGGCCCAACCATAGCTATAAGCAGCCCAATCACCGCAACCACAACCATCATTTCAATTAGAGTAAACCCTGCCTGCTTTCTTTTATTTAACGCTTTCATTATCGATCCCCTTCTTTACCTTTAGATGACAGACCCTTAGACCTGCCAAGTCTTAAACCATATTACCCATATCCATAATTGGCAACATTACCGCCGCTACTACCGACAAGATAATGCCACCCATAAAGATGATAAGCACTGGATTGATTAGCTTTAGAAATACCTCAACCGCATTTGCTAAGCGCAGCGAGTAATATTCTGAAACCCGCATTAACATCTTATCTAATTCACTTGAGGCCTCACCACTACCCACCATATGAATCAGGAATCCACTGCCTACCTGATTTTCTTCTAGCGCTTTCTGTAAGGATACACCTCGGCGCATGCTTTCAGTCACCTGCTCCATTTTACTGCGCATATAAAGATTGCTGACGACCGACGAAGATATTTTTAGCGCCGCCAACGCAGGCACCCCGTTACCAAGCAATACGCCCAAACTACGCGACCAATCGGCAACATTAGCCATGGTTGTCCAACGCCCCAACCCTGGCATTCCCAAAACAATTTGGTGCCAGCGCCTTCTGCGTTCGATATCCCGCAAAAGCCAAGAACAAACTCCACCTAAAATTAACGCAACTAATAACACAAACAAACCATATTGCTGAGTAAAATCACTGACTGCGATAATAACTTTTGTAATGGTAGGCAATTCGCGATTAGAACTAATAAAAATCGCGGTTATCTTAGGCACAACCCAGACCATCATCATGGATACCACTAACATTGAGGCGCCGAGAAGTGTCGCTGGATAAATTAACGCCCTTGTGACGGTTTTTCTATTTTCAGCGCTGGTTTCTATATCTTCAGCTAAACGCATTAAAACGGTATGTAAATGACCACTTTCTTCACCAACGCCAACCCCTGCTAGAACGCTTTCTGGAATTTTGTAGGGTGAGCGACGCATAGCCTCAGAAAAACTGCGTCCCTCAATAATTTCTGAACGCCAACTTTCAACCATTCTTTTTTGACGATCAGTTTCGGCTTGCTCAATGGTCATACGCATTGCATCTTCTAGAGGCAAGCCCGACTGAATTAATATAGCCTGCTGCTGCAAAACCAATGAAAGATCAAATTCATTGACCTTAGAACTTCTTCCAAATCTAGACTTAGAGGGTGATTTTGCAACTTCGGTGAGCTTTGATGGCAGAAGCTTCTTTTCTTTAAGAATACGCCGAGCATGACGCTCGGAATCTGCAGAGACAACACCATCTACTAATTTTCCGGAAGCATCATAAGCTGCATAATCAAAAGTTGGCATAATAGATTAGACGCTCGTAACTCGTAGAACTTCTTCTACTGTGGTAATCCCTTCACGCACAAGATTAAATCCAGCATCACGAATACTTGGAACCTGCTGTCGAATTGACTGCTCCAACTCAATTTCACCCGCATTTTCATGAATGAGAGACTGTAATTCAGCGCTAACAGTGACCAATTCAAACAGGGCTTGGCGACCGAAAAAACCAGTATTGTTGCACTTTTCACAACCTTGGGATTCAAAAATTGTGGTGCCTTTGGATAAGCTCAATAGATTACAGTGGTACTCGTCAGACGAGACCTCTTTGCGACAATCCATACATAGCCTGCGCATCAGTCTCTGAGAAATAATTCCTCTAACAGTGGACGCCAATAAGAAACAATCGACACCCAGATCTTGTAATCTAGTAATTGCCCCCGCCGCTGTATTGGTGTGCAAGGTAGATAGCACTAAGTGCCCTGTAAGACTAGCTTGAGTTGCAATTTCTGCGGTTTCGCCATCACGGATCTCACCGATTAGAATTACATCTGGATCCTGCCGGAGAATAGCCCGCAGTCCGCGAGCAAAGGTCATACCAGCACGAAGATTAATTTGCGTCTGGCTCACGCCCGGAAGATCGTATTCCACTGGATCTTCCACCGTCATAATATTGCGTTGCTGACGATCCATTTGCTGTAATGCTGCATACAGCGTTGTGGTTTTACCCGAACCTGTAGGGCCTGTCACCAAAATAATGCCGTGCGGCCTTGAAATCAGTTGGTCCAATTCTTCTTTGGTCTCTTGCGGCATCCCGAGCTGCTGCGCTTTTAGCTTACCTGCATCCTTATCTAGCAAGCGCATAACCACTCGCTCTCCATGACTAGACGGCATGGTAGATACACGCAAATCGATATTGCGACCACCAATTAAAACACTCATGCGACCATCTTGAGGTAACCGCTTTTCAGCAATATCTAACTTAGACATTACTTTAATTCGCGAGATTAATAATGGCGCAATTTGCACCGATGGCGTCAAAACAGTTCTTAGCACGCCATCTAGACGAAAACGCACCAACGCTTCTTTTTCATAGGGCTCTATGTGGATATCTGAGGCATTTTCTTTAAGAGACTCTGTAAGCACTGCATTGAGCAACCTTACGATAGGCGCGTCATCGTTTTCCGCATCTAAAAGATCGCTGACATCTTCTAGGTCAGCTGCCGCAGACTCCATATCGACAAAGTCTCTGATATCCTCCATCACTGATTCGGATGTACCTGAACGACCGCTGTAGATTTGACTAAGATGCACATCAAATTCCGCTTCTGCTAAATGAGTCACCGGCAAATTAACCCGAGTCACGCGACTAACTTCAGTGACTGCCCAAAGCGGCGCCGACGGGCCAACTAGCAGTTGCTCTTGTTCACTATCCACGATAACTCGATTAATTCGAGCAAATTCGAAAGGCAATAATTTTAGCGCCTGCTGTTCCAACATAAATCCTACTCTGAAAATTACTTTAACTAGCCATAGTTTAACAATAAACTCTAGCCAAACCTTACCATACACTTATCTAAAGTATACACCGCAGTTAATGTTTAATAACCTATTTAAATACCGCATCAACGATTATTTATTAATAAAAAATTTTTCGCTATCAAATTATTTAGTATGCGGGCAATTTTATTCTTTTACTGGCTTAACACCCGCCACGCTGGGAAAGGGAAATGGGCTAATATTTCCACCCTTGGGGGCTTCTGATATCTTGCAAGTGCCTTCCTTTTCAACCTCATCAATTCTCACAACGGACTGCATCGGAATAAAGCTACGCTTTATTGATGAAAACTCGCTCTTTAATTTTTCTTCGGCTGGATCAACAATCATTTTTGACCGCTCTCCAAAAACAAATTGCTCTACCTCTAGGAAACCCCATAGCTCACTTTGAAACACATGCCTTGCATATATTTCATAAACCTGTCCCTGATTAAAGAAAGTAATTCTGTAAATAGGCTCATTAATCATTAAAATCACACGTATATCGTTAAAAAAATGGCGGCAATCATACCACAAATCATACGGGATAATATTGCCAATTAATGTCGTAAAGCTATAATGCACGTCTCTTATTAATCAATCACTTAAAGCGTTTCACCAATGGCAACTGACTCTGTTAAAAAACTGCATATTGTGACCCATGGCTGTCAGATGAATGAATACGATTCATCGCGCATGGCAGATTTATTGGGCGAAAGCCACAATATGGTAGCTACAGAAAATGCGGATGAAGCGGATGTATTACTGCTAAACACCTGCTCAATTCGTGAAAAAGCACAGGAAAAAGTATTCCATCAACTAGGGCGCTGGAGAAAACTAAAAGAGAAAAACCCTGATCTGGTTATTGGTGTAGGCGGCTGCGTAGCCAGCCAAGAGGGCGAGGCTATCGCCAAGCGCGCGCCTTTTGTCGACGTTATTTTTGGCCCGCAAACGCTACATCGCTTGCCCGAAATGATTGAAACACAAAAGCAGGATGGCACTGTAGCAGTTGATATTAGTTTTCCTGAAATAGAAAAATTTGATCGTTTACCGACACCTGAGGCAGATGGCGTCAGCGCCTTTGTTTCCATTATGGAAGGCTGTTCTAAATACTGCACATTTTGTGTGGTGCCGTACACTCGTGGCGAAGAAGTTAGTCGCCCGCTAGCAGATGTTCTATCTGAAATTAGCGCACTTGCTCAACAGGGTGTTAGGGAGATTAATCTGTTAGGCCAGAATGTTAATGCCTATAGAGGCGATATGCCTGATGGGTCAATCTGTGATTTGGCCGAACTTATCACCTATGCAGCTGACGTTGAGGGCATTGACCGTATTCGCTTCACCACGTCACACCCAGTAGAATTTTCCGATGCCTTAATTGATGTCTACGCAAAAGTGCCGGAACTAGTTAGCCATTTGCATCTTCCCGTTCAAAGTGGCTCAGATAAAATTTTAATGGCCATGAAACGTGGGCATACCGCCATTGAGTACAAATCAAAAATACGTCGCCTTCGCGCAATACGCCCCGATATAAGCATTTCTTCAGATTTTATTATTGGCTTTCCGGGTGAAACGGAAGCAGATTTTGCCGCCACCATGAAACTTATTGAGGATATTGGCTTTGATACCTCATTTAGTTTTGTCTATAGCGCTCGACCAGGTACTCCAGCGGCAGACCTTCCTGATACTGAAGATGAAAACATCAAAAAACAGCGACTTAAAATTCTTCAAGATCGAATCCTTCAGCATGCCTTCGAAATCAGTCGCCGCATGGTTGGAACTAAGCAGTCCCTGCTGGTAACCGGAGTGTCCAAGAAAGATCCAGGCCAGCTTCAAGGGCGCACCGAAAATAATCGCGTAGTTAACTTCTCAACTGATAACCATGCGCTAATAGGGCAGTTTGTAAAGGCTGAAATAACAGAAGCATTGCCTAACAGCCTGCGCGGCACCCTCTGTTAATTTTTGCAGACCGAAAAACATTTTCAGTGATCAGGTGAACAATTAGTCATAAAAAGTATTTACCCTGAGATTATTTTCGCGCTATGCTAGCCCTATCTACTTTTTAGAGGTATAGAAATAACTAGTGAATCGACTGGAATCACTATCATCCGCTCACAGCATTAACCTCGAGCCCAATGACGCGCATCGCCTTGCCTCTCTTTGCGGTCAATTTGATGAGAATCTGCGCCTGATTGAACAGCGACTAGGTGTTGAGATTCGCTCGCGTGATAATTTCTTTGCTATCTATGGCGAACCTAAAGCCTGCCAACATGCACTAGATATTTTATTTAACCTCTATCAACAGACCGCTCATTATCCAGAATTACCTATTGAAGAAGTTCATCTCAACCTCCGACAATCTGAGAGAGAAAAACCTATGACCCAAAACGCTAGCACTATCGAATCATCAAACAATATTGAAAATTTTTCGGTAATTAGAACCAAGAAAGGCAATATTAAGCCTCGAGGGTTAAATCAACAGCGTTACGTAAGAGCCATTCAAACTCACGATATTAATTTTGGCATTGGCCCTGCAGGTACTGGGAAAACATACCTTGCAGTAGCCTGTGCTGTAGAAGCATTGTTGCGCGATGAAGTGGAGCGCATTCTCTTAGTTAGACCTGCCGTTGAGGCCGGCGAACGACTGGGCTTTCTTCCTGGAGATTTGGCGCAAAAAGTAGACCCCTATCTCCGCCCTTTATACGATGCTCTTCATGAAATGCTTGGATTTGAGGCCGTCGCTAAATTACAGGAGCGCGGAGTGATAGAGGTTGCGCCGCTAGCTTATATGCGAGGTAGGACTTTAAATTCGGCTTATATTATTCTGGACGAAAGCCAAAATACGACGCGTGAACAAATGAAAATGTTCCTGACAAGAATCGGTTTTGGCTCTACGGCTGTAATCACGGGGGACTGCTCTCAAATTGACCTTCCTAAAGGGGTAAGCTCAGGATTGGTTCACGCTCAAGAAGTTTTAAAATCAGTTGAAGATATAAGCTTTACTGATTTTATCTCTAGAGATGTGGTACGCCATCCGGTGGTTCAAAGCATTGTTGACGCCTACGATGACCACGAAGCCAAATCCTAATACATAAAACTACCATAATGACTATTATATTAGATATTCAGATGGCTTCATCATCTGAAGATGCGCCAGACGAACAGAGTATCAAGCGCTGGGTAAGCGTTGCTGTAGGCTCTAAAACTGGGGATACCGAGCTAAGTGTTCGTATTGTAGACGAGCAAGAAGGTCAGGCACTCAATGAAAAATACCGCGGCGCCAATGGTCCAACCAATGTGCTTTCATTCCCATTTGATGCACAAATTCCAGAACCCCTTCCACTCATTGGCGATATAGTTATCTGTGCACCAGTTGTCGCCAGAGAGGCTAAACAACAGAATAAAGATCTCAAAGCACATTGGGCTCACATGATTATCCATGGTGTGCTACATTTGCTAGGCTATGATCATCAAAATGATTCAGAAGCGGTAATTATGGAAACGCTTGAAACGGACATTATGCAAAATTTGGGGTTTCCCCCACCCTATGCATACCAATAAGAATAGAATAATGAACGACGAAACAGACAAAGCGCAGCAGGATAAAACACTTCTACAAAAACTGTGGGAAACGTTCTCGCCTGCACCATCAAATAGTGATGATGTTATCGAAATTTTGCGCGATGCTGAGGATCAAGCAATTATTGACCCTGGCGCGCTGCAAATTATGGAGGGCGCTTTAAAAGTGTCCGACCTTCAGGCGCGCGAAATCATGGTTCCAAAATCACAGATGATGGTGATTGAAGAAGATTTTACACTGGAGCAAATTTTACAGGTTGTTATTCAATCACAACATTCCCGCTTTCCAGTTATTGGCGAATCCTCCGATGATATTAAAGGCATTTTGTTAGCCAAAGAATTATTGCCACTGGTTTTATCTGGCAAAGAATCCTTTGAGCTCCAGCGCATGCTTCGACCAGCCACTATTATTCCTGAAAGTAAACGGCTGAATGTGTTGCTTCAAGAGTTTCGCGAGCAACGCTACCATATGGCGATTATCGTAGATGAGTATGGCGGGGTATCCGGCCTACTGACTATTGAGGATGTATTAGAAGAAATCGTTGGTGAAATCGAAGATGAAACTGATGAGCATGAGGCAGAACAAATCATACAGATATCGGACAACTGTTATAGCGTTGAGGCCATTACTACCATCGATGACTTTAATGAATTCTTTGATGTCGGGTTTCCCGATGATGAATTCGACACCGTTGGCGGGCTTGTTGTTAGCGCCTTTGGCCATCTGCCTAGTATTGCTGAAAATACCCAAATATCTCAGTTCGATTTCAAGGTTCTGAACTGTGATAATCGTAAAATTACACTGCTTGAAGTTACTAAAGAACCTCAAGCCTAGATCGCTAATATGCGCCCTAATTCGCTTTTAATTTATACAGGTTTACTTTTAGCAGGGGCATTATTTCCTTTATCTCTGGCGCCTTTTTCTTATTGGCTCGCCGCCATTATTAGCATGGCGGCGCTCTTTGCCAGCCTTCCTGATCAAACGGCAAAAGAGTCATTTAAGCGAGCCGCAATTTTTGGTTTTGGCATGTTCGGCGCTGGCGTCAGCTGGGTTTTTGTCAGCATGTATTCCTTTGGTGATGTTTCCTTTTTATTCGCCCTGATTGGCACCCTTTTATTTTGCGCATTAAATGCCAGTGTTTTTGCCTTGCCTTTTATGCTTTGCACATTAATACCAGAAAGAAAGGCGCTATGGCTTATCGCATTACCTGCACTATGGGTTATTAGCGAATGGTGTAGAAGCTGGGTTTTAACGGGCTTTCCTTGGCTCTATGCAGGCTATAGCCATACCGATACATGGCTTAGCGGCTGGGCTCCTATTGGCGGCGTTCTTCTGCTTAGCTATTTTATTGGCCTTGTGGCAGTCGTGCTAGCCCAATTTCGCTGGCAGAAGGATCATCGCGCGCAATTGCTAGGGAGCATCTTAATATTAGCGATTTTTTCAAGCGGCTTAGCACTGCAGAAAATCAACTGGACCCAGCCTTTAGAAAAGGCCGTTTCTGTAGCGCTAATCCAGCCCAATGTGGATCAGAGTGACAAATGGTCACTGTCTATGCGTAGCCAAATTATCCATAATCTATTGGCACAAACGCAACCCTATTGGGGAGCGCAAATCATAATATGGCCGGAAGGCGCAATTCCCGTAATTTACACTCAAATTGCCGATTTTCTGGATACTATTCATCAACAAGCTTTAGAACACCAAACAGCTTTGATTGCCGGACTGCCTTCTAACACCAAACCCGAAGGGCCTTACTATAATTCAATGCTTGCATTGGGAGTGGGCGATGGCAAATACAATAAAACACGATTAGTGCCTTTTGGCGAATATGTACCTTTAGAGACATTGATTCGCGGCCTCAATAACTTCTTTGACCTACCTATGTCATCATTTTCACTAGGCAGTCAACATCAAACACCACTGATGGCTGCAGGACTCAATATTTCAACTGCAATCTGTTATGAGATAGCCTACCCAGATCTAGTTGCCAAAAATACCCGTAACACCCATATAATTTTAACCGTAAGTAACGATGCCTGGTTCGGAGATTCAATTGCGCCACATCAGCATATGCAAATGGCAAGAATGCGCGCTATTGAAAACGCTAAACCTGTGATGCGCGCCACAAATAACGGTATAACTGCACTGGTTGATCATCAAGGAAAAATTTACCAGCAATTAAACCAATACACGGACAGCGTGTTAGCGGGTGACGTCATTCCCCACTCAGGGGATACTCCCTTCTCTAAATTTGCAAGCTGGCCAATCGTGATTTTTA
The DNA here is from genome assembly GCA_029246925.1 of Porticoccaceae bacterium. GTDB lineage: Bacteria > Pseudomonadota > Gammaproteobacteria > Pseudomonadales > Porticoccaceae > HTCC2207. Next base: position 24,255 of record JAQWMF010000021.1, read on the forward strand.
GCCTTTTGGTCATATTATTGCTTGCCGTGAACCGGTTACTTAGAAAATTTTAGGAGATGCAAAATGAAATTTATCACTATAGGAATAGCCGCACTTGCAATACTTGCATCAGGTGCCTCTTTTTCATTGGACGTTGGCGATGTGGCACCCAACTTCTCTTTGCAAGCATCCGATGGAAATACCTACAGCCTAGAGCAATTTAAAGGTAAGCAGGCGATTGTAATGGCTTGGTATCCCCGCGCCTTTACCTCGGGTTGCACCATTGAATGTAAATCATTAGCCGAAAATGGTTATCTACTTAAACAATTTGATATCTCTTACTTTATGGCTAGCGTAGATCCTTTGGAAAAAAATATTGCCTTTGCGGAATCCACTAAAGCAGACTTTCCATTACTGAGTGACCCAAGTAAACAAGTCGCCAAAGCATACGATGTGTTAACGCTTAATCTTTTTTCAAAAAGGCATACCATCTACATTAGCAAGGAAGGAAAAATCCTTATGGTTGATCGAGATATCAACGCAGCAACTTCTGCGCAGGATATAGCGGCTAATTTGGAAAAATTGGGCGTCTCTAAAATTGCCCTATCATCTAACAAATAACACTTAAAGCTTACAAAATCGTTTCGCTTTACTTAATCGCTGTTAGAGAGGCGTTGGTTCGCCTATAATTCTCGACTGTTAACCAACTTTGTCCCAGCAGTGAGCCCAATGATCCAAGAACAGCAATATAATCCGGCTAAAGTAGAGCAAGAAGCGCAGACATTTTGGTCTGAAAATAAAACATTTGAAGTCGGTGAAGATAAAGATAAAGAAAAATTTTATTGTTTAGCCATGTTTCCTTACCCCAGCGGTAAGTTACATATGGGGCACGTGCGCAATTACACTATCACCGATGTTATCGCTCGCTTCCAAAAAATGCAGGGTAAAAATGTTCTGCATCCAATGGGCTGGGATGCTTTTGGCCTGCCCGCTGAAAACGCGGCAATCCAAAATAAAACCGCTCCGGCTAAGTGGACTCTTGAAAATATAGCGTATATGAAGACCCAGCTTAAATCGCTGGGCTTTGGCATCGACTGGTCTCGAGAGCTTGCTACCTGTCAGCCAGACTATTACAAATGGGAACAATGGTTCTTTACCCGCCTTTATGAGAAAGGCTTGGTATACAAAAAAACCAGCGCGGTAAACTGGTGCCCAAACGATGCTACCGTTCTAGCTAATGAACAGGTTATTGACGGCTGTTGCTGGCGCTGTGATGCAGTGATTGAGCGAAAAGAAATACCTCAGTGGTTTATCCGAATTACTGACTATGCCGATCAATTACTCAACGACTTAGATCAGCTTGAGCACTGGCCAGAGCAAGTAAAAACTATGCAGCGCAACTGGATTGGCAAAAGTCGCGGCATCAATATGAGCTTCAAATTGAACGAAGCTATTGATAATCATGAAAGTTTTGATGTCTACACTACACGTCCTGATACTCTAATGGGCGTAACCTATCTTTCTTTAGCGCCGCAACATCCAATTGCTCTGGAGCTGGCAAAATCTAATTCTGTGTTAGCTGATTTTATCGAACGCTGCCAATCCCAGCAGGTATCAGAAGCTGAAATGGCTACTATTGAAAAATCCGGTGTGGCCACTGGGATTAACGCTGTACACCCTCTTACAGGCAAAGAAATACCCGTCTGGGTAGGCAACTATGTACTGATGGACTATGGTTCTGGCGCAGTTATGGCGGTGCCAGCCCATGATCAGCGCGATTATGAATTTGCTCAGAAGTATCAGCTACCGATTAAACAGGTGATTGCGCCAATTGATCACCAAGATTATGACCTAAGCGAACAAGCTTTTACTAACAGGGGCAAGCTGGTCAACTCAGGTGAATTTGATGACCTTGATTTCGACCAAGCGTTTGACGCCATAGCTTCCGCCTTGGAAGCCAAAAATCTTGGCACAGTCACTACTCACTTTAGATTGCGAGACTGGGGTGTAAGCAGACAGCGCTATTGGGGTGCACCTATCCCAATGTTTAATCTTGGGGACGGCAACGATATCCCAGTGCCTCTTGACAAATTACCTGTACTTTTGCCTGAAGATGTTGAGATGGATGGCATTCAATCACCTATCAAAGCAGATCCTGAATGGTGCAAGGCAGTATTAAACGGTCAACCCGTAGAGCATGAAACCGATACCTTTGATACCTTTATGGAGTCATCTTGGTACTACGCTCGCTTCACCTGCCCTGACGAGCAGCAATCTATGTTGAATCCCGATCGGGCTAATTACTGGCTTCCAGTTGATCAATATGTCGGCGGTATTGAACACGCCATTTTACACCTTCTATATTCGCGATTTTTTCACAAACTTTTAAGAGATGAAGGGTTTGTAACCAGTGATGAACCATTTAAACGCCTGCTATGCCAGGGTATGGTTTTAGCAGAATCTTTTTACACGGAGAAAGAGGGTCGCAAAGTATGGCTTTCTCCCTCAGACGTTGATATTGAGCGTGATAACAAAGGCCGAACGATTAAAGCTATAGACCGCAACACGGGAGAGGAAGTCCAGAGTGGCGGCACTATAAAAATGTCAAAATCTAAAAACAATGGCGTCGACCCTCAATCAGCTATTAAAAAACATGGCGCAGACACCGTTCGGTTATTTACTATGTTCGCTGCACCCCCAGAGCAAACCCTAGAGTGGAGTGACGATGGCGTCGCCGGAGCCCACAGGTTTTTGCGCCGGTTATGGCTAGCCGTTATGGCCCACTGTGAATCAGAACAGATACCGCAACTCGAGTCTGCTATTCTGAATAACAAGCAAAAAAACCTGCGCCGCAAAACCCACCAAACTATCGAAAAAGTAAGTGATGATTTTGGGCGCCGCTATACATTTAATACGGCTATAGCCGCTGTTATGGAGCTTCTAAATGATATTGCTCAGCTCTCGGATAATGAACCTCAAACCATCGCCGTAAGGCATGAGGCGCTGACATCGGCGATCCTATTATTAGCACCTATTGTCCCCCATATCTGTCACAGTCTGTGGGAACAAATGGGAAACAAAGGCAGCATAGCAGAGACAGCATGGCCTGAAGTCGATTCATCTGCCCTAGTTCAAAGCTCTATTGAGCTAGTGGTTCAAGTGAATGGCAAAGTACGCGGAAAAATTCAGGTAGCTGTTGATGCGCCAAAAGATGCCATTGAGAAACAAGCTATTGATGAACCTAATGTACAGCGTTTTATTGAGGGAAATACAGTTAGAAAAGTTATTGTGGTTCCTGGAAGATTGGTTAATATTGTTGCGAACTAATAAAAATGACTTAGTTTAAAGGTGTGAGTAATGTCAAAAAAATGGGTGCTAATTAATCTGACATGGGTCTTTCTAACCCTAAATGCTTGCGGCTGGCAGCTGCGAAATACTCAGTTACTCGGTAATAGTCTAGGAACTGTTCACGTCAGCTACTCTGGGTACCAAAGCTCACTAGCGGTTGAACTAAAACATGCACTTAGAGCTAACGACGTGCAACTTGTGGGCGCTACAGACAATGCTGATTACCAAGTAAAAATAATAGATACTAATCAATCACGGCGAATCAGTGCACTCAACGCAAGTGCGCGAGCAGCTCAATACCAAATATATCAAACTGTAGATTATATGGTGTTAGATCCATTGGGAGCGCAAATTATCCCAATGACCACTGTTTCAGCGGAAAGTACTTATAACTTTAATGAATCTGATGTCTTAGCCTCACAAAACGAGGAAGCCCTTTTGCAAAATAATTTGCGCTCGAAAATTGTCAGGAAAATCATTCGCCGTCTTGGCGAAGCTTCTGACAGCCATAAAGTCTACCCGTGAAAATTAAACCTGATCAGCTTAAATCTCATCTGCAAAATAGCTTGCAAACTAAACAGCTCTCACCCATTTTTATTATTAGTGGCGATGAACCCCTTTTATCTCAGGAGGCAGCCGATAGCATTCGCAGCACTGCTCGGCAGCTAGAATATACTGAAAGAGAAACCTTTGATGTGGATGCTAGATTCGACTGGAATCTAGTCTTCAATGAAACCAGTGCACTGTCTCTATTTGCAGATAAAAAAATACTAGAGTTGCGAATTATCAACGGAAAACCTGGGGACAAAGGTAGCAAGGCGCTCTGCGAGCTCTGCGAGAATCTCAATGACACCAACTTGCTGCTTATTATTTTACCCAAACTAGAAAAAGGCGCCTATCAAAGCAAGTGGATGAAAACCTTAGAGACTCATGGTGTTCACATTCAAGTTTGGCCAGTCAGCCCAGAGCAACTGCCACGATGGATTAATCAGCGCCTTATGCAGTCTGGTATTAATGCCAGCCAAGCAGCAGTAGATATTCTCGCTGATCGCGTCGAGGGCAACCTTTTGGCGGCTATGCAAGAAATTAATAAACTCCAATTATTATCCTTAGAAGGCAAGGTGGACGCTGACATTATGTCCACAGTTGTCGCCGACAGTGCCCGCTACAATTTATTTTCTTTTGTCGACAATATCTTGGATGGCAATGCTCAGTCTGCCGCAAAAGCATTGCGTGGATTAAAAAATGAGGGCGCTGAACCCCTAGCTCTGCTCTGGGCGATTACTAGAGAATTGCGAATACTGAATAAAGCTAGCCATCAGATTTTACTTGGCAGCCCAAAGGATAAAGCATTAAAAAGTGCTGGCGTTTGGGATAAGCGTATCCCGCTCTTTAGAAAGGCCTTGAGCCGTCTCTCCCCTGCTCACTTGCGCATGCTTATACATCAAGCGGGTGCCATTGATCGCGGAGTAAAAGGGTTGCGAAAAGCCGATATTTGGGATGAACTAACTACCCTAGTGCTTTCCTTTGCGGGCAGTCAAACTCTTCACCCAAAGAATATAAAAACCCTGCTACAACAGTAATCAACTACCGCGTCTTACCCGATACAGTAAAGCCGCGACTAAAATGCCTGCTATATTTGCCAACAAATCCATTAAATCTGCTTGGCGATAACCCGTATAAGACTGAGCGAATTCAATACAACCGCCAAATAGGATTAATAAAATGGTTAATTTCCATATTTTTTGCTGCTTTTCATAGGCAGCGAGCAGTATCCAACATAATCCTGTATACGCTAAAAAATGGTGCAACTTATCCTGCCAGTTTAACATTTGTGGCATTGGCTGAAGTGCCACCATAGAAAGCGTCCCCACAGCTGTTAGCAAAAACCAAAAGGCAATCTTATAAGTTGTTACTGAAATCATTGAGCATCCTATTTTTATCCTTCATTTTTAATGGCCATCCAGCAGTTCGTTAAGATTTTTATACCGATCAACCGTACCAACATCACACCACTGACCTCTATAAATATCGCCAACAACCTGTTGTGCTTCAATTGCTGGTCGCAATACGTCACGCAGGGGAAAACATTTCTGCGCACCAACGCTTTTACCCTGTTGAATTAATTGTGGCCTAATTAAACTAATCCCGCTGAAGGTAAATTTTACCTGCGGCTGGTAACTGACTCTGTCATGCAAAAGACCAAAATCACCTTTGGGATTGTGATCTGGATTTTCAACCAACAGTAGCCAAGCCATCTGATCCGAACTCAATTGATAGTTTGCAGCCGATAAAAGCGGAAAATCAGTCCATATATCTCCATTGATTAACAAAAATGGCTGTTCACCCAAAACAGGTAGTGCTTTACTTATGCCTCCGCCCGTTTCGAGCGGTTCGCTCTCTCTGGACCAGGTAATATTGACTGCATAATCTGAACCATCACCAAAATAGTCCTCTATTTTCTCTGCCAACCATGAGGTATTTATGACTAACTCAGAAACTCCCATAGCGGCCAAGCGTTCAATATGGTGCTGCAAAAGCGGCTTACCTGCTACTGGCAACATTGGCTTAGGTGTTTTTTCAGTTAAAGGCCGCAGTCTTTTGCCATAGCCCGCCGCTAATATCATTGCTTTCATTGCGCAGCATCCGAATAATCAGAGTACCACGGCTGCTGGGCAAGCAAAGGGGCGATTTTTTCCTTAAACCATTGATTAAATTGTGCTGTTTGTGGGTATTGCGCGGATGCCTCAAGGCAGTAGTGAACCACTAATGGAATGTCATTTAAGTAAGTATCCTTATTATCCCTTAGTGCCAGTCGAGAGAAAATACCCAAGACCTTTACATGACGCTGCAGCCCCATAAAATCAAACCACTGAAGAAATTGCTTATCATCCACATTGCTCAATACGCCAGCCTCTTCCGCGCGCTGTTTATACCTAAGGGCACGCTGTCGCACCCAATTTGACGGCCAGCGCACATAGCAGTCTTTAAGTAGAGACACCAAATCATAGGTGATTGCACCTAACATTGCGTCTTGAAAGTCTATTACACCCAGCTTGTCAGCATCTAATATCATCAAATTACGCGAATGGTAATCCGCATGCATTAATACCTGCGGCTGCTGTTTGGCACTACTCATTAAATGGTTAAAAAAATCATCTAATAAGCATTTTTCATCCGCACTCAATTTGTAATCAAGCAATTTATTCAAAAACCATTGCTCAAATAAAGCCAACTCTTCACTCATCTTGTTATCGTCATGCCGAGGGATGACCGGAGCTCGCCGTGTAGCGCATTGAATCCTAATTAATTCTGTTTCAGCTTGATGATAAAGCACTGCCGGATCAATCACTTTAAGTTGATGACCGAACAATGTAGAACCAAAATCTTCAAGCAACATATACCCCTGACTGTAATTTACCGCATGAATTTTCGGCGCTATCAGCCCCTCTACCTGAAGAAACAAAGAGAGCCTGACGTATTCTGGATTTTTTTCTTTTTCTGGAGGAGAGTCCACCGCAATTAAACTAGGTAGGGTATTAACCCGAAAATAGCGCCGAAACCCTGCATCTCCGGCAAGCGCCTCAAGCTGCAAAGAACTTGGTTCGGTCACGCATACGGGCAATGACCGTCCAATCCAATTAAAAAAAACCTGCTGATCTTGCATAGAAATATGTATTTATATGAATCCAAATCCATTATATCCCTAATAACCTATTAACTTTCAAGCAAAGAGGCAGAAATGACTATAATGGATTAGCTTTAATTCGCATAGAATCATCAATTCCACGCCCATTTCAGTTAGAATAATGGGGTTTTAAATTAGTGACGAGAATTATTTTGTTCAACCCAGTTAAATATAACCTTTCAACTGCAAAATTTTGCCTCTGTATATTGGGTTTTTTACACGCAATATCGGTTTCCGCCGATGAAGGACTTGTAGCTCCTGAGCACGGAAGTAAAACGCTATCTGAGCGCACAGAGCCGCCAAGGTTAGCGCCAGTTAATAATTTAGACTGGGTCAAAAAAGAACAAATGACACCAGAGCAGCAAACCTCGGTGGCTAAATACTGTTGCGGTGCTTATCTTGAGCCCGAGCGCGACTATCAAGACGCTGACAAACATCCAGATGAGTCACCACTTCGAGTTAATGCTCTTAGCACTGCGGCCCAAAGCGATTCAGTCGCCCTGCTTGAGGGAGATGTCAATATTGCACAGGGCTATCGTCAACTTCGAAGTGATAGCGCGATTGTAGACCAAAAAAACCGTCAGATTACCTTAAATGGTAATGTTCGCTTCCGTGAACCCAATATGCTGTTAACAGGCAACCATGCACTACTTGATCTAGATAGTGAAGAAGTGCACATTAAAAATGCGACCTATGTACTGCATCAAGCTTCCATTAGGGGCGCCGCTGAATCACTTCGCAGAAAATCCGATGGTATTATTACTATTACGGACTCCTCCTTTACCAGCTGTGAGCCATCAGTTAATACTTGGAAATTACAAACCAGTGAAATTAGCCTCGACCAAACTTCTGGTTTTGCAACTGTCAAAAATGCACGACTTGATATTGGAAAAGTACCTGTTTTTTATTTTCCCTATGTCAAATTTCCCATTACCGAGCGCAGATCATCTGGCCTACTATTTCCAAGTATTTCAAGAGACCAAAAGAACGGACTAGATTTTTCTCAGCCCATCTATTTAAACTTGGCGCCTAACTATGACGCTACAATAACCCCGCGCTATATTCAGCATCGCGGCACCGCAATCGATCTCACCTACAGACATCTAAATCAATGGTCCAACACCCAAGTCTCTGCAGGGTTTTTAGACAATGATAAAGGTGGCAATCAAACATATAGCCCAGACACTAGCACCGGACTCTATCCAAACCAAGGTGAAGATCGCTATATGATGAGCATACAACACCAGGGATATTTTGCTCAGTCATGGTCATCTTTTCTAGATTTCAATCAGCTCAGCGATAAAAATTACCTCTATGATATTGGCCAATTAATCGGTGAAGAAAATAATCCAACTCACTTACGTCGCATAGGCTCATTAAGCTACCAAAAGGATCACTGGCTATTTTCCGTTGAAACTCAAGACTATCAATCAAACACTGTAGGTATATCTGACCCCTACAGAATCGCATCGAGACTATCTCTGAATGGGAATTATAGATTTGGACATTCTTTTACTTTTGATATAAGAAATCAACACACCGAATTCCAGCATGACGACCCCAATTTGATGACTGGAGGAAGATCTAAATTAAACTACAATATTGGCTTGGATAAGCGCTGGAGTTGGGGCTACTTAAAACCAAAATTTGGGATTCGCCACCTAGATTATCAGCTAAATATACCAAGCGCCCAAAATCAATCTGCTGAAATGGACACCAACCCCTCCATTACGGTTCCAGTACTAAGTATAGATAGCGGCATTATTTTTGAAAAACACAGCGAATTGTTCTCTGGGTTTAGACAAACGCTTGAGCCGCGCCTCTTCTATGTAAAATCTAAATTTCGCGACCAACAATCCTTACCTGACTTTGATACCAAAGAAATTGGGCCCGCCTATTCACAACTTTTTAACGATAATCGCTTTATAGGAGGGGACAGAATTTCAGATGATCATCGACTCACTATTGGATTATCCACCAGCCTAATAAATAAAAAAAATGGTAATGAAAAATTTCGTGCTAGCGTAGCTCAGGCTATTTATTTGGATGATCGCAGAGTAGCCCTACCCAATAATGCTGAAGTGCAACCTGATCTTGAACGAAAAAAGTCAGATTTAGCGCTTGAAATGATTTATAACATAAATGACCAATGGCGATTAAGTAACGAGGTTGTCTATAGCAACCAAAATACGTACTGGGCCAATGGATCCGCCAACTTATACTATAAGAATAAAGATAAACTATTCAATATAAGCTATAGGTATTCGCGTCTTGAGCCTGAACTAAACAACAGCCTACCAATAGAACAACTTGATATGTCATTTTATATCCCTGCTGGAAATGACTTTAATTGGGTCGGTCGGTGGCATCATGATTATACAAATAATCGGGAACTTGAACTGTTTTCTGGGTTCGAATATAACAACTGCTGCTGGCGCGCAGGGCTAGTTGTTCGGCGCTGGCTTGATAGGCAGAATGAAAGCCAAATACCCGAGCAGGAGCTGGCAATGAGAAACGGTGTATTCTTACAAATACAATTTAAGGGCATTGCTGGAACCGGTGGGCGTGTGGCCTCAATTTTGAAAAAAGGAATCTATGGTTATGAACCTCTGGAACATTTTTAATCCATCACAGAAAGGCGCTTTCACTTTAAGCTTTATTGTTTGTGCTTTAGTCTCAACCTCTATTGAGGCTAAGGTTGCTCTGCTGGATCGCGTGGCGGCCATCGTAAACGATGACATAGTACTGCAAAGTGAACTCAATCAACGCACGGTATCCGTCTACAGTAGTATACAAAAATCCGGGACACAGCCCCCAGCTGAAGATATATTGAAAAAGCAGGTTTTGGAGCGCCTAATCTCTGAACGTTTGCAACTTAATATAGGCTTTAATGCAGGTGTTCGCATTGCAGATCAAGAAATAGACCAAACAATTTCACGGCTGGCAGCGGATAACAACCTCAGTGTGCAAGACTATATTGCACAGGTCCATGCTAGCGGCTCTACCATGACTGCCCTGCGTCAGGATATAGCCAATGAAATGATAATGGCACAAGTCCAACAGGGTAGCGTTATGCGCGGTATTCATATCAGCGATCAAGAGCTCAATAACTTTCTGAACTCTCAAGAGGGCAAATTAATGACCTCTCCAGAGATTAAACTTGGGCAAATCCTTATTTCAGTTTCTTCCGCTGCAACAACCAGCGAGATTAACGATGCGCAAAAAAAATTAGATTCCATCAGTGAGAAAATTAATCAGGGCGATGATTTTAAACAGCTAGCGATCGTCAATAGCGATGACCAAAGTGCTCTTGAAGGCGGCAATCTTGGCTGGCGCAAACAGGCTCAACTACCCAGTCTCTTTACAGAGGCTCTAAAAGGACTTAAGCCCGGCGAAGTAACCAAGTCTATTAGAAGTGGCGCTGGCTTTCATTTACTTAAACTATATGAGCGCAGAGGTGGCGAGAAAAATCTTATCGAGCAACATTTTGCACGGCATATTCTGTTAAAACCAAACCAAGTCCGCGATAAAGCGGAAACTGTCAAATTTCTCGCTGACCTTCGCAAAAAAATTCTGGCAGGTAATGACTTTTTCGCCCTAGCAAAACAGCATTCCGAAGATCCGGGTTCGGCACTAAAAGGTGGCGATCTCGGCTGGTCAACGCCTGGTTTGTTTGTCCCAGAGTTTGAGCAAACTATGAGCAGTATTGCGCTCAATGAGATCAGTGAACCTTTCCAGTCACAATTTGGCTGGCACATACTGCAAGTAACCGAACGTCGTATGCAGGATTTTAGTGATGATATATTACGTAATCGCGCTGACAACCTGTTGAGACAGCGCAAGTACTCAGAAGAGCTACAGGTATGGCTGCAAAAAATTCGTGATGAAGCTTATGTCGAAATCAAAGAGATCTAATTAATATGACCTTCACATTGGCGGTGACGCCAGGGGAACCTGCAGGCATTGGGCCCGACCTTTTAATTCAATCGGTACAGCAGGGTTGTACTCAAGAATTGGTAGCCTTTGCCGATCCAGATCTATTAACGCAACGCGCCAAGCTTTTAGGGCTACCCCTAAAGCTTAGAGTCTTTGACCAAAATCAAGCTCCAACCCCGCTTCTATCTGGAGAGCTTTGCATATACCCTGTTCAACTCGCCAAGCCAAGCCAAGCTGGAACACTAGATATCGACAATGCCAGTTACGTACTAGACTGTTTGGACGCCGCGATAAATGCCTGTAAGGCTAACCAATGCGACGCATTAGTTACGGGGCCCGTTCAGAAATCAATTATCAATGATGCGGGTATCGATTTTTCAGGCCATACAGAATACCTAGCACAAAAAACTAATACCGATACTGTTGTAATGATGCTGGCAACAGCAGAAATGCGCGTTGCACTAGCGACCACACACCTACCACTGCGTGAGGTTGCAGATGCCATTTCTCAAGACCTATTACATAGTGTTATTAAAATACTCAACCATGATCTAAAAACTAAATTCGCTATAAAACAACCAAAAATACTCATTTGCGGTCTTAACCCCCATGCCGGTGAAAGCGGGCATCTTGGTAGCGAAGAAATTGATACTATTGCTCCAGTTGTACGTCATTTTCAAAAACAGGGCATGGATATAGTGGGCCCACTGCCAGCTGATACATTGTTTACTGCAAAGTACCTTAACTCAGCTGACGCTGTTTTAGCCATGTACCATGACCAAGGCTTGCCGGTTCTTAAACATAGTGGTTTTGGCCGAGCCGCTAACATTACTCTTGGCTTGCCCATTATTAGAACCTCAGTAGATCATGGCACAGCTTTAGATCTAGCAGGAAAAGGTATTGCTGATTCAGGAAGTTTTGAAGTTGCCATTGCCACGGCTGCCCAAATGGCAACTATGCAAATGGATGGTGTTGATTGAACATTCAACATAAACCCAGAAAACGATTTGGCCAGAATTTCCTAATTGACCAGCAAGTGATAGGTCAAATTGTGGCGGCTATTAATCCGTCCCCCGAAGATAATCTTATCGAAATTGGCCCTGGAATGGGGGCAATCACTGAACATCTAGTCAAGCTATGCCCTAGCATGACGCTAGTCGAATTAGATCGTGACCTTATAGAATTTTTAGCGCATAAACTTGCTAGCTACCCTTCAGTATCCATTATTAATAGCGATGCATTAAAAACGGATTTTTCTCAGTTTTATCAGGGCAATAAACTGCGCCTAGTTGGAAATCTTCCTTATAATATTTCAACGCCTCTTCTCTTTCATTTGCTAGAGACTGGAGAACAGATTCGGGACATGCATTTTATGCTTCAGCGAGAGGTAGTTGATCGGCTAAGTGCTTCTCCAGGACAAAAAAGCTATGGCAGATTATCCGTCATGATTCAATACCACTGCCGTGTAATGCCACTTATTCCAGTACCGCCAACATCATTTAATCCGGCGCCAAAAGTACAGTCGGCCGTTGTTCGTCTAACGCCCTATTCTGAGGCTCCGTATAAGGCTGACAACCTCAAATTACTTAGCCAAATTGTCAATCTATGTTTTCAACAGCGTCGTAAAACATTAAAGAACTGTTTGAATACATTGACTCAATATCTTTCACAGGATACAGCGGTTGTCGACCTAACAAAGCGCCCAGAACAGCTCACTGTGGAAGAATTCGTCACCCTGTGCAATTGCATTAATAAAAATATGGGGCCATCAGATGAGTGATATTGAAAATATCATCAATCCATTCGATATCAACGTATCTGTTGAAACCGAATACCTAGCCAAACAATCAACACCAGATGAAAATCAATACGCTTTTGCCTACCATATAACCATTACCAACAATTCAAGCACTGGGGTAG
>JAQWMF010000022.1 GCA_029246925.1 Porticoccaceae bacterium
TTGATTCGCTGCTGGTTTCTTGACAGCAAAACGAGCACTACAACAGTTGCCACATAAGGCAGTGTCGCCAAAAGATTCGACGAAACAGAGAGACCAAAACTCTGTAATACCAAATGCATAATGCTCATAAATCCAAATAGGTAAGCCCCAAGAACAGCTCGCTCAACCCTCCAGCTAGCAAATACCACCAAGGCCAAGGCAATCCAACCGCGACCCGCTGTCATATTTTCGGCCCACAGGGGTGTGTCGATTAAGGATAAATAACCCCCGGCCAAACCAGCCATAGAACCACCAAAAATAATTGCCAAATACCTAACCTTTAATACTGAAAGACCCAATGATTGTGCAGATTCTGGGGATTCACCTACAGCTTTCACAATCAACCCTGCTCTGGTGCTCTTGAAAAACCAGTAAACTGCAATCGCCAGTGCAATTGAGATGTAAACCAGTAAATCATGGGAAAAAAGCACCTTGCCAAAAAAGGGGATACTGCTAAGAAGAGGGATCTGAAACTCTACACTTGAGAGTGCTGCCCCTACATAGCCCCGCCCTATAAATCCACTTAACCCTACACCTAGTATAGTCAAAGCTAGACCCGTTGCGACTTGATTTGCATAAAATTGCATAGTCACTACCGCAAACAGCAGTGACATAAGGGCTCCAGCAACAATTGCCGCGACAAATCCCATCGTCAGGCTATCGGTATGAAAGGCAATCATAAAGCCGACAACTGCACCCATTAGCATCATGCCCTCTTGGCCCAAATTAAGTACGCCAGATTTTTCGCAGACCAACTCACCAATGGCAACAATTAACAGCGGTGTTCCCATCCGAATAGTAGCGAATAAAATATTTGCGATAAGATCCATATCCATAACTTATTTACCCTCAATGGCAACAGCCTGTGGTTCTATTGATAAAGCTGGCTCAGTGGTCTTGGAAATAGATTTTTCAATTACCAGACGATAAGCAATCAACACATCACAGATTAATAAAAACAATAGCAACATCCCTTGAAATACACCGGTGATAGCCCGCGGCAAATCCAGTTGAATCTGAACCATCTCACCACCCATATAGAGCAATGCCATCAGCAGCCCAGCAAGCATAATGCCCAGCGGATGTAGGCGCCCTAAAAAAGCGACGATAATTGCCGCGTACCCATAACCAGGGGAGATATTCGGTACTAGCTGACCAATTGGGCCCGTTACCTCACCCACCCCTGCTAGGCCAGCAAGACCTCCGCAGATTAAAAGGCATAGCCATACCAATCGCTTTTCTTTAAAGCCTGCAAAATGCGCAGAGCGCTCATCGCCACCCAATACTTTTATTTGAAAGCCTACAAAGGTTCGACTCATTAACACCCAAATTGCAACCATGGCAAATAGAGCAAAGGTAACGCCTAGATGGAGCCTAGTTCCCTCTAATATAACTGGCATGATCTGCCAGTCAGAGAACATCGCAGATTCAGGAAAGTTAAACCCATCGGGATCCTTCAGGGGCCCATGCACGCCATGTAACAAAATATTTAGGCTGATATAATTGAGCATAATGGTCGATAGAATTTCGTTGGTATTAAAATAATTTTTAAGAAAAGCCGGAATTGCGGCCCAAGCGGCACCGCCTAAAACACCAGCTATTAGCACAACAGGAAGTACCCATACACCCTCGGCATCTAATAGCCACAGCGCGGCACAGCTCCCCACTAAGCCACCCATCAATAGTTGACCCTCTGCACCAATATTCCACACATTGGCCCTAAAACAGATTGATAAACCGATGGCGCAGAGCACAATAGGCCCAGCTTTCACCAATAATTCGGCTATTCGGTATAGATCGCTGACCGGCATTACCAAAAAGGTATGTAAAGCCTGTAGAGGCGGCTTTCCCAAAAACCAAAATAGCAATGCGCCGCAAATAAGCGTAAGCACTGCCGCCAAAACTGGCGATGCATAGGACATTAGCTTTGACTGCTGGCCTCGTGCCTCTAGTTTTATTCTCATAAAAACAACTCCTGTAAGAAAAACATCCCTAGGCAACCTGCTGCCTTGCAAAAATACCCGCCATCCAACTACCCAACTCATCAATTGTGGTTTCATCGGTTGGCTTTATGGGAGATAACTCACCATCAAACAGCGCACAGATGCGGTCGCTGATGGTAAATAACTCATCAATATCCTCTGAGATAATCACAATTGATGCACCCTGATCACGCAGGGCAATTAATGCTTTATGGATACTGGTTGCCGCTCCAATATCAACACCCCAAGTAGGGTGCGCCGCTATTAGGCATTTAGGGGTTTGAAGTACTTCTCGGCCTATGATGAACTTTTGTAAATTGCCGCCAGATAGACTTCTTGCCAAACTACTTTGACCACGGCACTTCACATCAAACTTATCGATAATTGATTGAGTAAAATTTTCTATCGCTCTATGTTTAAGAAAACCTCGGCTAATTAATCCCTGTAGAAACCCTGTTAACAGCGCGTTATCACGCAGACTCATATCGGGAACTGCACCATGCCCTAGACGATCTTCGGGAACAAACCCCATACCCATTGCGCGACGCTGCATTGGGTTGCATTGGGTTAGATCAGACTCTGGAAATACAATCACATTGGCTTCATCTAGTTTTGTTTCCCCACTTAATGCAGCGAGCAATTCAGATTGACCATTGCCAGCAACGCCAGCAATACCTAAAATTTCGCCCTGTTTGGCACTAAAACTTATCTCTTTTAAGTCAATACCAAAAATATCATCGGTTTTTAGATTTAGGTGCTGAACGGATAGAAAATCAGGCTGCGAATCTGAAGCTTTCGGATATTCACTACTAATTTGCGTCTCATCACCAACCATCATTTTTGCCATGCTGGTTGTGCTTTCTTGGCGCGGATTACAGGCGCCTGAAACTCGCCCTGCTCGCAGCACTGTGGCAGAGTCACAAAGAGATTGAATCTCCTTTAACTTATGACTGATAAACAGAATACTGCTGCCCTCTGCTGCCAACTGACGCAATGTATCAAACAAAGAGGTCACTTCTTGAGGTGTTAGTACCGAGGTGGGTTCGTCGAGAATGAGTAATTTAATATCTTGGATAAGGCAGCGAACAATTTCCACACGCTGGCGCTCGCCCGTAGAAAGGGTATGAACCAAACGATGAGGCTCCAAAGGCATACCGTATTTAGTGGATACCTCAACTATTCGCTCAGCTAACTTGTCTAGGTCACTGGCTGAATTTTGATCCAAACCCAAGGCTATATTTTCAACGACGGATAAAGTTTGAAATAGGGAGAAGTGTTGAAACACCATGCCAATACCTAATTTTCTAGCATCAACTGGCGCATTAATTTGAGCTTCTTGCCCTTCCCAATAAAGCTGTCCACTATCTGGCTTAATCACGCCATAGATAATTTTCATCAGGGTGCTTTTGCCAGCACCATTTTCGCCAAGAATAGCATGAATACTGCCGGGTTCTACCCTAATGCTTATGCCGTCATTGGCCAAACAGCCTGGATAACTCTTTGAAATACCGTCGAGAAATAATCGAGAATTTTTGGAACTCAGGTCCATCCCGCATAACCTCCATGTCAGGGTTAGATTTGTTAATTTCATCCAATGAAGTGGCTAAGATTCCAAATCCTGACATGTTTGTCAAGTGTTATTTTTTACGCCATAAATGATTTTTTAATCCATAATTTTATAACTCATGACTTCAAACCCTTGCAAACACTAGACAGTTGACATATATGTCAGGTTTTGTAAAATTACCAAATCAATTGAGTCAAAATTTTCGACCTCAATGGTATTTTGGAAGTACTACTCAAAGGAATGAGGCATGGTAAAGTTTTTACTCAACCAATCTGCAACGGTTATTGATCAGATTGACCCCAACACCACGGTTCTAGACTATCTTCGTGAACATCTCTATCGCACTGGCACTAAAGAGGGCTGTGCTTCGGGCGACTGTGGCGCCTGTACTGTCGTTATTGCTGAGGCCGAGGGCGATAAGTTGACCTATCGCTCTGCCAATGCCTGCATTACTGCCGTTGGAAGCCTTCATGGCAAACAATTAATCACCGCAGAAGATCTTAAACACAACAATCAGTTACATCCGGTTCAGCAGACCATGGTGGACTGTGATGGCTCTCAGTGCGGTTTTTGCACGCCGGGATTTATTATGTCGATGTTTGCTTTGCGTAAAAACAGTCAGACATCTGATCCGCATAAAACTATTGAAAGTTTGGGTGGTAATCTGTGCAGATGCACCGGCTATCGACCCATAGTAGATGCGGCCGAAAAAATGTACGAGGTTCCCTGCGAGGATCATTTTAGTCGCAGTGAAAAAAAGGTAGTGGAGGCTCTTAATACAATAAACAAAGAGCAACCAGAGGTGGCGCTGAGCAATGCTGGCAAGCATTTTTTCTCGCCCGCTTCGGTGGCTGATCTGGCCAATCTATTACTTGAGTATCCACAGGCCAAGTTGTTGGCGGGCGGAACAGATTTATGCCTTGAGTTCACCCAATTCCTGCGCGATGCAGAGGTCTTAATCTACACTGGCCGAGTGCGCGATATGGCTCAGGTCAAACTCACTGACCAGTATCTAGAACTGGGTGCCGCTGTCACTTACAGTCAGTCCAAAGACGCTCTGGTCGACCTCTATCCAGATCTACACGAGTTGATTGAAAGGCTGGGTTCACTACAAATTCGCAATCAGGGAACCATCGCGGGCAATGTCGGCAATGCATCACCTATTGGTGATATGCCCCCAGTACTGATCGCCTTAAATGCTCAGTTGCTACTTCGCAAAGGTGAGCAAACTCGCTTGGTAGCAGTTGAGGATTATTTTGTTAAATATAAAGTGACTGTTCTGCAAACATCAGAGTTTATTGAAAAAATAATTATCCCTCGACCAGAGGCGCAACAGTTATTCAGAACTTATAAAATCAGCAAGCGTTTGGAAGATGATATTTCTGCCACCTGCGGCGCCTTCAGCCTACAAATTGATCAGGGCAAAGTATCTGATATACGCATCGCCTTTGGCGGTATGGCAGAAATCCCAAAACGAGCACAACATTGTGAGCGCGCGATACTCAATCAGCCATGGAATAAACAAACCATAGAGCTCGCCGCCAGTGAGCTGGCAAAAGACTTTACGCCTATTACAGATTTCAGAGCCTCTGCAGAATATCGCCTCTCAGTCTCTCAAAATATGTTGCATCGTCTATTCTTAGAGTTAGAACAGCCCACTATTCAACCTGTGAGGATTACCCAGTATGCGTAACTTACCTAACCCACCAATGGGAGATGGCAATACTGCGGTAAATGGCACTGTTGGCACTGGGCAAAAACATGAAAGTGCTCACAAGCATGTTAGCGGCGAAGCGCTTTATGTTGATGACCAGCTACTCCCGATTGACGGACTGCATGCCTATGTGGGTCTGAGTACCGTTAGTCGAGGGTTGATAAAACGCCTTGATCTATCTGCAGTGCGAGCTGCAGAGGGTGTGGTCTCAATTTTAACGCTGGACGATATATCAGGTCACAGAGATATAGGCCCCGTGTTCCCCGGCGACCCAATTATGGTCAATGAGGGCGATGAAGTTCAATTCCACGGTCAGGTTCTATTTGCCGTTGCCGCCACTAGCTATAAGCTGGCACGCAAAGCCGCTGCACTTGCCGAGGTCGAGTATGAGTCCCTAGAGCCATCGGTCACCATTGAACAGGGTCTAGATCAACAAAATTTCGTAAGACCCAGTCATACACAACAACGCGGATCGGCACAGAAAGTCATTGATCAATCACCACAGAGGCTCGAGGGTGATTTTAGGATTGGTGGTCAGGAACATATGTACTTAGAGGGACAGGCCTCTCTCTGTGTGCCAGCCGAAGATGGCGGGATGCTAGTTTACTGCTCTACACAAAACCCCACCGAGGGGCAAAAACTGGTGGCCGAGGTCCTCGATATACCCATGAACCTCGTCACTGTGGATACCCGCCGCATGGGTGGTGGTTTTGGCGGCAAGGAGACCAATGCCAATCAGTGGGCCTGTTTAGCCGCTCTGTTAGCGCACAAAACTGGGCGCGCGGTAAAAATCCGCCTAGCGCGCGCAGACGATATGAAAGCTACCGGCAAGCGACATCATTTCCTCAGTCAATACAAGGTGGGATTTAATGACCACGGGGGTATTTTGGGACTGGATATGTCATTATCTGGAGGCTGCGGAAACTCCCCTGACCTCTCGGATGCAATCGTCGATCGCGCCATGTTTCATTCAGATAACGCCTACTATTTGCCAAATGTCCGAGTTATAGGTCACAGGGTTAAAACCAATACTGTATCGAATACTGCATTTAGAGGATTTGGCGGACCACAAGGCGTTTTGGCAATTGAGCATATCATCGATCGTATTGCACGCGCTGTAGGCAGGGATCCTCTGGATGTCAGAAAAGAAAACTTTTACACCGATGAGGGCGAGCGCAACACCACCCATTATGGGCAAAAAATTGAACAACATATTATCGCCGATCTGGTCGAGCGATTGGAGAAAACATCCAATTACCGGCAGCGGCGCAAACAGATAGAAGCCTTTAATCAAACCAGCCCTATACTCAAAAAAGGGTTGGCGTTGACGCCGGTGAAATTTGGTATTTCATTTACGGTGCAACATCTCAATCAAGCCGGTGCATTAATTCATATTTATACCGATGGCTCGATTCATCTTAACCATGGCGGAACTGAGATGGGACAGGGCCTATTTACCAAGGTGGCTCAGGTAGTTGCTTCAGAATTTCAGGTGCATGTTGACAGTATACACTGCTCGGCAACACGCACTGACAAGGTCCCCAATACATCCCCTACTGCCGCTTCATCAGGCACCGATCTGAATGGTATGGCGGCTAAAGATGCTGCCATAAAAATAAAGCAGCGAATGGTCAATTTTGCCTGTGAGCACTTTTTAATCAAAAGCGATAAAGTTAAATTTTGTTCGGGCGAGGTTATCGCTGGGGACCAGCATTTTAGTTTTTCTGAGTTTGTTCAATTAGCCTATATGAATCGCGTTAGCCTCTCGGCCACAGGCTACTACAAAACACCAAAGATTCACTATGACAGAGAGAAAGCCAAGGGCCAACCGTTTTTCTATTTCGCTAATGGTGCCGCCGTATCTGAAGTTTTGGTAGATACCTTAACCGGTGAGAATAAGTTGTTGCGCACCGATATCTGCCAAGATGTAGGAAAATCGCTGAATCCGGCCATAGACATAGGACAGATTGAAGGTGCCTTTATACAGGGCATGGGTTGGCTGACCACTGAGGAATTAGTTTGGGACGATCAGGGTCGTCTGTTAACCACTGGGCCAGCTAGCTACAAGATCCCTGCTATTGGCGATGCGCCTACAGAATTTAATGTCGAGCTACTGCCGGACAGCCCCAATGCTGAAGCCACTATTTATCATTCAAAAGCGGTTGGCGAACCGCCGCTTATGCTCGGAATTTCTGTGTGGAGCGCCCTCTGTGATGCGGTTGCTAGCCTTAGAAATCATAAACTCAGTCCTTTGCTGGATGCCCCCGCTACCCCGGAGCGCATACTTAAAGCATGCAATGAATTGCGTGCAAGGGCGATGTAGGTTATTCAATGAAGTGGTTCGAGGCAGTGCTAAATTTGGAATCGAGAAATCAGGACTATGTACTGATAACTGTTTTGGGGACCAAGGGCTCTACACCAAGAAATTGTGGCACCAAAATGGTAGTTAGCCATTCAAAAAGCTACCAAACCATCGGTGGTGGTCATCTGGAGTACAAGGCCATTGAAAGAGCTAAAGAACTTCTTTTAAAACCTGATTCCCAACAAAAAATTGAGCAGTTCCCTTTAGGGGCGAAGCTTGGTCAGTGTTGTGGTGGTCATGCCACTCTAATGTTTGAAAGTTATATCAAGGCCAATATAAATCTTATGCTGTTTGGCGCTGGGCATGTAGGAAAAGCACTGGTATCCGTTCTTTCACAACTACCTTGTCGAGTTCATTGGGTGGATAGCCGCGAAGAGGAATTCCCTGAAAGCCTTCCTCACAATGTAACCAAGGTTATCAGTGATTCCCCAAGTGATGAGGTAGGATCAATGGCAGAAAACGCTTATTACGTGGTTATGACCCATAACCACCCACTAGATTTTAAAATTACTGAAGCAATTTTACTGCGAAATGATTCGCGCTATGTAGGCTTGATCGGATCACAAACAAAATGGAAGCGCTTTCAAATGCGCTTCAAACACAAAGGCTATCAACCTGAATTTTACTCATCCATACGCTGCCCTGTGGGGTTGAGTGACGTCCCTGGCAAGTTACCCGCAGAAGTAGCTGTAGCTGTAGCTGGAGAGATTATTTCCGAGTATCACCTCGAACACCCAGATCAGCCTCATCAACAGGGGGTAAATTGGCAACATTTAAAAAATAACCCTCTTCACGAAAATAAATTACCTAAAACTGATGCACAGGATGTATGTAGATGAACAAAGTGAATTCATCAATATTAGCCCTTAAAAGCACTCAGGTTGTTTTGAACGGAGAACTTAGACCCGCTCAAATTTTGGTAGAGGACGGGAAAATTACTCAGATTGCTGATTTTAAAACAACATTATCGGTAAAAACTGAAGATCTTGGTGATCAGATTATTATGCCCGGCTTGGTGGACACTCATGTTCATATCAATGAACCTGGGCGCACTGAATGGGAGGGTTTTAATACGGGAACCCAGTCTGCTGCTGCCGGTGGCATTACCTGTGTAGTTGATATGCCTCTTAACTGTAGCCCAGTAACCACAAGCGCAGAGGCTCTTAAACAAAAACTCGATGCACTCGCTGGAAAATTATGGATTGATTGCGGATTTTGGGGTGGTGTTGTCCCTGATAGCTTGGATGATCTCGATGAGCTTATTCAGGCTGGCGTGCTGGGAGTGAAGTCCTTTACCATACATTCTGGCATTGATGATTTTCCTAAAGTTGAGGAGCGCCACCTCTCTCAAGCTATAGATATTTTAGCTAAATACAATGTGCCCTATTTGATTCATGCTGAGTTAGATGGCGAAGAAAAAGACCCACCTCCAATTGGTGATAAATACCAAAGTTTTCTTAAGTCACGCCCTAAAAGCTGGGAAAACGATGCGATCCATATGATGATTGATTTAGCTGAGAAAGCCAAAGCAAAGGGCGTATCAGGTAAAATTCATATTGTGCATCTCTCCTCTGCAGAGGCCCTACCGGCTATCAAGTCTGCCCAACAACGGAATCTGAAATTAACGGCTGAATCCTGCCCCCATTATTTAACCTTATTTGCAGAAGATATTCCCGACGGCAAAACATTATTTAAATGCTGTCCGCCAATTCGTGAACAACACAATCGAGAACAGCTATGGCAGGGATTAAATGATGGGACTATTTCCTTTATTGTTTCTGACCACTCGCCCTGTACACCGACACTAAAACATATAGATAGCGGTGATATTGAAAACGCTTGGGGTGGTATTTCTTCTCTACAATTTGGGCTATCTATTATTTGGAGCGAAGCACAAAAGCGAGGTTATAGCTTGCCTGAAGTAGTGAATTGGATGGCTACTGAGCCGGCAAATTTTTCTGGGCTAGGGCACAGAAAAGGGAAGATAGCCTGTGGTTATGACGCAGATTTAGTGGTATTTGATGAAAAGCAAAGCTATTGCATCGACCCTGAAATGATCAAATATCGCCACAAAATAACACCCTATGAAGGGCGCGAAGTTTGCGGCGTTGTTAAGCGAACCTATGTGCGAGGCCAGATGGTCTACAAGGATAACCAATTATTAGGCAGCCCAAGGGGCATGCCTATTTTATCGAATAATAAATTATAAGAAAATTAAGGGAAGGAACCCCATGAATAGTACTCAAGATTACAATGATAAATTTTCAAGTGAATATATCGATCTAGCGAGCGAGCGTGTAAGCGGACGAGCTATAGATTGCAGTGACGAATGGTTTGCCAACTGTTCGAATCTTGTCAAACCCGGCCGTGGCGTATTTAAAGAAGGTTATTTTGTCGATACCGGTCAGTGGATGGATGGATGGGAATCACGCCGAAGCTATCGCCGCAACTGGCGTGTTGATTACACTGAAGACTGTGATTGGTGTGAAATTCGCCTTGGCATACCGGGTGTAATTAAAGGCTTTGATATAGATACAAACTTTTTCCGCGGCAATGCGCCAGAGACAGTTTCTGTAGAGGCTGCATACATCGATGATGAAGGAAGTGGAAATACACAATGGACTGAAATACTGAGCAACTCGGCCGTTCAGCCGCACAGCCAAAATTTATTTGATTGCCAAAGCTCTAAAGTATGGACCCATGTGCGCTTAAAAATATTCCCAGATGGCGGCGTTGCTAGATTTCGTGTTTACGGCGAAGCAAAACTTAACCGAGACCACTTTATTGAGCATGAATTAATCGATTTAGCCTCGGTAATTAACGGTGGTCGCGGTATAAGTGCTAGCGATATGTTTTTTAGCTCTCCTAGCAACCTAATTATGCCTAATCGAGGCTTAAACATGGGTGATGGCTGGGAAACAAAACGCCGCCGTGACAATAATAATGATTGGGCTATTATTAAATTAGGTTTAGCGGGAACGATTCGCAAAGTCGTTCTTGATACTGCCCATTTTAAAGGTAATTACCCTGATCAGTTTTCACTTCAAGCTGCTCACAGCAATAACGCCGATGGCAAAAATCTTAGCTGGAAAACCATTATCAAAAAAACCGCGCTACGCGCAGATCACGAACATTTATTTATCCATCAGCTTCTGTGCTCAAAAGATGATGAATTTACCCATGTCAGAGTGAATATTTATCCTGATGGCGGCATTAGTCGCCTGCGTATTTTTGGTTTTCCAAACTGGGAGGCTGTAGAAAAAATATGAGTTTACACGAAGTAAATACTGTTGATCGCGATAGTGCGACACATATTTTTATGCAGTGCTGTACCAGCAAGCATTGGGTAGAAAAAATGGTCGCTGACAGACCCTACAATGATTTTAATACCGTGCGAAAAGCCGCAGATCAGCACTGGGATCAAATGACTGAGCATGATTATCTAGAGGCCTTTGAGGGTCACCCAAAGATTGGTGATGTCAGCTCACTAAAAGCCAAATATGCCAACACCAAAGCATTGGCTTCTGGAGAGCAAGCTGGCGCTAACCAAGCTAGCGATCAAATAATTATCGCTCTTGCCGATGAAAATCGGGCCTATGAAGAAAAATATGGGTTTATTTTTATTGTTTGCGCTACAGGAAAGGGCGCTGAGGACATGCTCGATTTACTTCGTGCTCGTTTAAAAAACGATCGTCACAGGGAACTTGAAATTGCCAGTGAGGAACAACGAAAAATATTTCATCTTCGCTTGGAGAAACTACTATGAGTGGCATCACAACACATATTTTGGATACTGCGCGCGGCACTCCCGCTAGCAATGTTGCAATAACCCTATCTAAGTTGGAAAAAGATCAGTGGCAACCTATTGGCAGTGGCAACACCAATGATGATGGTCGAATTACCGATCTGTGTAAACAGCAAACTGTTTTATCGGTGGGAACCTACAAAATGCATTTTGCTACCAAACAGTATTTTTCGGCTGTTGGCGATGCAGTGTTCTACCCATATGCAGAGATAGTTTTCGTCATCGACAATATTGACCAACACTATCATATTCCCCTTTTGCTCTCCCCCTTCGGATACTCAACCTACAGAGGTAGCTAATGACTGAAATCAAACTCCAAATCGAGCCACTGACAAAACAAGGCTTTGCGCCCTATGGCGATGTTATTGAAGTCAACAGTGAAAACCAAATAATTTCTATTAATCACGGGTTGGCCGATCGTCATCACGATTTAATCAAGGTTGATGTGAACAATGAAAATGGTCATACCATCGTCAGTATTATAGATACACAAAAAGTTTGTCTGCCCTTCCGTGTCTGCGTTATGGAGAGACATCCACTGGGTAGTCAGGCTTTTATGCCCATCGGCAACAACCCGTACATAGTGGTAGTCACCGAGCCCGGCGAATTTGATTACAACCAGTTAAAGGGTTTTCTAGTTCGACCTGATCAGGGTGTTAATTATGCCAAGGGAACCTGGCATCACTCCTGCATGAGTCTCTATGAGGCAAACCAATTTTTGGTGGTCGATCGCGGTGGTCAAGGAGCTAATTGCGATTTCGTGGCAGTTCCAGATAACGTTAGCATCACAATAGATGACGAAGATTGTCTATGATAGCTCACCGCGGCGAAATTCTGCATTTCTTGGCTGATCCGGATCGAGTCCAAGAGCCGCTGTGCTATGAGTATTTCCCCGATGGTTTACTGGTGATTAAAGACGGCGTTGTACAGAGTCTTTCCGATGCTTCACAGGCAATCACAAAACTGGATCCAAAAACTGAAGTCATTGAGCATAAAAACAGTTTGATTATGCCCGGTTTTGTGGATACCCATATTCACTTCCCTCAAACGGAAATCATTGCCGCCTATGGAGAGCAGCTTTTACAGTGGCTAGATAAATACACCTTCCCTACCGAAAGAAAATTTGAAGATAAAGCCTATGCGCGCAATATAGCTGAAAAATTTCTTAATGAACTACTTAGAGCAGGGACTACCACGGCATTGGTATTTGGCACTGTTCACAAACAATCAGTAGAGGCTTTTTTTGAAGCCTGTGAACAACGCAATTTGCGCATGATTGCCGGCAAAGTGATGATGGACCGCAATGCGCCGGATTATCTGACGGACTGCCCAGAGTCATCCTATCAAGACAGCAAGTCTTTGATTGAGAAATGGCACAACCGCGGTCGTCTACGCTATGCAGTAACACCCAGATTCTCCCCCACCTCTAGCTATGAGCAGTTACAGAAAGCTGGGCAACTTATGCGTGAATATCCAGATATTTACATGCATACCCACCTTTCAGAAAACCTTGATGAGGTAGCTTGGGTCAAAGAGCTTTTCCCCGACTGTGATAACTATTTGGCTACCTATGATCGCGCAGGATTACTGGGACGCCGCAGTGTGTTTGCTCACTGCATACATCTTTGTGACAGCGAGTGGCAACGGATGGTAGATACGCATTCAGGTATTGCTTTTTGCCCAACGTCTAATCTATTTCTCGGCAGTGGCTTGTTTAATCTAAGTCGCGCAGTAGAAAACAATATTAACGTAGGTATGGGGACTGATGTAGGCGGTGGAACGAGTTTTTCTATTCTTCAAACACTGAATGAAGCCTACAAAGTGGTGCAGTTGCGCGGCCAAACAGTCTCTATTCTTAAAATGTTTTATCTAGCTACCTTAGGTGGTGCTAAAACGCTTGATTTAGACGATAAGATTGGCAATTTTGAGGTTGGAAAAGAAGCCGACTTGGTAGTCTTAGATAAACATTCTACTCCATTGATGGAACTGCGCCTTAATGAACACAATGACCTTTTAGAGCAATTATTTGTATTAAGTATGCTGGGCGATGATCGCACAGTAAAACAGACTTGGTCCGCAGGAACTAAAGTACACGATCGGGATCAGTAATCGAACAACTGACACCTATACTTCTAAATCATAGTTACAAGGAATGTTAGATGGAAACTTATATTATTGAATGGCTAAGCTTAATTTTTCGCTGGTTACATGTCATCACTGGCGTGGCATGGATCGGCGCTTCATTTTATTTTGTCTGGCTTGATAATAGCCTACAAAACCCTCCTCAATGGAAAAAAGATAAGGGTATCAAAGGCGATTTATGGGCAATACATGGTGGCGGTATCTATGAAGTTGCCAAGTATAGATTACAGCCTGAAAAAATGCCTGAGACCCTACACTGGTTTAAATGGGAAGCCTATACCACTTGGATAACCGGCATGCTGTTGCTTGCCATCATCTACTATTTAGGTGCAGATTCTTACCTAATTGATAAGCGTGTAGCTGATTTAAGTCAACTTCAGGCAATCGCACTAGGTTTGGGGATTATATTAGGCAGTTGGGTGATCTACGAGCTGCTCTGCTCCAGCCAGTTGGCCAAAAATGGCTTGGTTATTTCGGCCTTATTGATTTTATTTGCCACAACCATTGCCTTCTTGTTAACGCAGCTATTTAGCGGTCGCGGCGCCTATATTCACTTTGGTGCAGTTATTGGCACATTGATGGCGGGCAACGTTTTTCGGGTGATTATTCCCGGACAAAAGGCCTTGGTAGCGGCGATTATTGAGGGTAAAGAACCCGAGGCTAAATGGGCCGAAAAAGCTAAGCTACACTCTACACACAACACCTATTTGACCTTGCCATTGCTGTTTATAATGATCAGCAACCATTACCCTATAACCTATGATCATAATTTTAACTGGCTGATACTGTTAGCCATCACCGCAATTACAGCGATTGCTCGACAGTTTTTTATTCTTAAGCATAAGGGGCTACACAAGCCCTCAATTTTGATTGTTTCTGCAATGGCAACACTGGCATTGGCGATCCTTATTGCTCCAAAACAGATAATGCCTTCGGTAACTGTAAAAAATATTGATAAGTCTCAACTAACTGTCCAAGTTTTGTCTATTATTAAAGAACGTTGCGCAACCTGTCATGCCAAAAGTCCGACTGATGAGGTGTTTTCAGTGGCTCCTGGCGGTGTGGCATTGGAGACTATGGATGATATCCATCAATGGGCCCCGCAGATAAATGCTAGAAGTGTGCAATCACATAATATGCCATTTATGAATAAAACCGGTATGACTCAAGAAGAGAGAAATACTGTGGCTCGCTGGCTGGAATTAAAAGATCAGGCTGGCAACTAGAACAGCAAATTGATAAATATTTAACCCGCAAATATCAATCAATAATTATTGATAACTGTGATGCTTTAACTAATCCCATACTTAGGGAATAAAACAAAAGGACTTGTACTGTGAGTAAAATGAGAGCTGTTGATGCTGCTGTTGCAGTGTTAAAGAAAGAAGGTGTCAAAGCGACATTTGGCGTGCCAGGGGCCGCTATCAATCCATTCTATTCAGCGATGAAAAAATCCAATGATGATACCGATCAATCCAATGATGGGTCTGATCGCATTGATCACTACCTTGCGCGCCATGTAGAAGGGGCATCCCATATGGCTGAGGGCTATACCAGAGCTAACCCTGGCAATATTGGTGTTTGTGTGGGTACCTCAGGGCCAGCGGGGACAGATATGATCACAGGATTGTATTCTGCGATTGCAGATTCAATTCCTATTCTTTGTATTACCGGTCAGGCGCCTCGCGCTAAACTTCACAAAGAGGACTTTCAAGCGGTTGATATTGAAACAATTGCTGAAGGCGTTACCAAGTGGTCGGTGACCGTGCGTGAACCTGCCCTAGTGCCACGCGTTTTTCAAAAGGCATTTCATTTAATGCGCTCTTCAAGACCGGGTCCCGTTTTAATAGATTTACCCATTGATGTTCAGTTAGCTGAAATTGAATTTGATATAGACAGCTATGAACCCATGCCGGCCTATAAACCAAAGGCTACTGAAGCGCAGATTGAAAAAGCACTTACTATGCTAAATGAGGCAGAGCGCCCCCTTATCGTAACTGGCGGTGGCGTTATCAATGCTAATGCGAGTGATAAATTACAGGAATTTGCCGAGATCACCGGCATACCCGTTGTACCGACATTGATGGGATGGGGTACCATTCCAGATGATCATCCATTGATGGCTGGGATGGTGGGACTGCAAACATCTCACCGCTATGGAAATGCCACCATGCTTGCTTCTGATTTCGTGTTTGGCATAGGTAATCGCTGGGCAAACCGTCATACAGGCTCTACAGATATTTACACAAAGGGCCGCAAGTTTGTTCATATCGATATTGAGCCCACCCAGATTGGTCGTGTTTTTGAGCCTGATTACGGCATAGTTTCTGATGCTGGCGAAGCATTAGAGTTACTGGTGGAGAAAGCAAAAGATTGGAAACGCAAAGGTATTTTAAAAGACCGCAGCAGCTGGGTATCCGATTGCCAGACTAGAAAAACTCAGTTATTACGCAAAACCAGTTTTGATGAGGCGCCTATCAAGCCACAAAAAGTGTATGCAGAGATGAACAAAGCCTTTGGTAAAGATGCCTGTTATGTAAGCACTATTGGCCTGTCACAGATTGCTGGCGCTCAGTTTTTACATGTGTATAAACCTAGACATTGGATCAACTGTGGTCAGGCTGGCCCTCTAGGCTGGACTGTGCCCGCCGCTCTGGGTGTTTGCGTTGCAGACCCTGAGCGTCAGGTGGTAGCCCTATCGGGTGATTATGATTTTCAATTTATGATTGAAGAACTGGCTGTGGGCGCTCAATTCAAACTGCCCTATATTCACGTACTGGTTAATAACTCATATCTAGGTCTTATCAGACAGGCTCAACGCGGCTTTGATATGGACTATGGCGTGCAGTTGGCTTTTGACAATATTAATGCGCCGGAGCTTGAGGGCTATGGCGTGGATCATATCGCAGTGATCGAAGGTCTCGGCTGTAAAGCAATAAGAGTAAGGGAGCCCGGAGATATTGCCGGCGCTTTCGAAGAAGCGCAGAGCCTAATGGAAAGGCATCATGTTCCTGTGGTAGTAGAAATTATCTTGGAAAGGATCACCAATATTGCTATGGGAACAGAAATTGACAACATTACTGAACATGAAGATCTAGCTGAATCAATAGCAGATGCTCCCACTGCTATTGCTTTTGATGAAACTTACATAGAACGAACAAAGGACTGATCGATGCCAAAGATATGTGCCAATTTATCTATGCTATTTAATGAATATGATTTTCTCGATAAATTTGAACGAGCTGCTAGTGCCGGTTTTAAAGGCGTGGAATATTTATTTCCTTATCAATATGCCTCTAATGCTATTAAACAGCGCTTAGATGACAATCAACTCACTCAAGTGTTATTTAATCTACCCGCTGGAGACTGGGCTAGTGGCGAACGCGGTATTGCCTGTCACCCCGATCGGATAAGCGAGTTTCGCGACGGTGTTGAGCAGGCTATCGACTATGCAAAGGATCTTAATTGCGGACAATGCAATGCCTTAGCTGGCATTGTTCCGAATGATATTAGCCCTGAACAGGCGGAGGAAACTTTTATTGATAATTTGCGCTTTGCATCTGACACGTTAGAACAGCATGGCATTAAGCTATTAATTGAAGCTATCAACACCTACGATATTCCGAGATTTTTCCTAAATAACACCGCTCAGACGATGAAGATTTTGGATGAAGTGGGAAGTAACAACCTCTCATACCAATATGATATCTACCACATGCAACGCATGGAGGGAGAAGTATCATCTACTATTCAAAAAAATCTCGCGCGTATTGGGCATCTTCAGCTTGCAGATAACCCAGGCCGTCATGAACCGGGCACTGGAGAAATTAATTATGATTTTCTAATCAAATTTATTGATCAATTGGGTTACCAAGGTTGGATTGGAGCAGAGTATATTCCAGCAGACTCCACTGAGAAGGGTCTGGGTTGGATTAAACAATATATCTAACTAACTAATATTTAAAATACAAAACATTTAAGGAGATTGAATATGGCCAAAATTGGTTTTATAGGGACTGGTATTATGGGATTGCCGATGGCGAAAAACTTGCAAAAGGCAGGCCATCATTTGTATTTTTCAGAACTACATAAAGCAGTACCTGAGGAACTTTTAGGGAATAAAGGCACCTTACTTGATGACCCTAGAGAGGTTGCAAAAGCCACAGATTTTATTATTACTATGGTACCTAACACCCCTGATGTGGAAAAAGTACTGTTTGATGAAACTGGGGTAGCTAATGGACTATCTAAGGGAAAAACAGTGATTGATATGAGCTCAATATCGCCGACGGCAACCAAGAAGTTTGCCAAGCGTATCAATATAAAGGAGTGTGATTACTTAGATGCCCCAGTATCTGGTGGTGAGGTGGGTGCAAAATCGGCTGCCTTAACTATTATGGTCGGTGGTCCACAGGATGCTTTTAATCGGGCAATGCCTCTGTTTGAAGCCATGGGTAAAAATATTACTCGTGTTGGTGAAAATGGCGATGGCCAGACCTGCAAGGTTGCCAATCAGATTATCGTAGCGCTCAATATCGAAGCTGTATCCGAGGCACTAGTGTTTGCCTCTAAGGCTGGCGCAGACCCCGGTAAAGTACGTGAAGCGCTAATGGGAGGCTTTGCCGCTTCCAAAATTCTCGAGGTTCATGGAAAAAGAATGTTGGATCGTACCTTTGATCCTGGCTTTAGAATTTGCTTACATCAGAAAGATTTGAATTTAGCTTTAACGACTGGGCGCGAAATCAATGCTGCACTGCCTAATACAGCAACAGCACAGGAGTTATTTACCTGCTGTGCTGCCCGTGGTCTTCAAGACTCGGATCACTCTGCTATGGTACAAGCGCTAGAAGGCATGGCTAATCATCAACTAGTAGCAGACGAAACCCCCTGATCTTTTGCACATCCACTATTTTAAAGCCCTCTAAAACCATTAGAGGGCTTTTTTTATAGGTATTATTTTGCTTGGCTGTAGCGCCATAGTTTATGCTTTCATCTGAATTGTTGGAGAAATTTTTTATGGAACTACTTTTTTCTTATGGCACCTTACAGCTGGAAAATGTTCAGCTGGCAAATTTTGGACGCAAATTAGTTGGCTTTAAGGATAGCTTACCTCTTTATTCGGTTGGACAGCTACGTATTACTGATCAACGAGTGCTTCGGGAGAGTGGTAAGGAGTTCCACCCTATTCTTCAATACACAGGAACGCCTAGCGATGAGGTAACTGGCACTGTATTTGAATTATCTAGCGAAGAGATTGCCCGAGCGGATGATTATGAGGTGGATGATTATCAAAGGATAAGAGCAACGCTAAAATCGGGTCGCAGTTGCTGGATCTATGCTGCCGCTGATTAATAAGCTTAGACTCGTAGATTTTAACTGGATTTTGTTTCTTGAACTAAAACAAAAGGCGGAATTACTAGCGCCCAAACAGCGGTATTTTGGTCATACCAACGCTGCGCCTGACTATCGGTTACCTCTGTTACTAATTCTTCGGCAAGCCATTGTTTAATTTGGGCGGTATCGTCTTGATGTAGCGCAATTGCGACTTTAATCAAATCAAAACCGGCGGCTACAGCAATAACACTGCCGGATGCATAGTGCTTTTGCAGTTGCTGCCATTCTATTTTTGCAGTTTCACCATTTAGGCGCGCGATTAACTCACTGGTATCTTCTGAAGTGGGCATTTTGGTCTTAGACTCCACCCTGCCATTGGCAGAAATTACTTAATAACTGTAACCCTGCATCAGCACTTTTTTCTGGGTGGAATTGCACCGCAAATAGATTGCCCTGCTGGACAGATGCGGCAAATTGTTTGCCATAATCACAGGTGGCAAATACATTGGGATTGTTAACGGCTTCAACATAGTAGCTATGCACAAAATAGAAACGACTATCTTGCTGAATATTGTGCCAAAGAGGATGGTCTTGGGACTGATTGACATTGTTCCAGCCCATATGGGGAACTTTAAGCTTGTTGCCCTGTTGATCTGTTAGGCTTTCACCAAAGTATTTAACCTGCCCTGGCATTATTTTGAGGCAGTCGATACCACCATTTTCTTCACTGCTTTCCATTAGCGCTTGCATGCCCACGCAGATAGCTAATACAGGTTTGCTTTGGATGGCTTTTTTCACGACCTGACCAATATTAAGACGCTGTATTTCATGCATACAGTCGCGAATGGCACCCACACCCGGAAATACCACTCGATCGGCATTTTCTACCACCTTTGGATCGGATGTGACTGTCACCAAAGCACTGGGAGCCACATGCTCAAGTGCTTTGGCTACGGAATGAAGATTACCCATTCCATAATCAATAACGGCAATATGATCGCGAAAATCACTCATAGTTGTACTATCGCTGTAGGTTTACAGTGTGCCCTTAGTGGAGGGCATAACACCGGACATGCGGGGATCTTCGCTGACTGCGACACGCAATGCACGACCAAAGGCTTTGAATATGGTTTCCACTTGATGGTGGGCGTTTGCGCCACGCAAATTATCTATATGCAGGGAAACAAGACCGTGGTTGACAAAACCTTGGAAGAATTCTGAAGTGAGATCAACATCGAAGGTGCCTACATGACTGCGAACAAAATCAACGTTCATAATCAACCCTGGACGACCTGAAAAATCCATAACCACACGAGACAGGGCTTCATCCAATGGCACATAGGCATGACCATAGCGAGTTAGACCCTTTTTATCGCCAACCGCTTTGGCAATTGCCATACCTAGAGTAATACCAATATCTTCAACCGTGTGATGATCATCAATTTCAGTATCGCCAGTAGCCTTGATATCAAGATCTACTAGCCCGTGGCGGGCAATCTGATCGAGCATATGATTCAAGAAAGGAACTGGTGTAACTAGGTTAGCTTTTCCGGTGCCATCAAGATTCACACTGATAGTAATCTGTGATTCTAACGTGTTGCGCGTAACTGTTGCCGTACGCTCGGTCATGGGGTTCTCCAAGTCAGAACATTTAAGCCGATATTATAAGCGCAAACCGATGGGTTTTTACAGCTTACTGAATGATATAAACTGGTTAACATGTATTAATAATTGTTCAATATCGTTTATAATCACAAAAATGAGAATTACCAAAACAACAGTTGCTATTTTACTTAGTCTTTTATTAGGGCTAAGTACTACTGTTTCTGCCGCTCACAGCCATGATGGCCATCATGTAAGTGACTGTGTATTTGCTGTTGTTCAATCCTCTGAGACATCACTGGCTCAGGAAAACTCCGTTATTTCTCTGCCAATCTGCAACCAAAAGCAGTCCATTGCGGTTATTGGTGCGCAGATCGCGCAACAAAACACAGGCTTTTTTGCCAGAGCACCCCCTTCTAGCCTTTAAAATTTCAACACATTTTTACGTTTTATGCGTACTGTTTATTCAGTGGGCTTCGTTGTTTATTTTAGAGACACTAATTATGAAAAAACTAATGTATATTGGGCTATCTGTTATAGCCTGTTCCGCTATTGCTAACATCAGTATGGCGAATGAACTTGAAGAAGTGATTGTTACTTCTTCACTTATTGATGCTTCGGCAAATGAAATCTCAAATCCACTGCATATTGTTAATGGTGAATCCATTAGCCGCGATGCAGCCCAAAGCATCGGCAGTCTAATTGATGGGCTGGCGGGTGTTTCATCCAGTGATTTTGGTGCCGCTGTGGGTCAACCTGTTATTAGAGGATTAAGTGGAAGTCGAGTCAAAGTACTTAACAATGGCAAGGTAGTACGAGATATATCTTCACTGGGGCCAGATCATTCCAATGAAATTGATCTGGGGCACCTAGAGCAAATTGAAATTGTTCGAGGACCTTCCTCTTTGCTTTACGCCAATGGTGCTATCGGCGGTATTGTTAATATCGTTGATAATACAATCGCTAAGCAAGATATTGAATCCTTTAAATTCAATGTGGGCGCTGGCTATGAAGATGGCAACAGCGGTAAAACTGGCAATGCGAGCTTTGCTGAAAATATTGGTGGCATTAATGTTTCATCAAGTGTTCAGTATTCCAATTTGGGTAACTATGCTATTCCAGAGGGTGCTGTGACTGAGGAGCATGAGGGAGAGGAGCATGAGGGAGAGGAGCATGACCATGATGCCAATACCCTTGAAAACTCTGATTTTGCCAAAACTGGATTTAAACTGGGTTTATCTAAGGTAGAAGACTGGGGTTATGTAGGCTTATCTTATGCGGATTCTAGCTCAACCTATGGTATTCCATTTCATGGTGAACACCACGATCATTGTGAAGAGCATCCAGATGACTGTGAAGTTCCAGTAGGTGGTGGCGACCCTGTACTTAAAGAGGGTATTGAAGAAGAGGAAGAGGAAGAGGAAGAAAGAATATTTAGCACAACAGATTCAAAAACTGTGAATTTTGAAGGTAGCTATAATTTCAATAGTAGCTTTGTTAATAGTGCTGAATATTATATTCGCGATACTGAGTATGTTCTTGCTGAGCAGCATGCAGAAGAAGAACATCCAGAAGAGGAAGAGGAGCACGATGAGGGCACTGTCTTTCGAAATGATTCTCTAGAGTTGGGGCTTAATCTTGATATTGGCAATGACCAAAAAATTGCCTTTAACGTTAGCGAAGAAGAGTTCTCTATTGACGGCAAAGAAAAGTTCCTTGAACTTACTGTATCTGATGAGCTGATGTTAGGCTATTTCTTAAGTCACGATCTATCGTTTGCACATTTTGATTTTGGTATTAGACATGATCAGATCGAACGAAAATCTGTTGCGGGAAACTATGATGATAATCTTACTAGCTTCTCGACAGCGCTAAGTCGTGAATTATCTGATAATTTAAATGTTAACTTTGGCGTTTCGTCCGTGCAAAAAGCCCCTTCGGCAATGGAACTTTTTGTCAACGGGCCTCATTTGGCAACTCAGCGATTCGAGAAAGGCAATGCGACTTTAAGCCCTGAAAAGGCTAATAATATTGATCTATCTTTTAATACGGCTATTGCCGGTTTCGACGCTAATTTGAGCCTATACAAAAATAGTATTTCTAACTACATATACCAATACGATACTGAAGATAAAGATGAAGAGACAGGTCTTGTTATATCTGAATATCGTCAACAGGATGCAATTTTTAAAGGCTATGAATTAGAGATTTCTCGATCAATAGCGCTTAAGAATGGTAACCTTGCTGTATCTCTTGCTCGAGATTATGTAGATGCACAATTTAAACAGGGTGGCTATATACCTCGATCGGTACCTGCTCGAAATATTCTTAATTTAAACTACAAAGCCAACAATGGTTTGGATTTGTTAGTGTCAATTAAAGATGTTCAAAAGCAATCAAAAGTTGCCGCTGATGAAGACGATCATGAAGATGATACTGGAACTGAAAATGATGATCCCCATGATCATGGGGAAACACCAACGGATGGCTTCCAATGGGTAAATCTTTCTTTATCAAAAGAAATTAAAACCAGTGATACTGAAGTATTAAAAGTTTCATTCTTTGCTAAAAACCTATTGAACAAAGTAGCTAGAAACCATAGCTCTTTTGTGAAAGAGGAAGTGCCACTTCCAGGAAGAAATATTGGTATAAAGGCTAACTACAGCTTTTAATATAAATATGTAACAAAACTAAGGCTTAAAACGATGTGATTAGGGACTATCCATCGTTTTAAGCACTAGCAGTTTAAGGTAGAATATTATTTGTAAGTAAAGGCATACTACAGGTAATGATTTGAATACATTCTTAAAACGGCTGATGATCGGCCTGCTCTCCTTCATCCTATTAATCGCTTTAGGTATTTTTGTTGTTACCTTTGTTATCGACCCCAATCGATTTAAGTCCGATATTGAGTCAATTGCTACGAATGCAGGGGTTGAGCTTAGCATTGATGGCGATTTAGCATGGCAGCTTTTCCCTCTTGGTATAAGCATTGAAAAGGTCAATTTTGTTCTTAGCGATCAATCAATGGCTGGTAGTGCAGATCAACTTAGTCTTGGTGTAGATATTTCAACATTATTTTCCTTGCTGAGTCAGCGCACTCAATTTCCATTGAATCAGTTTTTAATAGCCAATGGTCGAGTGCTTTATGCCTTACCTAATAGCTTACCTGTGCAGTTTAGTCAGATTAACATATCAATTAATGATCTGAATTCTACTGGCAAAAAATTCCCAATATCACTGAGCTTAGTCACCCCTAAAGGCATCAAAGTATCACTGGACTCCGAGATTGGTATAAAATTTTCTGATCAAAAAATGACAGATTTATCCATCGCTGACCTACAGTTAAATGTTAATAAATTATCTATTAACGGTTACTTTGACGCATCAAATAATCTGACTAAGATGCAGGGTCAAATTAACTCTGAGGCTTTTGATCTTATCCAGCAATTCAAATTAGCCAAACGATTTGTGCCCGATTTGATAGTGCCGAAAATGGCCGATGCAAATGCATTAAAAAACATTTCTTTTGATAGTTTTTTTGATATTGAAGTTGACGGTTTATCTAAGATTCAAACGACTCTTTTAATCGATGGCCAAGCAATTGATATTGATGTGGATATAGATCAACCACAGTATAAGCTCAATACGGTGGTTTCTGGAAAAACACTGAATTTGAATGCCTATCAAACTAAAGCAACGAGCAACTCGAACAATTCAATACTACTTGCGCCCCTAGCTATTCCAATGGCTGTCTGGCATGGACAAAGCCAATTTGAGTTGAATTTTATGGGCATTGAATTGGGTGATATCAAGTTATCTAATCTCTATGCCAATCTATTTGGCAATCAAAATATCTTCAGATTGACCTCGCTTAATGGCGATATTTTTGACGGCCATTTAAACGCAACGGCATCTCTAAATTTACAGGGCGCAATACCAACATTCTCCTTTAAATCATCAATAAGAAATATTGATTTAAGCGCTGCTACAGAATCTATGGACAGGGTGAATATTGGCGGAAGATTCAACCTTGAAACTGATTTCAAAGGCTCTGGAGACACTGCTGAATCAATTCTTCAGTCTCTTGACGGCAGCGGCAGTATTACCATTGATGAGCCGACCTATAAAGGTATCAATCTCGAACAGACACTGTGTAACGCTGCGGCAATTTTTGGCGGCAAACCAATCCCTAAAACAACTTGGCCAGAACATACTGCGCTAGATGATTTAACGGGAAAGTTGCGCTTTAAAAAAAATCGTTTATTAATTAGCGAATATCAAACCAAATTGGCTAACATTGATATCTATGGCAATGCCAAATTGAACTTGTCGACATTGCGATATGAACTTAATACAACGGCATTGGCAGCCCAATCAAGGAGTAGCGCCAATGGTTGCAAAATTAATCCAATGATTGTGAAACGCAAGATACCTTTCAGATGCAAAGGGGCATTGGGCGATAAATTTAAATGTAAACCAGATAATAATCTAATTCAGACGTTACTTTTATCACCCAAGCTTTAGCATTGCTATGAAACCGCGAGATTTTCAGCAAGCAGTTTTAGATTGGTATAAGCATCAGGGACGCACTGACTTGCCTTGGCAAAACCCTATAACGCCCTATCGAGTTTGGGTATCTGAAATTATGCTTCAGCAAACTCAAGTATCTACAGTTATCCCCTATTTCGAACGCTTTCTGACAAGCTTTCCACACATTGAGGTTCTAGCAAAGGCGAGTATTGATAATGTGCTTCATCACTGGACTGGCCTTGGCTACTACGCACGTGCACGCAACCTGCATAAAACCGCTCAGCTAGTTGCATTTGAAATGAACCAACAGTTTCCAGATACGGTTGAAGAATTAAGTGCACTACCCGGTATTGGACGTTCTACTGCCGGTGCTATTCGCTCTATAGGCTTTAACAAACCCGCCGCTATATTGGATGGTAATGTTAAACGTGTACTGGCACGATTTGCTGCAGTCGATGGTTGGCCGGGAAAAACTGCGGTGCATAATCAGCTATGGGATATCGCAGAACGTTATAATCCAGATCAACAAACTCAACAATATACGCAAGCCATGATGGACCTCGGCGCTTTACTTTGTACAAAAAAATCACCTGATTGCAACCACTGCCCAATCGCAAGTAACTGCAAGGCTTTAGCAGAGGGTAATCAAACACTGTATCCTGGCAAAAAACCCAAAAAGGCAATACCTATTCGGGAATCTATTTTTTTGATGCTACGCAATTCTAGGGGCGATATATTGCTACAAAAAAATCCACCCGCTGGGTTATGGGGTGGACTTTGGGTTTTACCACAGATTCAGCAATACTCAGAACTCAAAATTACCTGCCAGACATTAGGACTAACCATAAAATCTGAATCTTATTTAGAACAGCAACGTCACACTTTTAGTCACTTTCATTTAGACTATCAACCATTACAGGTCAGGGTTGAAGAAACTTGTAACATTATTAGCGAAAATAGTGACTGGGTCTGGTATAACGCACAAAATCCTCTATCATTGGGGATGCCTGCGCCCATTAAGGCGCTTTTAAACACTTAAAAAGAGGTCTCTATGGCTCGCATGGTACTTTGTAAAAAGCTTAAAAAAGAATTACCTGGCTTAGATATGCCACCATTTCCCGGTCCAAAGGGAGAGGAAATCTATAAAAATGTGTCCAAAGAAGCATGGCAAGAATGGATGGAGCATCAAACGACCTTAATCAATGAAATGCGTTTAAATATGATGGACTTAACCGCTAGACATTACCTCGCAGAACAACGAGAAAAGTTCTTTGACGGTGAAGATGTGGATCAAGCAGAAGGATATGTTCCACCTAGCCAATAATCCTTGACGAATGGCGCGGCAAACGGTTTAATACGCGACCTCGCAGTAATGCCCAAGTAGCTCAGTTGGTAGAGCAGTGGATTGAAAATCCTCGTGTCGGTGGTTCGATTCCGCCCTTGGGCACCATATCTTAAAGTTTCCAAAAGTAACCCTTTGATGTTCCAGCAGTTTTCTTAAACATGATTGCTGGGGGACAGTATGGGGGACAAAAATTGCCCTTCTTATCTCTATCTTAAAGGTAAAACGTTTTACTTTAATCGACACGTGCCTTTGGATCTTAAAGGCCACTATAAAACCAGACGTATTCGCCTGTTTTTAAAGACAGCTTCACCCTTTGAAGCAGCCAAAGCAGCCCGATCAATTGCCCAGCGATTAGATGATTATTGGATGGCCTTGCGTTTATCTTCCATGGATATTCCTGCTCTTCATCTGTTAAGACAAAAACCGCTTGAACCATCCAATGCCCCTACCCTCTCTGAGGCCTTATCAACATACCTAAGACTAAAAGGAAACAATAAATCAGATACATTTTTTAGGGGTGCTAGGCGCAATATCCAAGCAG
The DNA here is from genome assembly GCA_029246925.1 of Porticoccaceae bacterium. GTDB lineage: Bacteria > Pseudomonadota > Gammaproteobacteria > Pseudomonadales > Porticoccaceae > HTCC2207. Next base: position 26,967 of record JAQWMF010000022.1, read on the forward strand.
TGATTGATGTACTTGAGGATAGACCCATAGACCAATATCTGTCTTCAGATGCAGCCGCCTTTCGAGATTACTCATTAGATAGAGGATTAACGGTTGCCTCTGTTAAACGCAACTTCACCACTATTCGGTCTATTATTAACTTAACCATTTCAGAGCAGGGTTTGGATTGCAAAAACCCCTTCTCTAAAGTGTTCTTTCCTGACTTGGATGATGTAAACCAACGCAAACCCTTCCCTACTGATTTACTAAAACTATTGCAGTCTAAATGCAGAGCTGAGAATGATAGTAAACGCTGGTTAATCGCCTTGATATCCGATACAGGCATGCGCCTTGCTGAGGCGGTAGGTCTTGCTGTTGATGATATTAAACTGGATAAGGAAATACCTTATATAGATATCAAACCACACCCTTGGCGGTCTTTAAAAACTAAAGGTAGCCAAAGAAAAATCCCACTGGTGAGTGAAGCTCTGTGGGCAGCTAGACAAATAAAGCATCTAATAAGACCAAGTTTGCTTTTCCTGATTACACCAATGCTCAGCTTTGTAATGCCAATTCAGCTAGTGCCGCATTAAACAGATGGGTACAGACAAATATCTCGAAAGATTATGTGATTCATTCACTCAGGCATAGTATGCGAGATCGATTAAGGGAGGTGCAATGCCCTGCTGAGATCATTGATCAGATTGGTGGGTGGAGTTCTAGGTCGATTGGGGAGAGTTATGGGGAGGGGTATCGCCTAAGAATGCTTCAGCGATGGTTGAGGAAATATTAACTTATCATCAATATAATTAATGCTCCATTACCCTCAAAGCGTATGGATTTTTTATTTCGATTCGAAGAGTATCTTTATATTTGTTTATAACACCACTCGCGCACACGGTTTGAGATACAATGCCATCAATAGTCCCTATCCTTTCCTCAACCCCTTTTATTTTATTTTTCCATATCACAACAGTTAGCGGGCTATTAGGATATTTATCATAGAGATTTAAAAAGACATTCTTTGATGTGCGTTTTATTTGAACAATAGGCCCACAAGCAACTGTAGACTTATTAGTGCAATAATGAGCATTACGAGCATCAATCTTGCTGCAATCAAAAGATTTGGAATTTAATCCAACTTTTTTCTCAAAATTATTTATCGGAGCTTGAGAACTTCCAACAAATGAATTCTGACCTAACATAAAAATCAAACCTGTAACGGCTATGACTGCTATTATCATAACAAACCTATTCATAATCTCATTCTCTAATTTTAAACCTTCCAATTCAGTTTGTGTTTCCGCTAAAGCATCATCAATCTTTTTTTGAAAATCATGCTGCAACCGAATTACCAATTGGTCATGCTCTTTCTGAGCTCTTCTATACTCAGATTCTTTTTTTGATAATTCTGACTGGAGCGCTTTTATTGGCTTTTCTGACTGCCCTGCAGATTGAGATTCTTTAATTTTGTTTTCCAAGAAATCAAGCTCAGCTTGATGCCTACTTAAGTCCTTCTCAAGTTTTGTTTTTTCTTCTGTATTTTTTCTCCTAATTTGCGCATCAATTCTTTGCTTATCAAGGGTTTTTTCAATGCGTCTTATAACTCTAATTGGATCGTCAAAAAATTGTTTGTTACTAAACCTTAGTAAAGGACCAACAGCCTCAAGAAGATCATTCTGACGCTCCAAAAATGCAGCCCAGTCTTTATGCGTCCTATCTTTATTAGTACCATCTAATTCAATAGCGAGTAAAAATCCTTTACTTTTATTTCTTATGAGAAAATCAATACGTCGATTTTTATTTAAACTGTCTTTAAACGAGTACTGTGTGATGATGTCAATTGGTTCAATTCCATTGATTTTGGCTAGTACTTCACTGGCAAATTCTTTCTCATAGCCCTGATTAAGACTTTCTTTATTAGTTTCTAACCAGTCACTCCAAATTTTTTTCATATGCCCATATTATCTTGTTATATAAAATAAGGAAACTACTGGGACATCAAAGGGTTACTTTTGGAATCTTTAAGATATGGTGCCCAAGGGCAGTCAATAGTCCCACTTAAGGCACCAAAAGAACCCTATACAGTAGCGTATAAGCTACTTTAACCTCTTCCCATAGTCTGTCAATAGGCACATTTTGTCCCCTCTAGTGTCCCCTCAGGATCGTTTAACGATACTTTTGAACCCTTAAGGCAACCCAGAGGGGGAGTTTTGGAATGGTTTAGGTACGTTTAGGGGGCTGAGATTTTTGTGGGATGTTTGGATAGACCTAGAACAGCTCTGCCTCTTTATAACCCAACCATTTGAGAAAAAGGTGCCTCATGCGCTGGCAAGGTATCCAAACAGTCATGGGCTCACCATTGCGAATACAACCCCTAAATATCCACTGAATCATTTGCGATAGTGCAAAGACATCATTATCTATATCAACACCCTTACCCTGAAGAAAGCTAGAAATACTTCCATGAAGATGAGTATTACTGATGTAGCACATCACTTTTTTATGAGACCACATATTAGTACCCCTAAGAGTTTGGGGTAAAAAGGTTATATTTCTAATATCATTCTCTGACATATTGTGTCTATTGCTGTCATCCCAGAACTTAGTTATATCCCTTAATACTCCGACATGACTACATCGTATATCCTTATGTCGGTGGATCGATGGACTCGCATCTGAAGATGCTCGGTCCTGCGGACCGCCTTCGGCGCCCAAATAGCTAGGCTATTTGTCACGCCCTTGGGCACCATATCTTTAAAAGCCTCGATTATTCGGGGCTTTTTTGTATCTTTTTACATTGTCTAAATGATTCAATTAAGAACAACATAAAATGTCAAAAATAGAACAAGCGGTGCTGCTGCTAGATGCTTATGACCCTTATGTCCAATATTTTTTATGACCGACTGGTACTGGATTATATGAAATCGAACCCTGTAAAACCCTTGCAAACCAGCCACAGCACTACAATCCATATAAATTTATATAAAATTACAGCATTACACCTAATACTTTAGCACTATGGACTGTTAGCAAATAGATAGGTTATTGTCAACTGCTAAGCTAAAATTTTAATGACCCTTACCTGATCAATGGAAAGTACATTTAATTAATGCTCTGGAGCTGGACAGGTGGTATCGGTTTTTTTAACTACAGCTTTTTGAATGTTTTAAATCATTAACAGGAGAATGTTTTGTAACTAAAGAGGGCCTTATTATGAAGATACTTATCTCTCAGGTGAGTTATTCGGTTCAAGCGACTTTATGCCTCTTTTGGATTCTTTTAAGCTCAATTATCTCTGCAAACACCCTAGAACCAACTACCGCCGTCACTCTGATCGACGAAAATGGTCATGCTGAAATACCCAGCACCTATACCCGCATTGACAATGGAGCCTTTCGAGATACCCATCTCATATCGGTCGCTATCCCTAACTCTGTCACCAGTATTGGTGAATATGCTTTTCAAAATACACAGTTCGTATCAGTTATTATTAGTGGTCCTGTAACCACTATTGACCGGCGGGCTTTTAAATACCTAAATGGCGAAATATTTTTTATCAAACCTACTGAACAGGAATTTAGTATTTATGACTTCCCGGCCACTGTGGCTATTTATGCATGTGACGGTATTGATGAGGCGGGCAATTTGCTGAACTGCGATAATGCTTACCCTAAGGACGAAAATAGTCATAATACTTTCGCGGTTAATAATGGTGGCGCTGGTCAGGTGATCTATACTGCTGCCACAGGTGCTCGCGACGGTGTCACTTACAGCCTGTCGGTAAATTCAGCATTTCATTCGCAGACTAGAGCTATTGAACAACGGTTTGTCGATAATGCCGATGGCTCAATAACGTTGCAATTATTGGTTAACGCTTCCATGGCGTATAACTATTCGGATGGTATTGAGAATCTTGATTTGGTTGTCAGCTACAACCTTGATGAGATTGAATATATTACGGCTGACCACATTTCTACACCATCAAATCCATTTGCATCTTTCTTTAATACTGAGTATTCAGCTGGTGATATTTTGCTTGCTCAGGTGTACTTCCCTACGGCATTAAATTTGGCGAGTGAAATACCCATATTAGAGGTGGACTTTACTCTTAAACCTTGGGTTACATCTGCTCAATTTGAGATATCAGGTGTAATGCTCAACAATGATGATTTGACCGACATGGTATCTGGGTCTAGGTATCTTGGAGACGATGGATTAAGTATTGATGTGGTTACTGGCGCAGTTACTTTATTCACAAACCCTAACTATGAGTCGCAACCTCAGTACAGCTTTACTGTAACAACAACTAATGATTCCAATATATCTAGTCAGCAAGCGGTCGTTGTAACTGTAGTCGATAGTGCGGAACAGGCTATCTACAGAACGACATGGGACTTTGATGGCAATGGACAGGGGGATGCATTGACTGACGGTATGCTCTTAGTGCGCTATGAGTTTGATCTTAGAGACAGTGTGCTGGTTGAGGGTGCTGTCGCTGAAAATTCCCCGCTTTCTCACACCGAGATTCAGTTAAATCTGGATGAGGCAAAAGATATTGCAGATATTAATGGCGATGGGCAAGTAAGGGCTCTTTCCGATGGCCTGTTACTACTGCGCCATCTATTCGGTCTCGGTGGCAATAGGCTGGTTAAAGACGCTGTTTATTCTCAGGGTTCACGTCAGACGCCAGAAGATATTGCGGCTTATATTAATAGCTATATGCCAGTTCAGTAGAGAATTTGTAGCCAAAAAAAAAGCTCTCTAGAAACTAGAGAGCTTTTTTATCTCGAAATTGTCAACTATCGAGGTAAATACTTTGTAATGTAGTCAAAGACTTCATCCGCTGAAGATCTTTCTGCGCCATAGGCTGTAACACCCTGCACTAGAGGCTCTCCATCTAAGCCAAATAGATAGCGAAGCAACAATAGACCATCGGTTAGTGCATCTACATCGCCATTGGCATCAATATCAGCAATGACCAAGGCATTGACTACCTCAGACTCAACTTGGCTTGATGTTAGTGGTGAATTAGTTGCCATAACATCCTGAGTGAGAGTATCTCCTCGCAGGCCAAAGGTATATCTCAACAATATTAGACCGTCAGTGAGAGCATCTACCTCGCCATTACCATCAAAGTCCCAAGTAGCTGCTAAAACGTCCATATCAAAGCTTGTTGAATCAAAATCATAGCCTGCAGAGACACTGATAGCGGAGAATGCAACTGTGGTTGCTGTGGCCGTATCCGTTTCAATAGCTTCTGACACATTAAAGTCTACTGACAGTAATTTTGCCGGCAAGTCAGTATTTGGCCAGTTGCCAGCCACTGAGGCCCAAGCTAGGGTTATATATTGATCGGTAGCAGCATTACCATCGTAGTTTTCTTCATCGAAGAACGGTCCTTCTGCATCTACAATAAGGTCTTGGTCTATATGCACCAATGTGTCATTAATGCTCAGGAATGAACTATCAAAATGAATACGGAACCCCAAACCTGGCAGCTGATTTTGATCATCTGTGGTGCTGTAACCAATATCCACTGTGGTTGTGGTACCTATAACACCTAGAGGCTCACCCATCACCGATATATTTTGGGTATGGCGACCAATCGTTGGATCTAATGGGTCTCGGTCTTCCTCATCGGGAACACCGTCATTATCATCATCGATATCGGCATTGTTACCTATGCCATCGCCGTCGGTATCTTCCCATTCTGTTGAGTCAAAGGGGAAGGCATCTTCATCATCATTTCTTATATCATTATCATCGTTGGGATCTGCATTATCACCTATACCATCACCATCATTGTCGTAACATTCTGTTGGGTCATAGGGAAATATATCCACACTATCAGGGCAACCATCACCATCAGAATCATTTGTGATTGGTAATACATAATTGATCCCAGCAAACGCATAACCAGCGGCAGTACTTGATGCGCTAAAGTTGATCGGCGTGGAATCATTATCAGGAATCTCACCTTCGGGCTCTTGAATAGTAAATTGTACAGTGAACAGATCCGTCGAATTAGATCCCGGCCAAACACCAAATAGTGATGCCCAGTTTGCGATAAAGTAGGCATCCGTTGTGCTGTCATTATCATAATCTTGATCATCACTGAATGATGTAGTGCTTGGCAATGTAATTGCGTCGCTTGTGAACACATCTTCAAATCCATCTAGTGTAATAACTGAACTATCATAATGAACTCGCAACCCAAGACCGGTGAGATTGGATTGAGTAGCTTCGTAGGAAATGGTAATGCTATTACCCTCTCCATAGGAAGCAATGGGATCATCTTTGATAGAAATAGCCTGCTCATTAGCATTGGCGGCAGAACCTACAGTAAATAAAGCACTAAAGACTGTCCAGAATATGAGGACTTTTAACCCTGCAAAAGGGCTAAAGGATTTTTTATAATTATTGGATGTTAAATTAAACATTACTCTCTCTCCAAAATTTATTTTTTTTATTAATTTACTTTCTATAACGTCATTGCGCATACTAACCCACCAATTTTTGGAACGCCAATATTAAAGGGATTTTGAAATTAAAATACGACAGGGCCACCCTAAAATAGGTTAAAAATTTGATGCTACTTTTATAACTTTAAATCCTGATGTATAGTCGTAAAAAGGGTTCACATAACAAAATAAGAGCGGAGTATTCAATGAAAGTATTAATTTCAGCCATGATTATCACAATAGGTTTTCTAGTTTTCTTTATTGCGGGAAACGACACAGATACACCGATTGACACTCCCATTTCGCAGCAACAATCGCTAGATGCTCATACTACAAATGATCATGAGCATACAATTAGCGAGGATACTAAAACCTCATCGAGTAAAGATGGCGCCCAATCTGGAACTCCAAACACGCTTTATGCCCAGAAGGAATCCAATAATAGCGACGATAATAGCACCTCCTATAGTCAGAATAATTCAAGCTATGCGGCTAGCGGCTCATCCTATAATCAGGATAATTCAAACTATGGGAATGCTGGCTCATCCTATAATCAGGATGATTCAGGCTACGAAAATTCTAATGCATCATACAGCCAAAATAATACAGGCTACGGGAATGCTGGCACCTCAAATAGTCAAAATAGTTCAAGCTATGGCAGTACTAGCTCCACTGGCAGTCTAAGTCAGTCAACCAGTACTAATAGCACTACAAACACTGATGCTGCAAATAATGATCAAGATGATGTTAACTCTGAAAATGCAGAAGCAGCTGAGGAAACAGATACAGCCGAAGAACAAAAAGATATCGATAATATAAAGTATCAAAGACTCTATGATAACGGCATTATGTGGTACGGAAATACAGGTACATTGATGGTTGAATACCAATCCTCAGATGCACAAACCACTGGCATTGGCTTTCGCGTCCATTATGATAGCTCCGCAATAAAGCCCGTTAGCGTCGAACAATTCCCTGTAGATGCCATCATAACTACTTCGCCTAAAACGGTAATGGCTGATACTGATAACCGCGACAACGATACTAATACCGACCAATTTCTACCCTTTGCCTGGGCTTCTATATACGGTCAGTGGCCTCAAACTAATCAAATCAATCTTGCGACCATTGAATTTGAGAAAGTTGACGGCGGCTCAACAAATTACACTGTTAATTACTCAGCCGTTAGTGTTCCCGCAGGGTTTCGCTTAATTAAGTAGTGCTTATTAATGGGTTTTATCACGCATAGATAGTTAAAAAGGGCTCCCAGTGGGGGCCCTTTTTAGTACTACATACAATCAGCCATTCAGTTTATGGCCTATGCTTTTCAAGATGGGCTTTTAACTCATCTAAATTTATTCGACTGGCAGTTTGAGAAAATATTCCTGCTGTTAGCAAACTATCATCAATACCAAACAGATCTCACAATAGAATCAACCCATCTGTATCTGAAATATTTCTCGCTTGTTCAAAATTAGACCCAATTTCACTGTACGATAAGACTGATCCAGCCGCGACTAAACTATCAATCTATTAGCTCTTACCATAGGCGTAACGCACGAGGCGTATACCACCTGCCAATACAGAGGCAGACCCATTGCCAGAAGTACCACTAATTAATGCCAAGCTGACAGTTGTAGTTATCTATTACCTTTGTAGCAGTATTGAAGTTACTAGTTAATAAGGCCGCCGTTAATTTAACAGACCCACTACCAAATAATGACGTTCAGCCTACGGTTACGTACTCATCTATTGATTGATCTTTATTAAAATATTCCTCATCAATCCGTCAAGGTATCTGATACTTAAACGACTCAGTACAGTCGTATTTATTGAATGCAATGAGTATTGAGTAGACAAAAAAAAGCCCCGATAAAAATCAGGGCTTTTTTCTGAATCTAGATTCGTCAATCAAATCTAGATCAATTTTGCATACTACTGAGGCATATGCCCATTGATGTAGTCTACAATTTCTGCTGCTGTTGTACGCGTACCATCTGGGTGAACAACACCACCAACTAGGTCATCGCCCTCTAATGCAAATAGATGACGTAGTAACAACAGACCATCTGACAGTGGATCAACCGAACCATTACCATCGATATCAGAGATATCATGGGCTTTGGTTAATCTATCTTCAACTTCAGCCGCTGATAGCGTTGAATCAAGAGCCGTTGAACCATCAGATAGCATTTCACCACGCAGTCCAAATGCATAACGAACAAGCAGTAGACCATCAGTTAACGCATCCACATGACCATTACCATCAAAGTCCCAGTTAGCACCGTGAGCAGTTACTTTCACATTACTGATAGTAACGGGTAGATCACGCTCTACCAAGTACAGTAGGAACGAGCTATGTGTGTTCGAACCCTGTGCTGGTAGATTAATACTGTAGTCAGCTGAACCAGCAGCAACAGTTACAGTATCTGAAGCAAATGACGGCTCTGTATCTGGGTAAGGTGCAGCTTCAAACTTGAAGTACACATTTACATCAGCATCCGCTGAACCAGTAAAGGTCAACGTACCACCATTCTCTAAGCTAAATGGATACAAGTCAGCATTGTTATTAGCAACACCTGCCCATCCCTCAGCACCTGCTGGGAATGTAAAGGTTTCACCGTCAACTACAACACCACCAAATGCACCACTAAATACGGCAACTGATGGATCTGGTGAAGCAGTTACACGCACATCCTTAACAACCACTGGAAGATCACGATCAACAATGTACAGCAAGAACGAGCTGAACGTGTCCTCACCTCGCGATGGGATCTCTAAAGTGTAAGTTGCTTCTTCAGTACCAGTAACAGTTACCGTCGCAGTATCATACGCTGGATCAACATCTGGCCAAGGCATACGCTCAAATCTAAAGCGTACATTCACATCACCTGAAGGCGCTGCACCAGTAAAGGTCACAGTACCACCGTGCGGGAATGAGAATGGATATAGAACAGTATTGTCGTTCGCAACACCAGCCCAACCCTCAGCATAACTTGGGAAAGTAAATGTAGAACCATTCGCTTCAACACCACCAAATGCACCAGTAAATACTGCAACTGTAAGATCTTGCTCAGTTACTGCAGGATCATTTGGCGCATAATCAGCATTGTCGCCAACACCGTCGCCATCTGAATCAACAGTCTCAGTCGGATCATTCGGGAAGGCATCAGCATTATCACCAGCACCATCACCATCTGAATCTACAGTTTCAGTCGCATCATTCGGGAACGCATCTGATTCATCAGCAACACCGTCGCCATCTGAATCTACAGGCGCTGGAGTACCACCGAAGTAAATGTTATTGAATGCAACAGCACCGTTACCATCTACTTTGAACTGGAACACATCTGCTAAATTAACATTGTCATAGTGGCTTAATGGAATCTGAACGCTATTCCACTGATCCGCTACAGAAACATCAAGCGCATAAGCCTTCTCTGCTCCTGGGCTAATGACGAAGAAGTTAACCGCTGATGACTCAGTTACATAGTAATCAACATTGAGATACTCGTAACCAGATACATCTGAGTTAGCAAACTGCGTACCCTGATAGTTCAAGTTAGTGTAAGCAAGGTTATCACCTACTTCTACCTGTGTAGATTGACCCCAGTTAGGATTGAAGTCAGTGCCATCTAGGTTACCGTATGTAGTACCAAATACAGAAAGAACTGAATCAGCCGCCTCTGTTGGTACTGGTGCAGCCGGAAGCGTTGGCGCTTCTGGAGCAACATAAGGTGTTGTATCACAGCTACCGTAGGCTACAACATCCAATGTGATGTCGGCTTCTGCCACATCAACAAAGCGATCATTGTAAGCACCGATATTACAGCCACCTTCAATTAAGCCAACAGGATCTTCAAAACCGTCCCATGTGCCATATGAAGGCTGGTTACGGAATTTATACATGTACTGAGCATTAAACGCTAGATCAAGTGTTACTGACCATACGTCGCTGCCATTATCAGTCAATGCATGACCGTCCTGACCAAAGCCGCCGCCAGCAATATAAACGCCATCAGCGTTAGTATCTACTGCAGACATATCAACTTGGAA
>JAQWMF010000023.1 GCA_029246925.1 Porticoccaceae bacterium
AGGGTCTTGAGTGACCTGTTCGGGCTTGCCCTGACAGCAAATATGATGATTTAGGCAAATAACATGATCTGTTGCCGACATTACCAGATGCAAATCGTGAGAAACCATAACAATGCCGCAATTTAGCGATGATCTTAGCTCCCCTATCAGGCCGTAAAGTTCATTTTGGCCGTTGAAATCAACACCCTGAACAGGCTCATCTAATACGAGTAAGTTGGGTTGACGCAAAATAGATCTGGCGAGTAGTGCGCGCTGCATTTCACCGCCTGAAAGCTTATGAAAAGGGGTGTTTTTTACTTCTGGAATACCCACGAGATCGAGTGCTTTGTGGCAGGCATCATGCGATGTATTGGCTAGCTGCAAAAATCTGCAGGTTGAAATTGGCAGTGTTGGGTCTATATGTATTTTTTGAGGCATATAGCCAATCACTAGATCGTTAGCACGGTCTATTTGGCCATTATCTGGAGTAATAAGTCCAAGAGTAAGCCTAACTAGAGACGATTTTCCGGCGCCATTAGGGCCAATAATGGTGGTAATTTCTCCCTTATTTACTGTCATGGAGATATTTTGCAAAATCGGCTTGTCAGAATATGTTTTACTGACAGATTGCAGGCTTATTAGCGGCTTATTCATCGTTATCTCCAGACTCACAGTTTGGGCAGAGCCCAAATAACTCAATGGTTTGCGAGTTAAGCTTAAATTTGGCCTTATCGGTTAGATTCCCTAGCAAATTATTAACCTTATTATCTGTTATTTCTGCTACAGTTTTGCACTCTTGGCAAATCAAAAAGATATTACTGTGGTCGCTATTAGGAAATGGACAGCCAATAAAAGCATTTATTGAAGGAATTCGATGCGCTAAGCCTAGGTCTATAAGAAATTCAATTGCTCTATAGATGGTAGGGGGTGCAACAGGCTTATCAGTGACTCTGGTTAACTGCTGTTGAAGCTGATATGCGCCTAATGGTTGATGGCTTTGCCATAACAGCTTTAATATAGCTTCTCGGGTGGATGTTAAGCGTACATTTGAGTTGACGCATATCTCATGAGCGCGAGCTACGGCTGCATTAATACAGCGAACATGGTCGTGAGGCTGTTGTACTAGCCGCGCATTAGTGAGCATAGAATACCCAAGTGATTTAAAGATATGTTATAATATAACATATATATTTAGTTAAAAAAATAGTAATTCTAGGCATTATTGCCAAATAAAAGTGGTAAATTTATATAATGGTACATTATAACATTACATTTAGGGTTTTTTGGATTGCCTTATTAATGGGCCTAACTTCCTTTGCGCCAGCTGTTTCAGCGCAGGATAGCGCCAAGCCTTTAATAGTTACTAGCATTAAGCCTCTGGCGATTATTGCTAAATCCGCCTTTAAAGATAGGGTAAGGGTTGAGTACATCATGCCTGCTGGACAGTCTCCACATGATTATGTCGTTAAGCTGTCAGATATTAGAAAACTTTCCAGTGCAAATTTAGTGTTTTGGATTGGACCTGACTTCGAAGTTAGAGCTGCCAAGCAATTTGCGGCGGTACCTGCGACGAAACTGGTTACAGCAATGAATCTGATTTATCCAGATCATGAGGTAACCGCTACTGATAGCCATGATCACCATGATCAGGATATTGATCCGCACATTTGGTTATCGTCGACGTTTGCGAAGCAATTAGTCGAGAATTTATCGAAACGCCTTAATCTTCAATCTGGCGAAGTGTTTAGTGAACGTGCGCAAAAAATAACTGAGGATTTGTTGGTCAATGCAAAAAAGGGCAACTATGTAGTCCATCATCAGGGATTTGGTTATTTTGTCGAAGAATTTGAATTGCAATCAGGGCTCTCTATTAGAGATATGCGCGGTAAACAGCAGGGTGCAAAAACACAATATAATTTACGTTTAGAGGGTAAAAAAAGAGGTGTTAGCTGCGTGTTTATTGAGCCGCAACACGGGCATAAAGATGCAATGGCAGTTGCAAAGGATCTCTCTGTACCCACAACCACCATAGATATACTAGCGGTAGCATCAGATGCGGAGCTGCCAAGTTATGAGTCCTATATTTATGGATTGGCCACTCAATTTTCAGCCTGTTTCAAATAAATAATGTATCCTAATTGGATTGAAGCAATAAGAAATTAGATAACTATGACCGAAAAAGCACCATTAATACTTGTCGACGGCTCTTCGTATCTTTATAGAGCCTTTCATGCGTTGCCGCCCTTAACTAACAGTAAGGGCTTGCCAACAGGCGCAGTTAAGGGCGTTATTAATATGATGCGACGCCTGCAAAAGGATTACCCCAATAGCACTACTGCCGTGATTTTTGACGCCAAGGGTAAAACCTTTCGCGATGAAATATACAGTGAATATAAAGCTAATCGCCCGCCGATGCCAGATGAGTTGCGATCACAGATTGAGCCTATCCATAATATTATAAAAGCCATGGGTATGCCGCTGGTTAGCATTGAAGGGGTTGAGGCGGACGATGTTATTGGCACATACGCTGTGCAGGCTACAGAACAACAGCAACCGGTTATTATCTCAACCGGTGACAAGGATATAGCGCAGCTTGTCAACGAGCATATCAGCTTAGTAAACACCATGACGGATACTTATTTGGACAGGGAAGGGGTGATAGCTAAGTTTGGAATACCCCCTGAGCTTATTATTGATTATTTGGCGCTTTTGGGCGATAAATCGGACAATATTCCCGGCGTTCCCGGGGTTGGAGAAAAGACGGCATTGGGATTGTTGCAGGGCCTAGGTGGTCTCGATTCTATCTATCAGCGCCTTGACGAAGTGGCGGGGCTAAGTTTTCGCGGCGCTAAAACCATGGCCGCCAAGCTAGAAGAGCACAAAGAGCTAGCCTATCTTTCCTATACTTTAGCGACTATAAAAACCGATGTGGCAGTTGATCTAAATGTGGATCAACTGGTTAATCAAGCGCCTGATCAGGTTGAATTATTGAATCAGTTTCAAGAAATGGAATTTAAAACTTGGATTAATGAGCTTAGTGATTCTGCGGGCAATAAGAATACCCCCAGTGTCACGCAGAATGAAATCCCTGAAAATAAAGTTGAAGTTGAAGTTGCAGAGCCAGCTACTACGCACTATGAAACAATATTGGACTTACAGCAGTTTTCCCAATGGCTCGATAAACTTCAAAATAGTCCGCTAATTGCTGTGGATACAGAAACCACTAGCCTGAATTATATGATTGCAAATTTGGTGGGTATTAGTGTTGCTGTCGAGGCTGGAAGTGCCGCCTATATTCCGTTTGGGCACGATTATTTAGGGGCGCCAGAACAGCTATCAAAAGACGCTGTACTCAACGCAATAAAACCCATTCTTGAAAACCCGAAAATAAAAAAAGTAGGTCAAAATTTAAAATACGATATGAGTGTTCTGGCGCAACATGGCATCAATCTTAAGGGCGTTGCCTTTGATACCATGCTGGAATCCTATGTTTTGGACAGTGTGGCCACGCGGCATGATATGGATAGTTTGGCTCTACACTACTTGGACAAACAAACCATAAGCTTCACTGATATTGCCGGCAAGGGTGTGTCTCAGCTTAGGTTCAATCAAATTGCATTGGAGCAGGCTGGTCCCTATGCGGCAGAAGATGCAGATATTACGCTTCGCCTGCATCAGGTTTTATGGCCTCAGGTACAGGCGGAACTGCCACTTAAAACGCTTTTTGAAGAAATCGAGCTGCCATTGATAAAGGTGTTATCGCGCATTGAGCGCACCGGCGCACTGGTTGATGACACCCTGTTGTTTCAGCAGAGTCAGGAGCTAGCAGAACGTCTTGCGGGATTAGAAACTCAGGCTTGGGATCTAGCCGGTCAGCAGTTTAATTTGGCTTCGCCCAAGCAGTTGGCAGAGATCTTATTTGAAAAGCTAGAAATACCCGTTTTAAAGAAAACAGCAAAAGGAGCGCCCTCAACTAAAGAGGAGGTTCTTCAGGAGTTGGCGCTGGATTATCCTTTGCCAAAGGTTCTTTTAGAGCATCGCAGTCTAGCTAAGTTAAAATCCACCTATACTGACAAGCTTCCCACAATGATCAACCCCGCCACCAAGAGAATTCACACCTCTTATCATCAAGCGGGAACTGCGACTGGCAGGCTGTCCTCATCTGATCCCAATTTGCAAAATATTCCCATTCGAACAGCTGAGGGACGGCGGGTACGGCAGGCATTTATTGCTGCCCCAGGCCACCGCTTAATTGCTGCGGACTACTCGCAAATTGAACTGCGAATCATGGCGCATTTATCTGGGGATCAAAGTTTACTTAAAGCATTTGAACAGGGGAAAGATATCCATAGTGCTACAGCGGCCGAGGTATTTGGGGTTAATCTAGCTCAGGTAACAACAGATCAGCGGCGCAGTGCTAAAGCGATTAATTTTGGCCTTATCTATGGTATGTCGGCCTTTGGTTTAGCTCGGCAATTAAATATTGGTCGCAAGCAAGCAGCTGAGTATATTGATCTATATTTTCAGCGCTACCCGGGTGTGCAAAACTATATGAATCAGGTTCGCCATAGTGCAGCGGAAAATGGCTATGTTGAAACGCACTTTGGCAGGCGACTGTATTTACCTGAAATTAATAGCAGAAATGGTATGCGGCGTCAGGCAGCAGAACGCACTGCAATCAATGCCCCGATGCAGGGAACGGCCGCAGATATAATTAAGCTAGCAATGATCAATGTAGATCAATGGCTACAAAGCAACCAGCTTAAAAGTCGAATGATTATGCAAGTTCACGATGAGCTAGTGCTTGAGGTGCCAGAGGGCGAATTTAAGCAGGTTGTAGCTGGCGTTACAGAGTGCATGGAATCTGCAGCTAGCCTGCACGTTAAACTGGTCGTTGATGTAGGGGATGGAAATAATTGGGATGAGGCGCATTAAAAAATTATTTTTTAAATAAAAATTGAACTTAATTCAGTAGTGCTGTCTAAGTCTATGCAAGCAATAAAAAGTAAATTCTCTTCCCCTAGTGAGAATAGTGCGTAAGCTCTCCGAGCAACAAAAGACCCTGAATCATTTTGATCAGGGTCTTTTTTTAATCATCTAGCCAGCTAATGAGTTTTTGCTCAAGTTCTTGCAGTCCAGTTTTTTTCAGAGATGAAAAAATTTGAGCGCTTAACAATGTATAGCCTGGATCCATGTCGCGCAGTAGTTTTTCTACGCCAAGTAGGGAGCTCATAGCGGGACCGCGTTTTAATTTGTCTGCTTTTGTCAGCAAAATATGGACAGGTAATCCTGCTTGGGCCGCCCAATTTAACATTTGCTGGTCGTAGTCCTGAAGGGGATGTCGAACATCCATTAAAAGAACCAATCCAGACAGGCTGTTACGATTTTGCAAATATTCAGCTAAGTTTCTATCCCATTTAGCCTTGATAGCTTTTGGCACTTTGGCATAGCCGTAGCCCGGCAGATCAACCAGTCGCTTTTCAGGCTCTATTTCAAAGTGATTGATTAGCTGGGTCCGGCCGGGAGTCTTACTGGTACGCGCAAGCCCATTGTTGCGTGTCAAAGTGTTTATAGCACTAGATTTGCCAGCATTAGAGCGCCCTGCAAAGGCAACCTCACAGCCGCTATCGTCCGGACATTGCTGGAGTGTTTGGGCGCTAATTAAGAATTTGACTGTATTAAAGTTCACTTTTTTTTATCCGTAAAAAGACATTGTAATTTGGCTTAAGAAAAATCGCTTATTAGTATATAATGCGCGCGCTAAAGCTCATTGAGCTAACTACCTTTTACAGGTTCGCGCGTATATTGCATTAAATACGCTCGACCATTCTAACGTATAGTGAGATGTGGAATAACCATGAAGAGAAACTTTTTTGTTTACGGCCTTATAGCTTTGTTTTTAACCGCGCCTGTTTGGGCTAACGGAGATGTTGCAGCGGGAAAGCTGAAAACCGCTAGCTGTGCTGGTTGCCACGGTCAGGATGGAAATAGCGCTATCGCTTCTTTTCCTAAACTGGCAGGGCTTGGAGAAAAATATTTAACTGCTCAATTGCGCCACATTAAAGCCGGCGAGCGAGTTATTGTTGAAATGACAGGATTGCTTGATTATATGTCTGACCAAGATTTGCAAGATTTGGCGGCCTATTACAACAGCAAAAAAATCCAAATTTCTGGTGCTAAAGAAATAACCCTAGTGGGCATCAGCGATTCGAAGAAAGTTCTTGAGTTGGGTGAAAATATTTATCGTGCGGGCAACCTAAAGACCGGCGTTGCTGCCTGTATTGCATGCCACTCCCCCTCGGGTAAAGGCAATGGCCCTGCGGGCTACCCTGCGCTGGGAGGACAGTATGCGGAATACACTGAGAAGCAATTATTGGCTTACCGAAATGGTGAGCGAAACTCTGGTGCCAATGCAAAAATAATGCAGGCTGTTGCCAGGGCTTTAAGTGATAAAGAAATTAAGGCTTTAGCAAATTATATTTCTGGATTGAACTAATCTGTTAGAGAGTTAAATTTTTGTAAGGAGATTAATGATGTTATGGATTAAAAGAATTGTTTTTGTATTCGCTTTAGCCCCTTTGGCTATGTGTCAGGCGGCCGATGAAAAATATAAGGCGGGTGAACATTATGATGTTCTTCCGCAACAGGTTAGAACCGCCAACCCAGAAAAAATTGAGGTGAATGAGGTATTTTCTTACACCTGTGGCCACTGTTTCAGCTTTCAACCTGAGGTTCATGCATGGGCTAAAAAGCTGCCACAGGACGTCGATTTTCAAAGTACGCCGGCAATCTGGCAGTCAAAAATGGAACCCTATGCTCGCGCTTACTATGTAGCAAAAATTCTACATGTTTTGGATAAGGTACATATGCCGATTTTTGAGGCGATCCATTTACAGAAAAAGCCCATTAAGAGTGAAGTTGACTTTGCGCCATTTTTTGCCGCAGCAGGCGTTGAGGCTAAGACATTTTCCAGTGCATTCAACTCTTTTGGCACAACTAGCCTGATTACTCAGTCAAAATCGAGAGTGCGCGCATACAAGGTACGCGGTACGCCAGAAATTATCGTTAATGGAAAATACCGCGTAAGTACAACCAAAGCCGGTGGTTTTTCAGGCATGCTTAAAGTGGCTGATTTTCTTATTGAAAAAGAGCGCGCCGCCAAGACTAAATAACTGAATGCGACTTTTGAGCCATCGACTTAATCGGTGGCTCTTTATTTTTTAAAGTTGGAGAGAATGGCAATAGCCAAAGCAAAAAATATGAAACCAAATACAAAGCCAAATAACCCAAATTTTTCATCAGGCCCCTGTTCCAAGCGTCCGGGTTACAACCTTGATGAGTTACAAATTGACACTTTGGGGCGTTCGCATCGCTCTTCTTTGGGCAAAAAAGCACTGGGTTTAGCCTGTACTGAAACCGCTGAAATCTTAGGATTGCCAGAGGGCTATCGCGTCGGTGTAGTGCCAGCATCAGACACCGGTGCTGTTGAAATGATTATGTGGTCAGTGCTGGGACAGCGTCCGGTAGATATCTTTGCATGGGAATCCTTTGGCCACGGCTGGTTAACAGACGCAGTGAAGCAACTGAAACTTGATAATCTTAATAGCTACACTGCCGACTATGGTGCGTTACCAGATATGTCTCAGGCAAACCCTGAGCATGATTGCATATTCACCTGGAATGGAACCACCTCTGGGGTAAAAGTCCCCAATGCCGATTGGATCAGCAATGATCGAACAGGTCTTACTATTTGTGATGCCACCTCTGCCGTTTTTGCTATGGATATGCCATGGGAAAAATTGGATGTTGTCACCTACAGCTGGCAAAAAGTGCTGGGCGGTGAGGGTGCGCACGGCATGATAATCCTTAGTCCGCGTGCAGTTGAGAGGCTTGAGAGTTACACCCCGCCATGGCCATTGCCAAAAATTTTCCGTCTTACAAAAGGCGGTAAATTAATAGAGGGTATTTTCCGTGGTGCAACGATTAATACGCCCTCCATGCTTTGTGTGGCAGACTATCTAGATGCATTGAAGTGGGTAAAATCGATTGGCGGTCTGTCTGCAGCCATTGCTAAATCTGAGGCTAACTTGGCAACGATTAAAGGTTTTGTGGATTCAAAACCATGGATTGATTTTCTTGCTCAAGAGCCAGATCAAATTTCAAACACCAGTGTTTGTTTGAGCCTTGACCTTGATGTCGATCAAGTTAAGCAGATGGTATCACTGCTTGCAGAAGAAGCGGTTGCCTTTGATATTGGCGCCTACCGCGATGCCCCAGAAGGTTTGCGAATCTGGTGCGGCGCAACGGTTGAGCAGTCCGATTTAGAAGCATTATTGCCCTGGCTAGAATGGGCCTATACACAAGCTGCCCAATAACTGAAAAGAACTAATAGAGAATTAACTATGTACAAAATTCGTACCTATAACGCAATCTCCTCCAAAGGCCTTAGCCGTTTTGCAGCTGAAAAATACGAGGTAGGCAGTGATCTGTCTGATCCACAAGGTTTTATTTTGCGAAGCCAAAAGCTGCATGAGGAACAGGTTCCGGAGAGTTTATTAGCGGTTGCAAGAGCGGGTGCTGGCGTTAATAACGTCCCTGTTGCGGATTACACTGATCAGGGTATCGTGGTATTCAATACGCCGGGTGCTAATGCCAATGCGGTAAAAGAACTTATTGTGGCCGGTCTGCTGTTAGGCTCACGTGATATCTATGGCGGCATGAACTATGTTCAAGGGCTGACCCATATGGATGACGCCGGCGAGATGGGTAAACTGCTTGAAAAAGAGAAAAAACGTTTTGCTGGTGCAGAAATCACCGGTAAAACATTAGGTGTGGTTGGCTTGGGTGCCATTGGATCCATTATCGCCAATCTTGCGTTGGATCTAGGCATGGACGTTGTGGGTTATGATCCAGCTATTTCCGTGGAAGCGGCATGGCAGCTTTCAAGTCAGGTTGAGCGAATGGACAGTCTTGAAGCATTGCTTGCAAAGTCAGACTTTGTAACGCTTCATGTGCCAGCTATTCCTGCGACCAAACATCTTATTAACAGCGAAACATTGAGCGTGATGAAGAGCACAGCAAAAATTCTTAACTTTGCTCGCGAAGAAATTGTTAGCACTGAGGATATAGTCAAGGCTTTAGAGAGTGGTGTCATCGCCGGTTATATTTGTGATTTCCCTACACCTGAATTCTTGGGTAACCCAAAAATTATTGCTATGCCCCATATTGGCGCGAGCACTGCTGAAGCAGAAGAGAACTGTGCGGTGATGGCGGCTAATCAGCTAATGGACTATATCGAAAATGGCAATATCCATAACTCGGTTAACTTTCCGCCCACTAAGTTATCACGCAATGGTGGCAGTCGTTTAACCTTTGCCAATAAAAATGTACCTAAGGTACTTGGTAATGTGCTCTCCATAATGGCAGATTTTGACCTAAATGTTGTAGATATGGTCAATAAAAGCCGCAATGAAGTTGCTTACAATATCGTCGATATTGAAGGCGATATTTCCGAGCAAATTACGCAACAAATTGAGCAAGTTGAGGGTGTAATTCGAGTTAGGGTGATTTAGTCTTACCGCTAATCAAAAAGTTTTGCTCTAACAGTTTGGCGATATGCCTTAGGTGTATCGCCAGACCACTGCCTAAAGCGCGATGAAAACCAAGTCGCATCTTTAAATCCGCTGAATCCAGCAATTTCTAATATAGATAGATCGGTATTTTTTAGTAAGTCACAGGCGAACGTCATTCGCACATGGGTCAAATAATCAACTGGCGTCTGGCCGGTTGCGGCTTTAAAACGTCGGTTAAAGGTGCGAGTAGTCATGCCAAACTGGTCAGACAGGTTAGGTATGCTTAGTGGCTTGGCAAGGTTATCCTGAATCCAAATTTGTGCTTGAGCAATAGCTTCGTCGCTATGTTTTCCCTGCCGCCTCCCTTCAAGGTTAGCAGATTCCGTTAGGTTGCGGATTTCATGAAAAAAGTTTCTTTGCGCTTGTCGTGCAATGACGCGACCAAAAATACGTTCTACCTGATGCATAATCAGTTCTGCCATTGCATTCACACTGGCTGCACAGTAGATATTGCCGGCCTGAGTCGTAAATTGCTGGCGCTCTAGTTGTATTCTTGGGTAGCGGCGCTGAAGCTGATCAAAGTAGTGCCAATGGGTTGTAGCAGGCTTACCATCTAATAACCCCGCCTCAGCAAGAAAGCATACCCCGGTTCCAACAGCGGTAAAATTTGAATTTTTCCTATGTTGCTCCTGTAGCCATGGAATATAGGCATGGTATTTATCGACCACAGGTCGTGGATTACGCCACATAGCTGGAATATGCACTAAGTCGCTTTCAAAAAGATCGCTAAGGGAATGCGTTGGGTGAAGGTCAAATCCGGCCGATGTTTTAACCGCCTTGCCATCGGGGCTTAACCAGCGAATATTAATTTCCTTGGTGTTTTCTCGGTTGGCGTGGGCAGCAGTTTGTGCAAAATTGAAAATTTCTGCGGCCAAGGTGGTGCTGGAAACCAGCATATTGTCGCAAAGTAATAGGGTTAAATTAAAAATCATAAATAAAAATATAACATAAAAGTCTGAATAATTAATTAAATTGGCTAAATTATTAAATAAATGTGAGTGAATTACTATTAAACTGTTATAAAGCACATCAAATAATTTAGGGAGAAGGGATGTCAGTTTCATTGCCACTTATTGTCGGTTATGGCGGATACAATGCCGCTGGTCGTAGCTCATCAGATCAGGCATTTCGGCGCATGATTCTTGAATCGCTGCCGCAAAACCAGCAGCAGCAAACCATTGTCAGCCTTGCTTGCCTAATGGGTTTAGTGAAAAAGACAGAGCAGGGTTTTGAAACTGCAGATGCACAGGTTATTAATGCATCTGAAGTAGATAAACAGTATCGTAGTACGGTTCTCAGTGGCACTCTTGTTAGAAAAATTACCTCTTTTGATCCAAGTGCAGTCTCGGGCAATAAAAAAGTCAATTTAAGCGCAAGTTCCGAGTCTCAGGCAGTTTTTACCATCGCCAAGCGTGATTTGCCCTCTGTTATGCCCAAGCATTGGCAGTTAACCGATTTACAGGACGGCAATTTTGAAGTTAAGTTGAGCGAAGACAGCGATCTTCTGGTTAGCTCTGACTATGAGCTGGCGGCAAAGGCCGCGGGGGAATTACCTCAAGGGTTTGATCCTGCCGACCACTACAACGCTCGTTTCCATCCGCGTACTTTGCAGATGGCATTAATGGGCGCCAGTGATGCGCTGCATTCGGTGGGTGTTGAATGGCAAACCATTGCCGATGCCGTTAAGCCTGATGAGGTAGGCGTTTACTCATCCAGTGGTTTTAGCCAAATGGGCGAAGAGGGTTTTGGCGGTCTATTTCAAGCGCGCTTAAAAGGCGGACGAACCACCGCTAAGCAGGTGCCTATGGGTCTTAATTCTATGCCTGCCGATTTTATTAATGCCTATGTGTTAGGTAGTGTCGGCCACACCGAAGCAATTACTGGCGCCTGTGCTACCTTCCTATATTGCCTACAGGCGGCAGTACGCGATATTCGCAGTGGCGTGCGTCGCGTCGCTATTGTGGGCAATGCTGAATCTGTGATTATGCCCGAGGTTTCCGAAGGCTTCTCCAATATGAGCGCCCTAGGCAGTGATGAAAATTTGTGTAAATTAGATGGTGCAGACACCCCAGATTGGCGTCGTGCCAGCCGTCCTTTTGGTGAAAACTGTGGCTTTACCCTAGCTGAGGGAACTCAGTACGTTGTTTTGATGGACGATGCGCTAACTGTCGAGCTAGGTGCAGATGTTCATGGCGCCATACCCGAAATCTTTATTAATGCCGATGGTGTTAAAAAGTCTATTTCAGCGCCCGGTGTAGGCAATACGATTTCATTTGCCAAAGCTGTAGCGGCAGCTGCCAGTATTGTGGGTAAAGAAATCGTGCAGAATCACAGTTTTGTGCATGCCCATGGCTCCAGTACACCGGCAAATCGCACCACAGAATCAGACTTAATTAATCGGGTAGCAGAAGCCTTTGATATTAATGACTGGCCGGTGACCGCGGTAAAATCCTATGTGGGCCACACTATCTCAACCGCCAGTGGCGATCAGCTAATGTCAGCTCTTGGCACGTTTAAGTACCAAATTATTCCCGGTATTAAGACCATTAGCGCAGTGGCTGATGATGTGAATCAGCAACATACCGTATTCCCACTGCAAGATATGGATATGAGCGACAACAATATGCATGTCGCCTTTATTAACTCTAAGGGGTTTGGCGGCAACAATGCGACGGCAATGGTGTTATCTCCCCAGCAAGCAGAAAAAATGATGGCGGCACGTTATGGTGATCAGCTCGAGGCTTACTTTGCCAAGCGCGAGATCACGAGAAATAACGCCGAAGCCTATGCCAATCGTGCTGATATCGCTCAGCTAGATGTTGTTTATCGTTTTGGTGAGTCTTTGGTCGATGAAGATAAGGTTGTGATCACCAAAGAGGGCATTAGTATTCCTGGTTATGCTCAAGAGGTTGCTTTTGATATGGAAAATCCTTACTCAGATATGTAATAAATAAGGTTAAACCGACAGGCACTTTAAACTGGTCTATATTTATTTTGTTCAGGGTTAATAAATAAGTTGGAGACGAGTGACATGGAAGATGCTGAAAATAACATTGTTTATGCGGGTTTTTGGTTAAGATTTTGCGCCACAGCAATTGATAATATTTTAATTATTTTGTTGACCTGTATGCCTGTATCTATGATTTATGGATTTGATAAGTATAAAAACAATGACAGCTTTTATTTGGGTCCGTGGCATTTTCTTATAGAGTTTGTAATCCCAGTAATGCTTGTAATTTGGTTGTGGGTGCGTTTTTCTGCAACACCCGGGAAGATGTTGTTGCGGCTGAAAGTTGTTGATATCAAAACATTACAGCCTATTAGTTTTCGTCAGGCGATTATTAGATACTTTGGCTACGTGCCATCTATACTCTGTTTTCTCATAGGGATTATTTGGATTGCCTTCGATAAACATAAGCAGGGCTGGCACGACAAATTGGCATCAACAGCGGTAATTAGAGTAACTAAGTGAGATCTTTGCTTAGCGACTTAGGCTAGTATCAATCTTTGAATCAACGCGCCTTGCCTGCCCAATCCATTCAGTACTTTCCTTGCTATCCTTTGCTGTCTGAACAGTAAATCTTCCGCCATGTATGGCGATAACATCTCCGCTTGCGTTTAATAAAGGACTTCCCGAGCTACCTTCTTGAACGGGGCAGTTATGAAGCACTAATTTGTCGCTATTGAGATGGGAGTGGTGAATTTTGTTACATCTAGCTTGCTTGAAGATCTTTGAATCAGGGCTTATCAAAACCAAAGAGGGTATTAGTATTCCCGGTTATGCTCAAGAGGTTGCTTTTGATATGGAGAACCCTTATTCAGATATGTAATAAATAAGGTTAAACCGACAGGCACTTTTAACTGGTCTATATTTATTGTGTTCAGGGTTAATAAATAAGTTGGAGACCAGTATCATGGAGGATACAGAAAATAAGGTTGTGTATGCGGGATTTTGGATTCGCGCATTAGCCACCGCAATAGATACTGTTATTCTGCTAGTCCTTGTCACCCTGCCTTTAACCCTTATCTATGGGGTTCATGATTATTGGTACAGCTACGAGGAGTATTTTCTGGGTTTTTGGGATGTAATGCTCGGTTATGTGATGCCAGTGATATTCACTATTTGGTTTTGGTTACGTTACCAGGGAACACCCGGAAAGATTTTATTGAAGCTCCAAATTGTCGATGCTAAAACTATGACTGCCCTAACATTGCGGCAAGCTGTTGTTAGGTACTTCGGTTATTTTCTCTCTATTCTAGTTATTCTTATGGGCTTTTTCTGGATTGCCTTTGATCAGCGCAAGCAGGCTTGGCATGACAAGCTGGCCGGCTCGGTAGTTATTGTAAAACCACAGTAGGGTATGTGGCGGGCTTAGAATAGCAAGACCTCTCAGCCATGGATGGTGCCTGATGCTTTGTATTAGACTCAGTTTGCTTGTGGTAGCGTTGTGCTGTTGCCTGTTGGGTTGTAGCAACCGCGGGCATGAACATTCGCCAAGCAAAGATTCTCAACCTTCGAATATGAAACAGCCCACCGAGGGTCTAGAGGTTATTCATCAGGGAGATGAATATAGATTGGGCGATAGTGCTAAAAAGTTTCAGGTTATATCTTCTAAGGAGCAGTATGAGGCCACTTTAATGGCCTACCAAAATTCCGATAAGGTACGTAGGATTGATTTTTCAACCCATAAGATTTTGTTAGTCGATATGGGGGCGAGAAGTGCCAAGCATTCTCTTGATCCTGAGAGTATTCCTGCGGTTGTCGATAGGTAACTGTAGTCGATAATGTCGCTGGCTATGATTGTATATGGCCTGAAATAACTGTTCAGCCCTATATGTTTTTATTGGTGCCCACCACCAAGGATATTTTGGTTCGCGAAGAACAGCTTATCACGCACTGCCGTCGCGATTATCAATCGTCGCCAACGGAGTCTTTGGCGGTACAGGATATCGAGATTATTGAGCAGGGCAACTACAGTTATGCTTACGAAAATGCAATTAAGCAGGTACAGGTTATAAGTTCGTCGAAACATTACCAACAGTTATTGCTCAACTATCCCAATTCTACAGTTCCCCAGATTGATTTTTCCCTCTATAGGGTTTTGCTAGTAGATATGGGTATGCGATCAACTACAGGTTATTTTATAAAGTTGGATACCAGTAAGACGGTTGTCGAAAATGGTCGATTAGTCGTGGCTTTGGTCTATATCTTCCCCAGTGATAATTGTGTTACTGGTGGTGCCATTACTAACCCCTATAAATTTTTTCAGATCCCCTCCACTGGGCAGGTTGTGATTCGCGAACAGATTGAGCTTCTCGATTGCGCGGTTAATTAACGTAAAGCAGGCTATAGCTGGCGTAAAAAATTCTGTAGATCTTTTATCATTGAACTGTCGGTACGCCTTGCCTGATTGATCCAAGATTGTATTTTACTTGCCCCTAAGCTGAGCGAATCAAAATCATATCTCTCTGTTTTAACTTTTTGTTATTTATAACTAGTCTATATTCAATTTATCGGTGGTTAATACATGAGTTGGAGATAAGTGTCATGGAAGATGCTAAAAATAAAGTTGTTTATGCGGGCTTTTGGGTAAGATTTAGCGCGAATGCATTTAACTACGCGCCTGCGGCGCCGGAAGCTCGTACCTCGCACCGATTATTGCGACGCTATGTTTTACGAGGGCTCGAGTGAAATACAAGTGTTTTTGTAAGGCAACGAACCGAGAGGATAAAGAGCTTAGATACTCTCACAATTGGGTTGTTGCCAAACGGGATTTTTTTAAAGTCTTTGATGACCACATTGAGTGTGGAAGCTGGAATATTCCTTTCTCAGAAGTAGAGTCTGCCCACTTATATAAAGCAAAACAGATTTTCATCCCAGTTAATGTCCTCCAGCTAGTAACCGAGAAAGGCAACTATCAGTTTGGATTCAATCCTTGGGCTAATCCATTTAAACACCTAAGTATTGAGTATGAGCAAAGTGAAATTAAACTAGTCTATTCCACGTACAGCATCGTGATTCGTGTTTTTTTAGTGGCCTACCTCGGGTATTTGGCGTGGGGGAAGGTGTTTTAGGTTTTAGCGTCCTCGCAAGCGACTAACACCACTCTTGGGGGTTCTAAGACTTGGAGCATGCATAAGTCTTTTACTCGAAACTTTTGCTCATAGGGATCATATGGGTTGCATTCGATAAACGAAAGCAGGGTTGGCATGATAAGTTGGCATCAACCGCTGTGATTAGAACGAATAAGTGAGCTCTAAGCCTAGCGACCTCAGACTAAGGTCGATCATTGAATCAATGCGTCTAGCCTGACCGATCCATTGTGGATCTTTATGGCTATTTTTTGTTGTCTGAAAATTAAATCTTCCGCCGTGTACTGCCACTAGTTCACTACTTTGCCCATCAATAATAGGGCTTCCCGAGCTCCCCACATCGGCGGGGCAGTTATGTAGCAATAGTTTGTCGCTTGTAACATGAGTGTTATTAATTTTTTGGCATTCCGTCTGTTTAAAATTATCTAAATCAGAGCTAATAAAACTAAGCTTTGATGCTTCGCTAGAAAAATTCTTAGAGAGCTTTAAAGTTGGCTGATAGGCGCGATGTTTTAGCTTGATAAAAATAAGATCAGACTCAGCTTGGTCAACTTTATCGCTATTTTTGGTTGAGTAGTTGTGGGCAGATATTGTCTTAAATTCAATACCACCAAGTCGTTTATTTTGTGGTCGGTAATCGCATTGGCTAAACAGTTGGTCGGTTTGTGGGTTATAAATAACATGGGCGGCGGTCACAATAACGGAGTGATTGGCGGCAAAATCTTTGGGTACTTTAATATGAGTGGCAATTCCACGGATACCACCATCGCAGTAAATTGTACCCACGGCTTGGGTATAATCTTCGGCAATTAAGGGCATGGGGTTAAAAATTAACAGGCTAGACAACAGCTTTAAAAAGCTTTGCTTATTGAGGCTAGACCTGTTTCTCACTAACTCATATCTCCCCAAAGGGATTGCAGGATAGATATTGCAGCTAGGGGGGCGGTTTCTGTACGCAGTACTCTGGGCCCTATGGCTAAAGGCAGAAAATCAAAGGATGTTGCCTGTTCGATTTCCCGCTCGCTGAGGCCACCCTCTGGACCTATAAGCAATGCAATCTCGCCACTTGGTGGTGACATTTCTCCAAGACTTTTTGCGCTTCTGTGATGCAGTACTAATTTGAGTGATGCTTCACAGTGTTGTTGCCATTGTTCTAGCAAGATGGGGTTATTTATTTGCGGAACGCTGTTGCGCTGGCTCTGTTCACAGGCGCTGATAGCTACCTGTTGCCAGTGGCGGACTTTTTTGCCCAGCCTGTCGCCGCTGAGTTTTACTTCACAGCGTTCGGTAAATAAGGGTGTTATTTCACTCACCCCCAGTTCGGTGGCTTTTTGCATAATCCAATCCATGCGTTCACCGCGCGATATACCAATTGCCAAATGAATGCACAGGGGCGATTCTCGGTCTACATCTGCAAAGTGGTTGATGGCAACCGAGGCCTTGCCCTTTTTGGCTTCCACTAGTTCGCCACTGTACTCGCCGCCCCTGCCGTTAAACAGGCATACTGGCTGCCCAGAAGTCATTCGTAGCACCGAGGTCAAATGGCGTGCTGCACCGGCTTCAAGCTCAATACAGTCGCCAATAGACAGGGGTTGCGGCGAATAGACTCTGGGAATACGCATGGTCTAGGGTTGACTCACCAAGCCTAGATTTTGACATAGGCTATCGGAAATCTGCCACTGGTTCATGGTGTAAAAATGTAGTCCCGGCGCACCACCAGCCAACAGTGTTTCACATAGGTTGGATACAATGTCGATGCCATAGTTGATTAAATCTTGCTGATTTTCACTGCGCTCTTTAAGCTGCCACTGTAACCAGCGCGGGATTTCAGCGCCGCAGTTCTCAGAGAATCGCAGTAAATTATGGTAGTTGGTCAACGGCATAATGCCCGGCACTATCGGCTTATCTATACCGGCTTTTTGGCAGTTATCTACAAATTGGAAGTAGGCATCAGGATTATAGAAATACTGGGTGATGGCACGGTTAGCGCCCGCCTTAAATTTTTCTCCCAACCAATAGATATCCTTGCTGTAGCTCTCTGCCTCGGGATGAATTTCTGGATAGGCGGCGACATTAATATCAAAGTGATCGCCGGTTTTTTCCCGAATCAGTGCCACCAGTTCGTTGGCATGTACTAACTGAGTAGTGCCGCCGATGCCAGACGGCAGGTCGCCACGCAGTGCCACTAGGTTTGAAATGCCCGCCTGCTGGTACTCATTGATTAATCCGAGAACGGTTTCTTGGCTGTCGCCACCAAAAGATAGATGAGGTGCCGCTTGATAGCCCTGTTGCTGAAGATCTAATACCAGTTGTTTTGTGGTATCACGCGTAGATCCCCCCGCACCATAGGTTACCGAGAAAAATTCTGGGTTATAGCGATTGAGTTTTTCGCAGGTGAGCTGCAATTTTTGCCGGCCCTGTTCAGTTTTTGCCGCGAAAAATTCAAAACTAATATGTGGTTGAATAGACATAGGGGTTTCCAAATGCTTAGTATTTATAGCTATCGTTTTTAAAGGGGCCATCTACAGGTACATTAATATAGTCTGCCTGTTCCTGAGTCAACTTGGTGATCACGCCGCCAAATCCGTTGACCATATGCGCTGCTACCTCTTCATCTAGATGTTTAGGCAGTACCTCTACGCCCATTAGCTCAGCTTGAGTGGCTTTATCTTGACTGGCAAAAGCGCGCCCATAGAGTTCAATCTGTGCCAATACCTGATTGGCAAATGATCCATCCATAATGCGACTGGGGTGTCCTGTAGCATTGCCCAGATTCACCAGTCGACCCTCGGCTAACAGTAGCAGATGGTCATTATTATTGCGATCGCGGTAGACCTTGTGTACCTGTGGTTTGATTTCTTCCCACTGCCAATTATCACGCATATAGGCGGTATCGATTTCGTTGTCAAAGTGCCCAATATTGCACACCACACAACCGCTTTTTAGTGCGCTTAGCACATTGGCGTCGCAGACATTGTAGTTGCCTGTGGTGGTGACTAAAAGATCGGTATTGGCAAGCAGCTGGCTGTTGACACCCTGATGGATATCACCCTGATTGTAGACCGATACCACTTCATAGCCATCCATACAGGCTTGCATGGCACAGATAGGATCAACTTCAGTCACTTTGACAATCATGCCCTCTTGGCGCAGAGATTGTGCCGAGCCCTTGCCAACATCGCCATAGCCAATAACCAATGCTTTTTTGCCTGACAATAGATGATCTGTAGCGCGTTTAATCGCATCGTTAAGGCTATGACGGCAACCATATTTGTTATCATTTTTTGACTTGGTCACCGAGTCATTGACGTTGATCGCTGGGACTTTTAATTCGCCCGCTTCAAGCATTTCATAAAGACGATGAACACCCGTAGTGGTTTCTTCAGTAATACCATGCACCTTATCTAACACCTCGGGGTATTTTTGATGCAGTAGGGCAGTTAGATCGCCACCGTCATCCAATACCATATTGGCATTCCACGGCTTGCCATCTTTCAGCACCTGTTGCTCCAAACACCAGTCATATTCCTCTTCAGTTTCACATTTCCAAGCAAAAACTGGGGTGCCATTAGCGGCTATAGCGGCAGCAGCGTGGTCTTGGGTGGAGAAAATATTACATGAGGTCCAGCGAACCTCTGCCCCTAAGGCTTCTAATGTTTCAATAAGAACCGCGGTCTGAATGGTCATATGGATACAGCCTAAAATACGTGCACCTGCCAATGGTTGTTGTGCGCTGTATTTTGCGCGCAACGCCATCAGTGCCGGCATTTCTGATTCGGCGATAGAGATCTCTTTTCTTCCCCATTCCGCCAAGCTGATATCAGCTACCTTGTAGTCACTACATGAGTTCTCGTTATTAGCGGGCTGTAAAACTGTCATTTCAACTTACCTTTTTAAATATAGTTTATAAATACAGAGAGAATACCTGTTTCAAGCTTCTGTCATTGCGCATGCAATGAAGCAATCTCTCGAATTTTTGCTCGGACTACAGTGCTTTTTGTAGATCGGCAATTTTGTCTGTTTTTTCCCAAGTAAAGTCCGTTTCTGTGCGACCAAAGTGCCCATAGGAGGCAGTTTGTCGGTAAATAGGTCGGCGTAGGTCGAGCATTTCAATCAGCCCTCTCGGTCGTAGATCAAAGTGCTCGCGTACCAGCCCTACAATCTTTTCATCCGATAACTTGCCTGAACCAAAGGTGTTGATGCTAATGGAGGTGGGCTCGGACACGCCAATGGCGTATGAAATCTGAATTTCACAGCGATCCGCCAAGCCCGCAGCGACAATATTTTTGGCCACATAGCGACCAGCATAGGCGGCGGAGCGGTCCACTTTGGTGGGATCCTTGCCAGAAAAAGCGCCACCACCGTGATGAGCCATACCGCCATAGGTATCCACTATAATTTTGCGACCGGTTAGACCGCAGTCACCCATAGGGCCACCAATCTCAAAGTTACCTGTGGGATTAATATGGTATTGAGTGTCGCTGTGTAGCCATTCAGCCGGTAGCACAGCATCAATTATTTCACTGCGTACCGCTTTGCGAAGATCTACCTGCGAAATATCTGGGGAATGCTGAGTGGATAACACTACGGCATCAACAGCTACAGGAACCCCCTGTTCATAGCGCAATGTCACCTGACTTTTAGCATCGGGCCGCAACCAATCTAGGGTGCCATTTTTGCGCAACTGCGCTTGGCGCTCTACCAGACGATGGGAATAGTAAATAGGTGCCGGCATCAGCACCTCGGTTTCATTGCTGGCATAACCAAACATCAGACCCTGATCGCCAGCGCCAATATCTTTATCTTTATCTTCAGCTTCATCAACGCCCTGAGCTATATCGGACGACTGTTTGCCGATAGCGTTGATAACAGCGCAGGAGTGGCCGTCAAAGCCTTTGTCAGAATGGTCATAGCCAATATCGGTGATCACATCGCGAACGATTTGCTCTAAGTCCACATAGGTATTGGTTCTCACCTCGCCAGCGATAATCGCCATGCCGGTTTTTACCATGGTTTCTACCGCCACGCGTGCATGGGGATCATCGGCGATAATGGCATCTAATACCGCATCGGAGATTTGGTCGGCCATTTTATCTGGATGTCCCTCAGATACTGACTCAGATGTAAAAAGGTTGTAGGTAGACATAAGGTTCCCTTAGGTTGTCGTCGCGGCTTTCTTGAACTGCCGAAGCTGTATGCGAAATCCATTGCGTTGTGTAAGAAATAAACTATTGCCCTCTTCGAGCCCTGCATGTTGCGCCCAGTCGGTGATTTCCTTTGGGTCGAATCCCAGCCATAGATCGCCACAGGATTGTTTAACCCAGTCCTGATCATGGGCGCACAGATCGGTGATTAATAAAACACCATTTTGAGTTAAAAGTTCGGCGCAGTGTTTGATGATATCTCCAGGAATAGGGTTGTGATGTAAAACCATATTCAACGAAATAAAATCGGCATTTATTTTTGCATCAAGGGCTGAAAAAGTGTCTCCATACATAAAGTTAATGTTGTTTAATCCCTGCTTTTTGACCCGCTGTGCGCATTGGTCAAGCATTTCTTCACTATTATCCAGTGCAATGACTTGGTCAAATGTAGCGCATAACTTTTTAAGAAACTGCCCATAACCTGGTCCAATCTCTAAAGCCTGTGTGGTTGCGCTTAATGAACTATCTAAAAGACTTTCAACACTATCGCCGTAGTCAGTCCAGCTAGCAATAAGGT
Source organism: Porticoccaceae bacterium (assembly GCA_029246925.1). Classification (GTDB taxonomy): domain Bacteria; phylum Pseudomonadota; class Gammaproteobacteria; order Pseudomonadales; family Porticoccaceae; genus HTCC2207. The sequence goes on from JAQWMF010000023.1 coordinate 21,426, forward strand.
CCTGATTCTCTTCAAACAGGGATACATTGCGGTTAAAAAATTCCACTGAGGCGCTGGCGCGTTCTCGGTTGATATCCGCAAGTCGTTCAGCAATATCCGAGTCGACTACGGCCTTATCAATTGCTTGAAATAGCGCTTTTTGTATACTTTGCAAATCAATATCTGGGTTCAGCGGGTTGCGACGGTAAAAAATAGTTGTACCCTCGCGTCTAGAAGAGACCAGCCCAGCATTGGAAAGTATTTTAAGATGATGACTCATGGCCGACTGACGGATATCAAATACTTGGCAAAGCTCTAACACACCATAGGCATTTTGTTGGAGAACTTTTAGAATTTGGATGCGCAGAGGGTCCCCGGCTGCTTTGCATAGGATGCCGATGGCGCCAACTGCTTGGGGAGCAGTCTGATCATAAGTACTTGTAATGCTTGAATTTGCTGACATTGGGCAATTTTAACACAGCTCCTGCTATCCATCAAAATATTTTTATATAAAAATATTTTGATGCGTAAAAAAAGGTTGAAAATATTTGCCATTTCATGGGGTTAAATAATGAATTCTGGTTTACTGATGATGTCTTCTAAGAGACAATAGCGACTCTAAATTTTCCGTTTCAGGAGTGAAATTTCATGGCCTCACGTCGAGACCTCGCTAATGCTATTCGCGCTCTCAGTATGGACGCTGTTCAACAGGCTAACAGCGGCCATCCGGGCGCCCCAATGGGTATGGCAGATATTGCCGAAGTATTGTGGAGAGACTATTTAAAACATAATCCAGCAGATCCAACATGGGCAAATAGAGATCGTTTTGTTTTGTCTAATGGCCATGGTTCCATGCTTTTATACTCGCTGTTGCATCTCACGGGCTATGATTTGCCTATTGAAGAAATAAAGAATTTCCGCCAATTGCATTCAAAAACGCCAGGGCACCCAGAATATGGTTATGCGCCGGGTGTTGAGACCACCACAGGTCCACTGGGTCAGGGGGTTAGTAATGCGGTGGGTATGGCGCTAGCGGAGAAAATTCTAGCAGCCCAGTTTAATCAGCCAGGCCATAATCTTGTTGACCATCATACCTACACATTCTTGGGTGATGGCTGCTTAATGGAAGGTATCTCTCACGAGGTATGTTCACTGGCTGGCACGCTAAAACTAGGTAAGTTAATTGCATTCTATGACGACAATGGTATCTCAATTGATGGTGATGTTGCAGGCACTAACGGCGATGGCGGTTGGTTTACTGACGATACGCCAGCGCGCTTTGGATCTTATGGTTGGCAGGTTATCCCTGCTGTTGACGGCCATGATTCAGATGCCATTGATGCCGCCATCAAACAGGCGCAGGCCTCTGATAAGCCGACACTAATTTGCTGTAAAACGGTGATTGGTTTTGGCTCGCCAAATAAGCAAGGCAAAGAAGATTGCCATGGCGCACCACTGGGCGCAGATGAGATTGCGCTTACCCGCGAACAGCTTGGCTGGGAGTATGACGCCTTTGAAATTCCTGAAGATTATTACTCGGCATGGAGCGGCGTTGAAAAAGGTCAGGCAGAACAGTCTGCATGGAATAAGCAGTTTGCTGCCTACCAGTCAGAGTTTCCAGAGTTAGCCGCTGAATTTAAACGTCGCACTAATGGCGAGCTTCCGGCCGACTTTAGCGATAAAGCTGATGCCTATATTCGCCAATGCCAAGATAAAATGGAAAAAGTCGCCTCGCGTAAGGCGTCTCAAAATTGCCTAAATGAGTTTGGCCCACTACTTCCTGAGTTACTGGGTGGCTCGGCTGATTTGGCGGGTTCCAACTTGACGATTTGGTCAGGCTGTAAAGATATTAGTGGTGATAATGCCAATGGCAACTATCTTTACTATGGTGTGCGCGAATTTGGTATGAGTGCAATCATAAACGGTATCGCATTGCATGGTGGCTTTATCAACTATGGCGCGACCTTCTTAATGTTTATGGAATATGCGCGCAATGCGGTACGCATGGCGGCATTGATGAAGCAGCAGAGTATTTTTGTCTACACCCATGATTCAATTGGCCTAGGTGAAGATGGTCCTACCCACCAACCAGTAGAGCAATTAAGTGCTCTGCGCGCCACGCCTAACCTTCATACTTGGCGCCCCTGTGATACCGTGGAATCGGCGGTGAGCTGGAAAAGTGCCATCGAGCGCAATGACGGGCCAAGTGCCTTGGTATTTAGCCGTCAGGGTTTAGCGCCAATGGCACGTTCTGATGAACAGCTAAGCAATGTAGGTCGAGGTGGCTATACGTTGCGTAAAGCCAATGATGCACAGGCTATACTAATTGCCACGGGCTCAGAAGTTGAGTTGGCCGTGAGTGCTGCAGATCAGCTAGCTGAGAAAGGCATAGCGGTCAACGTAGTGTCTATGCCCTGTGCAGAAATATTCTGTGAACAGGACAAAGCTTATCAGGAGACAGTTTTGCCACAGTCAATTAGAGCGCGAGTGGCAGTTGAAGCGCTACATGCCGATTACTGGCATAAATTTGTCGGCTTGGACGGTCGTGTTGTAGGCATGACCAGTTTTGGTGAGTCGGCACCAGGGAATATATTAATGAAAGAGTTTGGCTTTACCGTTGAAAATGTCGTGTCTAAGGTTATGGAGACCATAGGTTAATGATTCGCGTAGCCATTAATGGCTATGGACGTATAGGCCGCTCTGTTTTAAGAGCGGTCTATGAATCTCAGCTTCAGGATCAGATTAAAATTGTTGCCATCAATGAGCCGGCAGATAGTAAAACTATTGCTCATTTAACAAGGTATGATTCTACTCATGGAAGATTTTTAGCGGATATAGAAGTAAGTGAGTGCGCACTTACTATCTTTTCCGACAGGATAGATATTTTGCATGTCCATAGGTTGGAGAAGTTACCTTGGGCAGAGCTTGAAGTTGATGTGGTGCTGGAGTGTAGTGGTAGCTTTAGCGATCGAAAAACCGCTGAAAAACATTTGCAGAGTGGTGCTAAGCGTGTACTATTTTCTCAGCCTGCAGAATCAGATGTCGATGCCACTATAGTCTATGGGTATAACCATCAACAGCTAACCGGCAATGAGCAGATAATTTCGAGTGCTTCCTGTTCAACCAACTGCGTAGTTCCCGTTATTCAAATACTCGACGAAAATTTTTCGGTAGAAGGCGGAGTTATAACTACTATTCACTCAGCGATGAATGACCAGCCGGTGTTGGATGCTTACCACCATACAGACCTGCGTAAGACGCGAGCGGCAATGAATTCCATCATACCTGTAGATACAGGGTTGGCACTGGGTATTGATCGGTTAATGCCCAATTTGACAGGTTGTTTTCAGGCACAAGCAATGCGCGTGCCCACATTAAATGTGTCAGCAATAGATTTATCGGTATTGGTTAAAAAAGCTGTTGATGTAGAGGTGGTGAATAAAGCGTTGGCTGAAGCTGCTTCGGGACCGCTGATAAATATACTGGGTTATACAGAAGAGCCGTTGGCCTCCTGTGATTTTAATCATGATCCGAGAAGCGGCATTGTCGATGCCAGCCAAACTAGAGTGAGCCAACAAAAATTGATTAAAGTACTTATCTGGTTTGATAATGAATGGGGCTATGCCAATAGGATGCTTGATGTATTGCGCAGCTGGCCCCGAATTGCATCTAGCTGAATAAGTATATTTTTCCCTACAAAACCTACATTTAAAGGAAAACAATGAATATCAAATTAATGACCGATTTAGACCTTAAGCAAAAGCGTGTTTTGATCCGCGAAGATCTAAATGTACCTATCAAAAATGGCATGGTGACTAGCGATGCGCGTATTAAGGCGGTATTGCCTACTATTAAGCTGGCTATGGATCAGGGTGCAGAGGTTATTTTGATGTCTCATCTGGGTCGTCCCACAGAGGGGCAATACGAGGAGCAGTACAGCTTACAACCTGTGGCTGACTATCTCAGTCAACAGCTTGGCACCCATGTCCAACTAGTGAGTGATTGGAAGAATGGCATCGCTGTTGAAGGTGGGCAGGTAGCGCTACTGGAAAATGTGCGTTTTAACAGCGGCGAAAAAGCCAATGATGACTCCCTTGCTGAAGCCTATGCGAAACTTTGCGATATCTTTGTTATGGATGCCTTTGGCACCGCCCATCGCGCCCAAGCTTCCACTCATGGGGTGGCTAAATTTGCATCAGTGGCCTGTGCCGGTCCGCTATTAGCCAATGAGTTGAATGCCCTTGAAAAAGCTATGGCTACCCCTGCATCTCCGGTGGGCGCTATTGTTGGAGGCTCAAAGGTTTCAACTAAATTAATGGTTTTGGAAACCCTAGCCGATAAAGTAGATCAGTTAATTGTAGGCGGTGGTATTGCCAACACCTTCTTGGCGGCTGCTGGCCATCCAGTAGGAAAATCCCTGTATGAGCCCGATCTTATTCCTGCCGCCAAGGCATTGATGGAAAAAGTTGAGATACCCCTGCCTACCGACGTTGTAGTGGGTAAGGAATTTTCTGAAACTGCCGAGGCGCGTGTGGTGTCGGTAGATGATGTTGAAGCGGACGATATGATTTTTGATATTGGGCCCCAATCTGCACAGCAATTAGCTCAGCTTATCAAATCTATGGGCACCATTATTTGGAATGGTCCTGTGGGCGTGTTTGAGTTTGATCAATTTGCCGAGGGCACAAAAACCCTTTCTTATGCCATTGCTGAAAGCGATGGTTTTTCTATTGCCGGTGGCGGTGACACGCTTGCCGCAGTCGATAAATATGAAATAGCTGAGCAGGTGTCCTATATTTCTACTGGTGGGGGTGCTTTTTTAGAATATGTTGAAGGCAAGGAGTTACCAGCCGTTGCCCTGCTAAAAGCTCGAGCGACCAGCGACTAATTTTCTCCAGTGTCGCGGTTGCAGGGATTGCAATTCACCTAAAAGGATAGAGGCGATGTCACTTATTTCAATGAGACAATTGCTGGATCACGCCGCTGAAAATGATTACGGCGTACCCGCATTTAACGTTAATAATCTAGAACAGATGCGCGCCATTATGCTGGCTGCTGATCAAACTCAGAGCCCAGTGATTGTTCAGGCCTCGGCGGGCGCGCGCAAGTATGCGGGCGCACCATTTCTGCGCCATTTAATTCAGGCGGCCATGGAAGAATGGCCACATATCCCCGTGTGTATGCATCAGGATCATGGCACCAGCCCGGCAGTTTGCCAACGCTCCATTCAGTTGGGCTTTAGCTCGGTGATGATGGACGGTTCACTAATGGAAGATGGCAAAACCCCCTCAAGCTATGAATATAATGTGGATGTTACCCGTCAGGCAGTCACCATGGCCCATGCCTGTGGTGTATCGGTTGAAGGTGAGCTAGGCTGTTTGGGCTCGCTCGAAACTGGACAGGCGGGCGAAGAGGATGGTGTGGGTGCAGACTGTGTGCTCAGTCAGGAGCAGATGTTAACCGACCCTGAAGAAGCTGCTGATTTTGTTAACAAAACAGAGGTAGATGCTCTGGCTATTGCCTGCGGTACCTCTCACGGCGCCTACAAATTTAGTCGCCCGCCCACAGGGGATATCTTGGCCATTGATCGTATTCGGCAAATTAATCAGAGAATTCCAAATACCCATTTGGTAATGCATGGTTCTTCCTCAGTGCCCCAAGAATGGCTGGCCATTATTAATCAACACGGCGGTGAAATTCCAGAAACCTACGGTGTACCCGTAGAACAGATATGCGAGGGTATTAAACACGGGGTACGCAAGGTCAATATAGACACAGATCTGCGTTTGGCATCCACAGGGACTATACGCCAGTTTTTGGCGAAAAATACCTCGGCGTTTGATCCGCGCGCCTACTTAAAGGAAACCATAGTGGCTATGAAAGATATCGCAGTGGCTCGCTACGAAGCCTTTGGTACAGCGGGCAATGCACCGAAAATAGTGCCTCTGGGATTGGAGGCAATGACCTATGGCTACGCCAGTGGCGAGCTGGATCCCAAGGTCAATCCATTTGCCAGTCTAACTAGAGGGCTGGATATACACCCGAATGGATTATGAGTTTTTATGCTTTGTATGGCAGTGACGGACACTGATATAGAAAATTGTTTTGATGTCATTAATGAGTTGCGACCACACTTAGTAAAAGATCAATTTGTGCAAACCGTGCGCAGTATGGAAAAGCAGGGGTTTAAATTGGCTTTTTTGCAGGTGGATAGCCAAAAAGTAGCAGGTTTCCGTATTGCTGTTAAATAAATATGAACACTTCTAAAAACAGTGATTTTTTTGTGAGAGCAAGGAAGCAATGCGCGGAGAGCCGCAGTTTACAGATAGTAAATGAGGATTCGAGCACAGAGCTGACACTGCTATCGCGGAAAAAGTGCGTTTTTAGAGATGTTCAGTTGTTTATGGGTAAGCACTGTTATATTGACGACTTGGTAACTGCATCCGCGCACAGATCAAAGGGATATGGTGAGAAAATGATTGCTTGGTTGCGCCATCAGGCGCGACAGGCTGGGTGTGATTTTTTGCATTTGGACTCTGGCACCCACAGGGGAAGAGCCCATAAATTTTACTTTGGTCAGGGCTTTACTATTGCAAGTTATCACTTTTCCGAGGCGTTAAAATAAAACTACCCCACCTCCGGTAGTGTAGTGGCTAGTTTTAGTGCGGTTTGATTGGCTAGAGATTGCGCATAACCATTAGCTTTTACCACATCGCCCAATATCAGCAGAGCCGGCGATGCCAGCGCGGCGTTCTCGACTTTTTTGGCAATATTGCTTAAATCCCCTACGACCACTTGCTGTTGGTTTGAGGTGCCCTGAGCTACCACGGCGAAGGGTTTGTCGGCGGGACAGCCGCGCTTGATCAATTCTGTGGTGATATCTTGGAGATTGCACAGACCCATATAAAATACCACGGTGCTGTCTTTGCACAGTGCCAAATCCCAGTTGATATCAATTTTTCCATTTTGGCGGTGCCCAGTGATAAAGCTTACTGCATGGGCGTGATCGCGATGGGTTAGGGGGATTTGTGTGGCGGCGGCACAACCGGTAGCGGCGGTAATGCCGGGAATCACGGTGCATTTAATACCCTGTTGATTGAGATAATCAACTTCCTCGCCACCGCGCCCAAATACAAAGCAGTCGCCACCTTTTAAGCGCACGACATTTTTCCCGCAACGCGCCAGTGCAACTAGCAGTTCGCTGATTTGTTCTTGCGGCAGACTGTGTTGATCGCGCTTTTTGCCCACATAAATAAGATCACAGTTTTCCTGAGCATGGTCCAGCAGTTGCGGATTGGCCAGCCTGTCGTAGACAATGGCATCGGCCTGTTGCAACAGGCGCATGGCCTTTAGGGTAATCAGTTCTGGATCGCCGGGGCCGGCACCGACCAGATAGATATGCCCAGCGGTGCTGGAGGGCGGTGTTTTTACCAAATTGAGAATATTATTTTCCATAAATAGTCGGTCCTAAAAAAGGTCTTTTTTGCCCTATGCTGTGTTGCACTGCGACTTCCCTTGCTTATGTACACTGCGCTCAGGCTTCTCGCGCGCCTTGCCTAGAACAAAAAATACGTATTTTTTAGCCCCGACTCTCTGTATAGATAAGGTTTCAGTCGAAATGATCAATCAGTTAGCACCACGCTATCTTCATTTATCTCAACAGCGAATACTGGCAGAGTCACTTCACTGTCTTCTATACACTCTCCAGTGACTAGATCGAAATGCTGTTTGTAGAGCGGTGAGGCAACCACTACACGCTGATTGATATCGCCAACTATGCCGCGGGACAGTACATTGGCTTTGCCAATCGGGTCCCAGTTGCCAATGGCGTATACCTGAGGGGTTTCCTCGGGCAGGTAAAACAGGGCAATCTGTGTTCCCTGTGCCTTGGCGCAGATACCGGAGTTGGGTATGAGATCAGATATTTTGCACAGTACAGTGGGTTGTTTGTGATCAGTCATATTAGTACCTATGCACTCTCTTGTAGTTTTGTTTGTAGCTCTTGTTCGGTCGCTGGTCTAAGCTGTCCGCGCTCCTCAATAAAGACAATCTGTTCGTCTTCTTGGTCACTATTGACGAATTGTTTAAAGCGTTTGAGGCGCTCTGGATCTTCGATAGTGGTTTTCCACTCGCATTGATAGGTGCCGACAATATGGCTCATCTGTTGTTCAAGTTCGGCCGCGATTCCCAGAGAATCTTCGATAACCACCCGCTTGAGGTACTCTAATCCGCCTTCGAGATTGTCCATCCATACAGAGGTGCGTTGTAGGCGATCTGCGGTGCGGATATAGAACATTAAAAAGCGGTCTATATATTTAATCAGTGTCTCATCATCTAGATCAGTGGCAAATAGATCGGCGTGGCGCGGTTTCATACCACCGTTGCCGCAGACAAATAGGTTCCAGCCGTTCTCTGTGGCGATAATGCCAAAGTCTTTGGATTGAGCTTCTGCGCATTCCCTAGTACAGCCAGAGACTGCAGATTTGAGTTTGTGTGGTGAGCGCAGACCTTTGTAGCGGTTTTCTACATAGAGTGCCATGGCAACACTGTCTTGAACGCCATATCTGCACCAGGTGCTACCTACACAGGATTTGACCGTGCGCAATGCTTTGCCGTAGGCGTGACCGGTTTCAAAACCGGCATCAATCAGTTCTTTCCAAATGGCGGGAAGATGCTGTACCCGCGCGCCAAATAGATCGACGCGCTGACCCCCAGTAATTTTGGTGTAGAGATTGTATTTTTTTGCCACCTGACCCAAGACGATTAATTTGTCTGGGGTGATCTCGCCACCGGCAATTCGTGGCACTACGGAGTAGGTACCATTTTTTTGCATATTGGCGAGAAAAGTATCGTTGGTATCTTGCAGGCCTACATGCTGATCTTTTAGCACGTAGTCGTTCCATAGTGAGGCCAAAATGGAGCCTATGGTTGGTTTGCAGATATCACAGCCTCGGCCACTGCCATGTTTTTCAAGTACTTCATCGAAGGTTTTGAAGCCGCCCACCTTGATAAGATGGAAGAGTTCTTGGCGGGTGTGGGCAAAGTGTTCGCAGATCGAGGTATTAACTTCCAAGCCGCGCGCGGCCATTTCATCGTCGACAATATTTTTCAGCAGTGCGGTACAGCCACCGCAACCAGTGCTAGCTGCAGTTTCAGATTTAACCGCGGCAAGGGAGCAGTGTCCCGCATCTATGGCATCGACAATATCGCCTTTGCTGACATTGTGGCAGGAGCAAATGGTGGCGGTTGCCGGTAGTGCGGCGGCGCCTAAGGCGGGTTCAGAACCGGCGTTATAGGGCAGAATTAGGGTTTCGGGATCTTTGGGTAATTCAATATCATTTAAAAAGTATTGGAGCAGTGTGTCGTAGTCGGAGCAGTCGCCGACTAAAACAGCGCCCAGTAGCTTTTTGCCATCTGCGCTGACGATGATGCGCTTGTAAACTTCGATACGCTCGTCACTAAAGGTATAGGCAATAGAGTCTGGGTCCTTGCCATGGGGGTCGCCAATGGAGCCTACATCCACACCGAGCAGTTTTAGCTTGGTGCTCATATCTGCACCCTGAAATGGTATGGGGTCGCTACTGAGTTGACTGATTGCGGCTTCGGCCATTCGATAACCAGGGGCTACCAAGCCAAAGATACGACCGCCAAACAGCGCGCATTCGCCGATGGCGAAAATATCAGAATCACTGGTTTTGCAGTGATAATCTATATCAATGCCGCCGCGCTCACCCACTTTGAGGCCTGCGTCTCGCGCCAGTTGGTCATAGGGACGAATCCCCGCAGAAAATACGATAACGTCTGTAGCCAATGAATCGCCATCGGCAAATTTCATCTCTAGGCGGGTTTCGCCTGCTGAATTTTCTTCAATAATCTGTGTGGCCTTGCTGGTGTGTACCTGCACGCCTAGTGCTTCGATCTTGCGGCGTAACATGGCGCTGCCACCAGTATCCAATTGTACGCCCATAAGACCCGGGGCAAATTCAACCACATGGGTTTCGAGACCCAGATGTTTTAGTGCATTGGCTGCTTCTAGACCCAACAGACCGCCGCCCACTACAACCCCTACCTTGGCATTTTTGGACTGCGCTTGGATATTACCTAAATCATCAATGGTTCTGTATACGGTGCAGGCTTGGTGGTCACAGCCTTTAATGGGCGGTACAAAGGGGTAGGAGCCCGTGGCCAGTACCAATTTTTCGTAGTCAAAAGTGCGACCACAGCTGGTAGTCACGGTTTTATTGTCGCGATCTATGCGTTCGACTGGGTCGCCAAAATGGGCATCGACACCAAGTTCAGCGTAATGTTCTCTGGTGGTTAGCGCCAAATCTTCCGGTGATCGGCCGGCAAAAAATTCTGAGAGGTGCACCCGATCATAAGCGGGTCTCGGCTCACCACCAATAAGGGTGATTTTGGCATCAATTTCAGAATTGACTAGCTGTTCCACATAGTGATGACCAACCATGCCATTTCCGATCACGACAACATTTATCATGTTTAAATTTCCTTCCTATATTTTGACTTGTATCTGCCATTTCAATTGCCGGTTGGGGCTTTTTAGTTTGCAGCTGGAACCCAAAATTTGTTGTTGGGTAAGGTCGGCAGGCCCCTTAGGGGCCCGCCTGTATCTCTTGGGAGATAATGAGGGTAAACGTGTTACCTAATTTACTATCAATGACAGCATGGAGGAGAACCTTCTCACTAATCTGTGACAATTAGATTTATGCTGTACTGTTTTGATCGTTACCCACTCTTTCACTTATTCAAGATATGTGCCAACTTTTTGCTTAAGACGAAAATATTGTGAATGTGGGTAAGCTTTGTATGGGATTACTCAATATAGACACCATATGGGCTAAATAACCCATGGCTTTGCTGTAAAGGATGCAGAATTTATTCTGGGGTTGCACATAAATAGTGCGATGGTTGAGGCTGGTGGCGCCAATACTGCACATAAGTAGCGCGCCCAAGATTGGGAGCTGCGTACTAGTATTTTACCAGGGCGCGGCCATACAGATAATCACGACGGCCATAATGGCTGACACAGATTTCCAGAAAAGAATGGGATCTCGTTCGATCAAAGGGGAGCGAGTTTTGTTTAAAAAACTGGCATTGGGATTTCGAAGGTCATAAATAAATTCGGATAGTTCGCTGTAGCGTTTATAGGGGTTTGCTTGCACCGATTTTTTTAAGGTCTCATCCATCCAGGCGGGGATATCGCGGTTATCATCTAATACTGATTGGTAAGACAGTTTTTTCTGAGCTGCTTTGGTACGTGTTTTTGCCATTTCCACGCCGTAGGGAAATCTACCTGATAGCATCTGGTAAGTAAGGACGCCCAGTGAGTATAAGTCGGATTTCTTGGTGCCATACTCGCCCAAAAAATACTCCGGTGCGGTGAATTGTGCAGTACCTAATATGTGATTTTGCTGTACTGGACTGTCAATTTCATCGAGCCCTGCAACAAAGGTTGAGCCAAAATCTATGATTTTTGCCGTCCCCGTATTATCAATCATAATATTATTGGGTCTTAGGTCTTGGTGTAACATTTCTTGGCGGTGAAAGCACTGTAACCCTTTGGCAATCTGCTCTACGATATTGCGCACTGTTTCCATATTCGGCTTTGGATTGTCGATCATCCATTGAGCCAATGTTTGCCCCTCGATAAATTCGTTAACAATGTAGAGATAGTTGCGTTTGCGTGTCTCGGTGTGTGACTTCAGTATATGAACACTGTTGAGGCGCTTGGCAATCCACTCCTCCATAAGAAAACGTTCCAGATAAGCGGTATTGTCACGCAACTCCACGGAGGGGATTTTGATGACGACCTGTTGGTTGGTATCTGTATCTCGAGCCAGCACAACATGGCTACGACTACTGCTGTAGATATCACGGATAATTTCAAAATCGTCAAACAGCATCCTAGGCTCTAGAGAAGGAGGGAATGGTAATGCTGTTACACGCTGATGGATATCATCAATTTGGCGTTGGGGCAACTGATCTATGCGGATAACTTGGGCGGTTAGATTGTCATCGCTACCCTGTTGATAGGCCTCCTCCACTATTGCTGTTGCTGCACCATTGAGGTCGTGGGCGTTGGCGTCAATGGTTTCGCCTATAAATTTTTCCGATACATACTCGTAAACACCATCAGTGGCTAGCAGAAAGACATCGCCTACTTCGAGAGGCAGTGCTTGGTAGTCTATCTCCAATTGTTGACCTATGCCGATAGCGCGACTCAGATAACTGGTTTCAGGTGAAACCCAGGTGCGATGATCTTCGGTCAATGGTTCTAGGGAATTGTCCACAACGCGATAGGCTCTGGCATCACCAATATGAAAAATATAAGCGGAGGTCGATTTAAAAACCATGCTAGTGAAGGTGCAAACGTAGCCTCGGTCTTTGTTATAGCGGTATTGGCTGCGCCGGTTTTGTGCATAAAGCCAAGAATTGATAGCAAGTAGAACGCGTCGCACGGAAGCTTTCACTGACCAGGAATCAGAGGTGCAGTAATAATCTTCTAAAAAACTTTTAACCGCAGTTTCGCTGGCAATTTGGCTGACGGTACTACTACTGATGCCGTCTGCAATAGCAACGGCTATGCCCTTGCCGCTGAGTGCAGGTTCTTCAGGTATATAAACGCCATGAAAGTCCTGATTGACTGGCTTGCGACCAGGACTGGAATGTTGTCCCACAGAGATTGTTAGTTGCTCAGGCATAATGTGGTCTCAGTATGGGGCTCTTATTATTATGCGCGGATAGAGAAAAGTCCCTACCCGCGCATAGTTTACTCCAATAGTACTAGAGTAAAAGCACTATATGATATTGCGTTCGGGACTAGTTTTCACATGGGTGTAATACAGCGGTAAACCCACGAGACAGAATCCACCCACCAAATTACCCAATACGGTCGGTATCTCGTTCCATAGCAAGTACTCAGCAAAGGTGAAATCACCACCCATAATCATAGAGAATGGGAATAAAAACATATTGACGATTGAGTGCTCGAAGCCCATAAAGAAGAACAGCATAATCGGCATCCACATAGCCGCCATTTTACTGCCGGCTGAGGTTGAGATCATGGCACCTACTACGCCCATGGATACCATCCAGTTACACAGAACACCGCGGATAAAAATAGTAATCCATCCATCTAGACCCTGTTCTTTATATCCTAAGGTTCTCGATTCACCGATGGCGCTCACTTTAGCGGCGATAGCTCCGCCATCAACGTTATAGCCATAGGTAAGGATAAATGAAATCATAAAGGCTACGGTGATAGCGCCGGCAAAGTTGCCGATAAACACCAATCCCCAATTGCGCAACACTTGGTTGACAGTGACCCCTGGCCGCTTATCAATCAGCGCTAGAGGTACCAGCGTAAATACACCCGTCAGAAGGTCAAATTTCATCAGGTAAAGCATAATGAAGCCAACGGGAAATAATACGGCACCCACAAGTGGGGACCCAGTTTTGACGGCGACAGTAATTGCGAATACGGCGGCCAATGCCAAAGTGGCCCCTGCCATAAAGGCACGGATCAAGGTGTCCTTTTTTGACATGTAGACTTTTGATTCACCTGCATCAACCATTTTTGTTACAAATTCAGAAGGCTCTAAATAAGCCATAATTTTTCTCCTGCTAAGTGGGTAAATTTATTTAAATTGTGGGAAATACTAAAATTTGGCGCTGAGGGTAAACCACAGTTTATCCGTATCAGACGCGTGGCTTTTGGCCTTATATGATGCATATTTCAGTTGTGCAGATAGGCCTTTTGCCAAGGGGTAAGTGGCGACAATATCTACTTCGGAGCCTAGGTCTGCCCCGCCAAAATCGGCTGAAAAGTCGTGGTAGACCAAAGCTGTTTTGGTTTTGCCAATTTTGCCGGCGACTTTAAAGTAGGTATCTTCTACACCATTGGCCGGCGTGCCTAAAAACTTATCGGCCCAGCCCTGAAATTTATGTAGGGTTGCTAAAGGTGTTTTGAATGCGGCCGCACCATTATCACTGCCCAGTACTTCATAGCCCAGAGTTACGTTGACAGGCTTGATGGGAACACTGATTTGAGCCATCACATAATTTGCATCGTAGGCGTTCGGATTATCGGCATAATCTGATTGAGTTGCATAGGCAGCGGAGACGGAGATATCAGAGAATTGACCGCTGTATTCCACACCAAAGGTACTTGATGAGTTAGCCGCAGCATTTGCGAAGTCTAATAGATAGGCATAGGCCTTCAGGCTATGTCCTTCAGCGGGCGACATTGATGCCAGTAGGATATGGCTGTCAGAGTCCCAGCGTTTGGCCTGTGCGACACTATCTTTGGGGCCAAATATTCGATTTATGCTCCAAATATAGCTGTAATCCACGGATATGGAACCCAACTTGTCGGTCGATAGGCTAATGGCATCATAGGTTTGTTCATTTTGACGAAATCCGACACCGCCAACAAAGCGCTGGCCAGCGTGCAAAATACGTTGCTTGCCCAGTTTGGTGACTAAATTATCAGTTTTGTAGGTGAGAACTGCCTGATTAAAGTCGGTTCCTTTGGGGTCGGCCACAATGGGATAGTCGATATTGCCATTAGAGGGGGTGCGGTAGTTTTCGTCCCCAATAATTAAAACATTGTCTACTTCCAATAAGGCGCTAAGACCCATATATGAGGCTGACTTGTAGGTCAGTCTGGATTTTAGAGTGGAGGCGTTGGCCGTTTCAGTAACAGCCTCTTGGTCAACCATTTCGTATCTATAGCGGAAAGACACAGAGGTATCACCTTCAGCCAGCATTTCGCTAACATTGCTAGCGGTTGTTGCATTAGCGGCAACAAAAGGTTGTATGCTCCAGAGAGTCGCTACAATGGATGGAATCAAATATTTTTTGGACATAGTAGTTCCTGTATGTTGTAAGCAAAAAGCTGGTGTACAAATTTAAGTAGACGCAGTTTTTTACCTAGAAAAATAATTTTCAAAAGCCTCAGTAAATACGCAAGACAATTACGGTTATACAAAAACCGTGCCAACTTAAAAAATACAGAGAATTAGTGCCTTTTATAGGCAGTTGTGACCATTAAAAAAATTGAAAGCGATAGGATGGTGCACCAAACCCATTGTGAGGTTATGTTTTGGGGCGATTTTATAAAAGACAGAGACTGGGCTCGGTTTTCAGGAGCCGCAGCAGATACCAGCGACGGGGATCGAATTGGTATCTGCCTGTAGGTAAAAAGGGCGTTTTAGGTAAACACGCCCTTAAAGAAAAAGAAGAACAGGATTGAGAGTGCCGCACCGGCGGGAAGAGTAACTACCCAAGAGAGAAAGATTGCTCCCACCATACGCAGGTTAAGCGCACCAATGCCACGTGCCATACCAACCCCCAGAACTGCGCCCACCAATGTGTGAGTGGTGGAAATAGGTAAGCCAGTGCCCGATGCGAATACCACAGTAGCGGCAGCACCTAATTCGGCGGCAAAACCACGACTAGGCGTCAATTCGGTGATTTTACGACCAATAGTGCCCATTACTTTATAGCCATAGGTTGCCAGGCCCACAACAATACCGGCGCCACCTAGTAGCAGTATCCAGCCAGGCATAGAGCTTTTTGCCGCTATATTTCCGCCGGAACTCACTACATTAACCACAGCGGCCAGTGGACCCACTGCGTTGGCTACATCATTTGAGCCATGGGCAAAGGCCATACTACAGGCGGTAAAGATCATCAGTACGGCAAATACTCTCTCTACATTGGCAAAGCGGTCATTTTCTTCAAGGGTTTCGTCGCGTTTTACTTTTGACAGCAAGTAGGTGCCAAGAGCGGCCACCAAAAGACCAAATAAAACTGCAAGCATCGCAGTTTCAGCAAAGCTAAATCTAATGCCTATATCTTTAAATACATGCTTTAAGCCTTTGAGCATGGTGACCATAGCCATCAACCAGCCTACGGCAAACATATAAAATGGCACATACTTTTTGGCGCGTTCAAAGGGGTTTTCATGGATCAAGATAAGTCGTTGCACACTGCGGAATAAGGCAAAAGATATAGTTCCTGCAAGCACTGGTGATACCACCCAGCTGGCCACGATGGTACTCACTTTACTCCAATTAACCGCATCCACAGAAACGCCAACGGCTGCAAATCCTACGATGGCGCCAACGATAGAGTGAGTGGTTGATACCGGCCAGCCCATAATGCTTGCGATCATTAGCCAGGTGCCGGCGGCCAATAAAGCCGACAACATACCGAACACCAGATAGTCTGGCTTCTCTGCAAATATAGCGGAATCGACAATACCTTTACGTATGGTAGAGGTCACTTCACCCCCTGCCAAGTAGGCACCGGCAAATTCAAACACCATAGCGATTAGAATAGCCTGTTTGATGGTTAAAGCCTTGGATCCTACAGAGGTACCCATGGCATTGGCCACATCGTTTGCGCCCACTCCCCAGGCCATAAAAAATCCGAACATTCCCGCAAGGATAATTAATAAAGTACCGTATTCAGTAAATAATTCCATGATGGTTGTTTCCGAAAATTATTTTGCTATAAGAAGTTCAAGGCGATTACCAACACTTTCAGCAGTGTCGGCAATTTCACCGATATTATCGATGATGTTATACAAGAACATCACATGAATAGGGGGTAAATCGTTTTCTATTTTAAAGAGGTTGTGGCGTAATTTTCTTTCTTTCTTATCGACTTTTTGCTCTTTTGCATCCAGCTCTTTGATCAATTTTTTTACAAACTTCACTTCTTGGCCAGCAAAGCCAGTTTCTAATAATTCGTCTAGTTCATTAATGGCTTTTAATGCTTGCTCTGAGGCTTGATTAGTACTTTTAATATAGCCCATAAAATCAGTTTGTAATGACTTAGGGATTGCCATTTGTCGCCCCAATACGATGCCACATATATCTTTGGCTAGATTGGCAATGCGGTCTTGGTGAGCCAATATACTGAGAAGGTCTGATCGTGAAACTGGCATAAACAGATTTTTTGGCATATTGAGACGAAACTGTTTCTTTAGCTCATCAGCACAATTTTCATCCTCACAAATATTGTCGAAAACATCTGAAGCCTGTTCCCATTTGCTATCAATCGCAGCCAGAAAAAAGGACTCAAGTTGAGAGGAGCATTTAACGACAAGAGACATATGTTCCTGAAGCGGTTTTATTGGAGATTTGCCAAATAAATCTGAAATCGGATTACTAAAAGCCATAATTTTTAACCTCAGTGTCAATGGCGCCGATTATAAGATGTTATATCAAAATTAAAATAGTTTTTTTTAATTTTTTTTAGTTTATGCTTGAGAATATTGTTCGCTTGAGCCTATCCAGCGATTAATTAGCGGAGCAATGTTTTGTGAGTGTTGTTGAAGAAGTTTTTCAGCAACCTGTTTAACCTGCGGCAAAAGGTGGGCATCGCGTTGCAAGTCAGCGATTTGTAGTTGTAAATCCCCAGTTTGTCGAGTCCCTAAAATCTCTCCAGGCCCTCTTAACTCGAGATCCTTTTCAGCGATAACAAAGCCATCATTGGTTTCGCGCATTGTTTTTAATCGCGCACTGCCATTAGTTGAAATTGGCGGACTGTAAAGTAGGACACAATGGCTTTGGGTGGCGCCACGTCCCACTCTTCCTCTAAGCTGATGCAGTTGCGATAAACCTAAGCGTTCGGCATTTTCAATAATCATTAGACTGGCATTGGCCACATCAACCCCCACTTCAATAACCGTGGTAGCTACCAGTAAATGTATCTCGCCTGACTTAAAAGCATCCATTATTTCAAGTTTTTCCCTTGGCTTAAGTCGGCCATGTACTAGTCCAATGGATAGCTCAGGTAACATTAGTTGTAATTCGTTTGCAGTAACCTCAGCGGCCTGAGCTTCAAGCACATCTGATTCTTCAATGAGAGTACAAACCCAGTAGGCTTGGCGGCCCTCGACACAGGATGCTCGAACACGCTCGATAATATCATTGCGCCGCAGGTTGCTGAGCACCGCAGTTTCCACTGGGATTCGCCCAGGAGGTAATTCGTCAATTACCGAGCAATCAAGATCGGCATAGGCGCTCATTGCGAGTGTTCTAGGAATGGGCGTTGCCGTCATAATTAGCTGATGGGGTGCTAGGCTATCCTGTGAAGGCTGATTGTCGCCAAACCCTTTATTGCGAAGCGCCAATCGCTGATGCACACCAAATCGATGTTGTTCATCAATAATGGTGATTCCTAGGTCACTAAACTGCACACTTTCCTGAAATAGCGCATGGGTGCCTATCACCATCTGAGCACTTCCATCGGCAATGCGCTGTAGTTGCACTTCCCGTGCTTTGCCTTTTACCTTGCCGGTTAACCAAGCAACACTGATTTTCATATCTTTGAACCATTGTTCAAAATTTATTCTGTGCTGCTCAGCGAGAATTTCTGTGGGTGCCATTAATGCGGCCTGCTTGCCATTAGCAATAGCCTGTAACGCTGTCATGGCGGCAACAACGGTTTTTCCAGAGCCCACATCACCTTGGACTAGCCGCAACATGGGGAAAGATTTATTGATATCGCCAGTTATTTCATTCGCCACTCTCTGTTGTGCTTTGGTTAGCTCAAATGGCAACTGATCAAGAAAATGAGATAACGCTTTTTTATTCTCAACTAAGGGTGGCGCCTGCTGACATTGGACCTTTTGTCGCATTTTAAGCAGACTCAAGTTGTGAGCAATTAATTCTTCAGCCGCAAGCCGCTGTTGTGCTGGATGTTCTCCAGTGGCTAGCCTGTGAAGTTCAATCCCCGGGGGTGGCGAGTGAATAAGTTTTAGCGCATCAACCAGTGAGTAAGACAGTGCTCCTTTAAACTGCTGTTTTAATTTTTCTGGTAGCAGCTCCATTACGCTATGGTTATTGAGACGGTCTAAGGCTTGCCGGCAAAGGTCTCTGATACGCATCTGGGTTACTCCCTCGGTTAAGGGATAAATAGGTGTAAGCCTATCTTCTAAATTTGGAGGATTACTACTGTCGAGATGTTGGTATTCTGGGTGATAAAGTTCAAGCCCATACTTACCCTGTCTTACTTCACCGTAGCAGCGTAATTTTGCACCCGGCTTTAATCGTTCTTGCTGTGCTCGACTAAAGTGAAAAAACCTCAATACAGTCGTACCGGTATCATCCTGTAGTTTGCAGACCAGGCTACGGCGACGCCCAAAAACCACATCGCTAGCGCGAATCTGCCCCTCAAGAACCACATCAGTCAGTGGTTGTAAGCTTCCAATGGGCGTTATTTTTGTTCTATCTATATAGCGAAGCGGTAGATGAAATAATAAATCTTGCAGATTATTGAGGCCCAGCTTGCTGAGTTTTTGCGACAGTTGCGGGCCGACACCGCGAAGTTCTTTAATAGCCACTGTATCAAGGCTAACGGAAGTCATTAGTCAGCTGACAGTTCGGGGAGTGGTTTGTCATCAGCATTAATCCTGCGACTAGCGAAAATAGCCTTGCGAACGGTATCGATGGCCTGATGTCTTGGGAAGCTGGCACGCCATGCAAGTGCAATGGTTCGTTTGGGGCCATTGCCTTTAAATGGAATCGCAACCAGATGGGTCGCGGCAAAGCTTGATGCTGTAATGGCTGTCTGGGGCAAAACAGTAATGCCAAGGCCTGCAGTTACCATAGCGCAGAGGGTTTCAAATGAATTTCCTTCAGAGTCATGATCCATCGAAATAGTACTATTATAGTGTTTATTAATATTGGGTATTGCCTCTATTACTTGGTCTCGAAAACAATGATCCTCGCCAAGTAGCAAAATATGTTCTTTTTCTAAATCTTTTGGTTGAAGCGCGGCATGTTTTGCAAGAGGGTGATCAGGCGGTAAAATCACCATAAATGGCTCATCAAATAGTGGCTGAACAGCCACGTCCGGCGCCTCGAATGGAAGACACAAAATAACCACATCAACCTCTCCCTTACGAAGTCGTTTTCGCTGTGTGTTTGTGTAACCTTCTTCAATAACTAATGGCATATTAGGCGCGATTTTCTGAAGTGATGGAACAAAGTTTGGAAATAAATAAGGCCCGATAGTAAATATAGCACCAATATGAAGGGATGGGTTTAGCGGATCTCCTTCTGTAATAGCAATATCTTTAATTATTGCGGCTTCATCAAGTACTCTTTGAGCTTGGGCTATAATTTTCTCCCCAATTCGCGTGACCAGAATATGAGTTGTTGTTCGCTCGAATAGCTCGACACCCACTTCAGCTTCTAGTTTTTTTATTGCTATACTGAGGGTTGGCTGACAGACATGACATTGCTCAGCGGCTTGTCCAAAGTGCTGAGTTTTGGCTAGAACAGTCACATAGCGTAGCTCGGTGAGGGTCATATTGTTTCTCCGAGAAATAATAGTGATTATTATTATTATTATTATTATTATTATTAATTTGATTTAATCATAATTTATATATTTATGAAAGAAATGTTAAAAGTACTGTTTATTGGATGTGGCGATATAGCGCAACGGGCCACTCGACTTATTCAAAAAAGCCATAGCTGCTATGGCCTAAGGCGCAACCCAGAGCAGTTGCCATCCTATATAACGCGGGTCAAAGCTGATGCTGCGAATTCTCAACAGCTTCGCACAGTTGCCGCTGATGGCTTTGATATTTGGGTGGCAACCCTGACACCTGCTGAATTTACAAAGCAGGCATATCAAGAATCATACTTAGCGGTAGCGCAAGCAATTGCAGAGACGGTTGATACCTTATTGCGGCCCCCTAAGTTGATTATTTGGGTATCCAGCACTAGTGTTTATGGCAATTGTCGTGGTAAATGGGTTGATGAAACCACAGACGCTAATCCGGCTATATTCTCTGGTGAAATACTCCTAGAAGCAGAGCAGATTATTCAAAATTTACCCTGTGCTAGCACCGTAGTGAGATTTTCTGGCATCTACGGCCCTGGACGAACTCGACTGCTCGATCAGGTGCTAGCAGGTAAAGGAAGGCCAAAAGCCCCGCAACAATGGAGCAACCGTATACATGCAGATGACTGTGGTGGTGTGTTGGCGCATCTTGTTGAGCTGTTTGAAACAGGCAGGTCTATTGAGTCGGTGTATTTAGCATCAGATTGTCAGCCAGTGACTCAGCATGAAATTCGACAATGGCTTGCTCAACAGCTATCCGTCACGCTGACTGATGAGGTCGTAAAATTAGGCCCAATGAGACGCTGTCGTAATCGTCTTCTGTTAGACACAGGCTACCAGTTTAAGTACCCTTCGTATAAAGAAGGGTACACAGCGTTAATAGACGATCAAAAAAGTACGCAATAATTAAATAGCTACAATAGCATCCATTTCAATTTCTGCACCCTTGGGTAGCTCTTTCACGCCAATGGCTGCGCGCGCTGGGTAGGGCTGTTCAAATAATTCTGCCATAACCTCATTAACAGCGGCGAAATTGCTTAAATCTGTAAGAAAAATATTGAGTTTAACAATGCCGCTGAGATCTGAACCCGATGCTTTACAGACCGCTCTCAGATTTTCAAATACGCGTCGAGCCTGTTGTTGTATATCGCCATTCACCAATTCCATTGTCTCGGGGTCAAGAGGTATTTGCCCCGAAAGATAAACGGTGTTGTTCACTTTAACTGCTTGGCTATAGGGGCCAATAGCCGCAGGGGCATTTTCTGTAAAAATATGAGCTTTGTTAGACATTTGTTGTTCCTTGAAAAACTATTTATTTTTTACGCGATAAACTCGTCGTACAGGTGTCAGGCTTCTTACTCGACGAATGATGTCAGCTAAGTGAACGCGATTTCGCACAGTCATAACTACGTCTACGATACTAGTATAGGCATCTTTTTCTGTTGCGCTAATATTTTCAATTGTAGCATCTTCATCCGTTATTCTTGAGGCAAGCGCCGCTATAAAACCACGCTCTGGTGTGATTTCTACCTTGACCTCAACAGGAAATTCACCCTCTACAACTTTTGACCAACTAAGAGGCATACATTTTTCGGGGTGATTGCGAATCCCTTTTAGGTTATGGCAGGATTCTAAATGAATAACTAATCCTTTACCGGGCGAAACGTGGCCCAAAATTGGATCTCCCGGGATGGGGTGACAGCAGCGAGCATAGTGAAGTATGAGGCTTTCAGAGGTGTCTATAACCACTGGAAGTGATGGTTTTCGCTTATCCTCAGGGATATTACGCTTGGATGGAGGCACTAAAATATTGGCAACAGCAAACGGCACCTGATTGCCAAGACCAATTTGCTGAAGTACATATTCAAAAGTCGGCGCAGATGTTTCTTTAAGTAATCGTTTAATCTGTGATTTCTTTAACTGATTATAGGCAGTGCCATAATGTGCTAGCGCTTTATCCAGCAAGCGCTTGCCTAGATTAACAGATTCATCGTGTTGCTGATTTTTTAAGAAATGACGAATAGCACTGCGTGCCTTTGCGGTAACCACAAAGTTAAGCCAATTTGGATTTGGCTGAGCTCCTTGGGTGCTGATAATTTCAATCTTTTGCCCACTTTGCAGCTGTTCCGATAAAGGCGTCAATTCACTATCAACTCGACAGGCGATACAGTTATTACCTAAATCTGTGTGAACTGAATAGGCAAAGTCAACCGGTGTTGCGCCTGAGGGTAGTTCTATAATTCTTCCCTTAGGCGTAAATACATAGATTTCATCAGGAAATAGATCGGTTTTAACATGCTCCAAAAATTCCAGCGAATCCCCTGCCTGCTGTTGCATTTCAAGCAGCCCTTGAATCCAGCGGGTAGCTCGCCGCTGGCTGGCATCGATATTCCCTTCAGTTGATTTGTATTCCCAATGAGCAGCGATGCCATAGTTAGCCATGGTTTCCATTTCTTGAGTGCGAATTTGCACCTCAATAAGCACACCATGCATGCCAACAAGGACGGTGTGCAGAGATTGATAGCCGTTGGCTTTTGGAATCGCTATATAGTCTTTAAACTCGCCGGGAACGGGCTTAAAAATATTATGCATAATGCCGAGGGTTCGATAGCAATCATCTACCGAGTCAACAATTAATCGGAAAGCAAAGACATCCATAATATCGCGAAAAGACTTTTGCTTATCACGCATTTTCTTATAAATGCTCCAAACATGCTTCT
>JAQWMF010000024.1 GCA_029246925.1 Porticoccaceae bacterium
GCCTGATTAGCTTCATCTTTTAATGTGGCAGTAGCGCCAACTTGCTTTGAAAGCCAAAAAATCACATACCAGATCAAACCGGCAGTGGCGATCATGGCGACACCCTCGAACAACGCCTCAATTGAAGCGTTACCAATAGAGCTTTTTACTTGAACCAATGCAAAGCCAGTAATAATGCTGGCGACAATAGCACTAGCGACGCCTAACCAAAGCTGACGAATTTCTCTGTTAAGACCTTGCTTAATAAGGAGGGTATAGATGATTCCAACAATTAAAGAGGCCTCAAGGCCTTCGCGGAACATAATAATAAATTCGTTCATAGTGGGATTGCTCTATATTGGGTTGCAAGGATAAATAAAGTTATTAGTGGTCAGTATGATCAGCCTTAATGTAAGAAACTTTACAAAAAAAACAGCCCAAATGCAAATAGTTATCATTTGTAAAATTATTGAATATGCTGTGGTTACTAAGAATTTGAGATTTTGGTTTGGTCTGTAGGAAGGAAAATAGCAATATGAAAAAATAGTTGTTGTAAATATAAATGATAATCATTACCATTATCAACAAATCCCAATATTGTTTTTAAACAAGAGATAATTTTATGAAAAAAGTAAGGCTTTTAGGTGTTACCATTCTGTGCGCATTATTTGTTGTAGGTCCGGTTTTGGCTGAAAGTTATGATGCTGAAGAAATTTTGGTTAAAGGAAGAGTGTTGCAAAGCGATCAGATGAACGCGCTTAAGGTACCAACCCCTATTATTAACGTACCTCAGTCTCTTTCGATTGTTACCGATGAAGATGTTCGTAAAAAAGGTTTCAAGGAGATTGGTGATATTGTGAGATATACCCCTGGTATTAATACTTCTCTAGGTGAAGGGCATCGAGATGCTGTTGTTTTTCGCGGGGTTAGATCAACGGCAGACTTTTACCAAGATGGTGTTAGAGACGATGTTCAATACTACCGTCCTTTATATAATGTGGAGCAAGTAGAGGTTCTTAGAGGCCCTAATGCTCTATTATTTGGTCGTGGTGGAACCGGCGGTGTTATCAATAGAGTGTCCAAGAAGCCAGTCAATGGAAAGGATTTTAAAACCGTCGATATTGGTTTTGATTCATTTGGTGCTTCCGATATAGCTGCAGATCTTAATACAAATCTAAGTGATTCAGTTGCTTTTCGCCTAAATGTTCATAGTGATTCACTTGAAAATCATAGAGATTTCTATAATGGTGATCGATTTGGTATCAATCCTACCGTGAGTATCGCGCTGGATGCAGATACTGATTTAGATCTGTCCTACGAATATATTGATCATGAGCGATTTATTGATCGCGGTATTCCCACAGCCAATGGTGAGCCGGTTAAAGCCTTGAGCGATATTGTATTTGGTGACAAAGATGGAAACCTTAATAAGGTTGAAGCCTCTGTTCTGCGTGCTGCACTAAGCCACAGATTTTCTGATTCAACCAAGGGAAGCCTGTCTTTAACCTCAAGTAGCTTCGAAAAAATGTATCAAAATACTTATGCAAACAGCTATGACCTAGATACAGATGTTGTTGAAATGGATGGATACCATGATCCCACTGATAGAGATAATCTCATTCTATCTGGTAACTTGGTTAATGAGTTCAGTGTCGGAAATATGACCCATACTATTCTTACCGGTTTTGAGTCTGTTAAAACTGACAATAGCAACCTTCGTTATAATATTTTCTGGGCATCCAATGACTGTTCAGCAAGCAACTATGATAGAGAATCATTTAACGTCGCCAACCCAATTGATTTCACAGTTAATGCAAGTGGTGATGCTACTGCTGTTGAGTACAAAAATTCATGTGCTCTCAAATCCAGTACCGAGACGGAAATAAGTGTTAGCTCGCTCTATTTCCAAGACCAAATTGATATTACTGATAATCTTATCGTATTACTTGGTGGTCGTTATGATAAGTTTGATGTCAAAGTTGATGATATTAAAAATGCCTCTTCTGCATCAAGAGTGGATACTGAGTTTTCTCCAAGATTTGGCCTAATTTATAAGCCCCAAAACAATGTTTCTGTTTACTATAGCTATAGTGAAAGTTTCTCACCGCGATCGGGAGAGCAATATAAGAAACTTACCGGAGGAGCACCTGGTTCCGGTGAAACGCTAAAGCCAGATTATTACGAAAGTTCAGAAATAGGTGTCAAATTTGACCTAAATAAAAACTTTAGTTTTACTTCTGCATTTTTTGAAAGCGAATCAGAGATCGCAGGCTATGATGGATCAAGCTCAGAATATATTACTGAGCGAGGGTTGTCGGTTGAGGGATTTGAATTGGAGTTAAAGGGTCAGGTGAATGATAACCTCAATGTAGCTTTCAGTTACAGTAATATAGACGGAGAAACTTCGAGTGGCGGGCAGCCAAAAGAAATTCCTGAGTCCACTTATTCGATCTGGACAACCTATGATGTGAATCCTAAATTTGGTTGGGCGCTGGGTGTAATGCATCAGGGCGAGTCGGCTGTAAAAGATAATAAACCCGATTTACTGCTTCCTGCTTACACAAGAGTTGATGCTGCAGTATATTATGAGCTTTCTAATGATACTAAGCTTCAACTTAACCTAGAAAATCTTTCGGATGAGGTTTATTTCCCGCATTCTCATAGTACTCATCAGGTAGCTGTCGGTGAGCCTAGAAATGTTAGATTTTCACTTAGAAAAGACTTTTAAGTTTGGTTGATTTTTGAGTGGGTAATTAACAATAAATTCAATTATCTAGCATTTTTAAATTTAAAAGGGGCGACTATGTCGCCCCTTTTTTGTATGGAAGAAATTTTCTTAAGGCGCTAAGTCTATTTTTGGTTCTATTTCGTATGTTTCATCGTCTAATTTAACCAAATAAACTTGGTGTTATGTTCTTTGAAGAGTTCTTAGATAATTAGTTAAATTAAAACTATCATTTAGTTGAAAGTTTGGAGTGGAGTAACTATGCTCCTTTCAAGTGTTTTTATTTTGTGTAAATCTTTATATTAGGAGTAAGTAATATGGCTGTATTAGTAGGCAAGCCAGCACCGGATTTCACTGCGGCGGCAGTCACTGGGAGTGGCGAGATTATCGATAACTTTAATCTTGCAGACACAATTAAGGGGAAAAAAGCGGTTGTTTTCTTTTATCCGCTCGATTTCACCTTTGTATGTCCTTCCGAGTTGATCGCTTTTGATCACCGTTATCAGGAATTTGTAGATCGTGGCGTAGAAGTCATTGGGGTTTCGATTGATTCGCAATTTTCTCACAATGCATGGCGCAATACTGATGTTAATGACGGTGGTATTGGTGCGGTTAAATACCCATTGGTTGCCGATGTTAAGCACGAAATTTGCCAAGCTTACGATGTTGAGCATGCGGATGGCGTGGCATTTCGTGGATCATTCTTAATTGATGAAGATGGCCTTGTAAGACATCAGGTGGTTAATGATTTACCGCTAGGCCGTAATATTGACGAAATGTTGCGTATGGTTGATGCCTTAGCGTTCCATCAGGATCACGGAGAAGTTTGTCCAGCAGGTTGGAATAAAGGTGATGCTGGTATGAAGGACACGCCTGAGGGTGTAGCTGAGTATCTATCAGAGAACGCCGACAAACTTTAATTAGCTGTTAGTTGTTCTGAGCGCCCGTGCTGAAATACAGTGCGGGCGTTTTTGTTTATCGAGTAATAACGTCTTGAATGATGTCAAACTGACCTTTTTCTCGATCGGATAAAAATTGTTTAAGTACAGCCCTAACCACTGGAAATGCCAGCTGATCCCAAGGGATTTTTTCTTTATCAAACAGTGCAACTTCAGTGGATTCGGCAGTAGGTTCAAATTGATTATTGGCAAGCTGAGCGCGATAAAAAACATAGATTTGATTGATATAAGGGATATCGTAGAGTGCGTATAACTTAGGGTCTATAACCCTAGCCTTGGCTTCCTCAAAGCACTCTCTTAACGCACCTTCTAGGGTTGACTCATCGTTCTCTAAGAACCCTGCTGGTAATGTCCAGCGGCCTTTTTGAGGTTCGATAGCGCGCTTGCACAGTAAAATCTGTTGTTTATATTCAGGTAGAATGCCTACGATAACCAATGGGTTTTGATAGTGAATGCTGTTGCACTGATCGCAGACAAAGCGTAGCCTGTTATCGCCATCAGGTATCTGCTGTGTGACTTGATTACCGCAGTTTGAACAAAACTTCATAAAATCCTCAATGCTATTAATAAAAAGTATAAACGATTTATGCTAACAACAATGACACAGTGGTTAAAAAATTACAGACCAAAATCAGATAATTCTGTGATTACCAATAAAGAATCAAAGGCAGCGGTATTGCTATTACTGCATGGAGATCCTGTTGATCCTCATATTATTCTTACTCGTCGCGCCAATCACCTAAGGAATCATGCCGGAGAAGTCGCATTTCCTGGGGGCATGAAAGAGAGCCTTGATAAGGATTTACTGGCAACCGCTCTTAGAGAAACAGAAGAAGAAATTGGCCTAGCATCCAGTAAAATTACTATGCTAGGTAGACTGCCTGCTGATTCACCTCGCTTAAACAGTATACGGGTGACGCCATTTATGGGATGGGTTGATGCGCCATATAACTTAACGCCAGATCCCTCTGAGATAGCTAGTGTATTTAATTTTCCGCTAAGCTTTTTATTGGAAATAAAACATTATCAGTATTTTTGGTTAGCACAGGAAAAAATTGAATTACCCTACGTAATGTATAAGAATTATAAAATCTGGGGTTTCACCCTTAAGGTGATGGTTGATATGCTAAACAACACCATAGATGCGCAAATAAAACTTCGCTACCCTAGTTTGGATGAATTTCAGCAATAAGGTTATCAGTCATGGAAAAACCCGTTTCACCCTGTATTTCACTTTGCCGCTTAAATGATCAGGACATCTGCGAAGGTTGCTATAGAACCAGCGAGGAAATACGTACTTGGGTATATCTCGATGATGATCAGCGACAAAATATAATAGATAGTTGCTCCGAAAGAGCAGCTATAGATTAGTTAGCATAATGCATCAATAGGTTAGATCTTGGAAGAGGACTTTTCTGGTCGCATTGATCTAACAGCCACTTTTTTGACCCGAGTTCCATTGATTTCTAGAGTCTCAAATTTAAAGTTATTTATGTTAAAGCTAACATTGCCATCTGGAATACTTTCGAGTTGCTCAAGTACCAAGCCATTTATTGTTTTAGGGCCATCAAGCGGTAAATTCCAGTTGGTTGACTTATTGATATCTCGAATGGTCGCCGCGCCGTCAATGAAGTAGCTGCCGTCGTTTTGGGCGATAACTTCGTCGATTTTATCGGCTTCATTGGTGGTAAAGTCGCCGACTATCTCTTCTAAAATATCTTCAAGTGTTACCAGCCCCTGAATCTCGCCATACTCATCAACCACAATTGCAAAGCGGCTTCGCATTTTCTTAAAATTAAGAAGCTGAGTCGTTAGTTTAGTGCTTTCAGGAATAAAATACGTTTCATCGGAAAAGCGTTTAATCGCTTTATGGGTAATGGTTTCAGCGCGTAATAGATGGTTGGCCTTTCTAACATGAAAAATGCCGATAATATTATTAATATCACCAGAATAAACAGGTTGTCTGGTGTATTCACATGAAAGTATCTGTTCCATCAGCACCTCAATATCATCCTCGAGGTCGAGGCCGCTGACTTCATTGCGCGGAATCATAATATCTTCGACCGTCATATTATCGAGGTCGAGAATAGCTCGTAACATACCCTGATTGCTGTTAGAGATTTTATGCCCAGAGAGATCTACTAAGGATTTTAATTCTTCAGAATCAAGACTATCGTCACGGTTTTTATTCGGGTCAAAACCCAAAATTCCAATAAAAGTATTGGTGAGCTTATTGATGGACCAAACTAAAGGTGTGAGAAGCTGTAAGAGAGGCTTAAGAATATGACTGGCTTTAAAGGCAAACCATTCAGGGTTTTGAGCGGCGATAGTTTTGGGAGTAACCTCTGAAAAAACCAGCACTAAAATTGTCAAGGTGGCTGTGGCCACCCAAGGTGCGGCTGTTTCTCCTACGTAATAGATCGCTAGCATATTAGCAATAATTGCCGCCAGAATATTAACCGCATTATTACCAATCAAAATGAGTCCGATAAGACGATCTGGCATGCTAAGTAGCTTTGCGGCGCGCCTAGCTCCCGCACTTTTCTTGCGTTGATGACGAAGCCGGTAGGGGTTTAGTGACATCATGCTAGTTTCTGATCCGGAAAAAAACGCGGACAGAACCAACAGTGTAAGCAGGATGCACCAAAGAATCAGTGGGTGGGAGCCTTCCAAAAAATATTAGCCTCTATGACTTAGCGGAATGTATGTTGAATGAGATCTTTCAAATTAGCAACTACATTCAATTAGTTTAATAAAAATTCGATCACAAATTTACTGCCTAAATAGCCCAGCAGAATTCCTGAAAAACCAACCCAAGTCCAATTTATTGCGCGCTGACCGCGCCAGCCATAATGGTATCTGCCAAAAATAAGCACCGCATAAACCAGCCAAGCGACGATACTAAAAGTGACCTTATGGATTAATTGTTGTGCGAAAAAATCATCGTAAACATAAAACCCAGTTATCAGCGAAGCGGTTAAAAGGATTTCGCCCACCCAAATTAGCTTGAAAAGAAATTTTTCCATGGTTTCAAGCGCGGGCAAGGTTCGCATTAGCCTGTTTTGATGTTTATGCTTAAGCTGCCAATTTTGATAACCCACCAAAAGAGCCTGAAGTGCCGCAATAGCTAAGAAGCTATAGGCTACAATAGAGGTTAGGATATGCGCCTGAAGACTGTAGGGGATTATGGCGGTTGATTTAGTGCTAGAACTTATCAGCGCCAATACCAGCGTCACCGCAGAAATAGGGAAAAGCGCCAAATATAGGCTGTGAATAGGTTCTTTTAGGCTACTTAAAAAAACCAAGCCATTAATGACTAGCGCCAGCAGTGATAGAATTTTAAGCAGACTGAGGTCTAGGCCGCCATCGTGCAGTAATAAATCAAAGGTGGTAAAGCCATGGAGAGCAATAGCTAGCCCAGTAACAGCTTGAATTAAAGGGATTTTTATTCGTACTTTATTGGAAAGTTCCAGCACATAGGCAACCCACCCCAAAAGATAGAGTGCAATTGCGCTTGAGCCAAATATAAAGGTAGTCATGTTTTAATCCGCATTTAATAGGCATTAAGTTTGGCATATTAACCGCTACAGGTGAAGTGCGTAGGCAAATTACTGATATAATGTAGTTTTAAACCCAAGATTTGGAAGTTCATCAATGGCAATGTTTGAAAATCTAAGTGATCGTCTATCTCAGAGTCTAAAAAAGATCTCTGGGAAAGCCAGTCTCAGTGAAAGCAATATTCAAGAAACGTTGCGCGATGTTCGCATAGCCCTTCTTGAGGCGGATGTAGCATTGCCAGTAGTGAAGGATTTTATAGAACTAGTTAAGCAGCGTGCAGTCGGGCGTGAAGTCAGTAGTAGTTTAAATCCAGGTCAGCAGTTCCTTAAAATTGTCCAAGCTGAATTAGAGTCAGTGATGGGGGAGAAGAATGAATCCCTCAATCTAAATGCGCAACCACCTGCAGTTATATTAATGGCGGGTTTACAGGGTGCGGGTAAAACCACGTCTGTCGCTAAGCTATCGCGCTTTTTAACTGAGCGTGAAAAGAAAAAAGTCATGGTGGTATCGGCGGATGTATATCGTCCTGCGGCAATAGAGCAGTTAAAAACATTAGCGGGGGAGGTTAATGCCGAGTTTTTCCCAAGTACAGAGCAACAACGTCCTGTAGATATCGTGAATCAAGCGATCGCTGCAGCAAAAACAAAGTTTGTTGATGTGCTAATTGTGGATACCGCGGGTCGTCTTGCAATCGATGAACAAATGATGGTTGAGATCCAGCAGATTCATAAGGTAGCAAACCCAGTCGAAACGCTATTTGTAATCGACGCCATGATGGGTCAGGATTCTGTTAACACCGCTAAAGCCTTTGATGAAGCGCTTCCTCTAACTGGGATTATTCTTACCAAGGTCGATGGCGATGCTAGAGGTGGTGCTGCACTTTCAGTTCGCCATGTGACCGGTAAGCCGATTAAATTTTTGGGTGCAGGTGAAAAAACTGATGCCCTAGAGCCATTTCATCCTGAGCGTATTGCTTCTCGAATCTTGGGTATGGGTGATGTACTTAGCCTTATCGAAGATGTAGAGCGCAAAGTCGATAAGAAAAAAGCAGAAAAGTTTGCTAAAAAGGTCGCCAAGGGTAAGCGATTCGATTTAGAAGACTTGCGCGAACAACTGCAGCAAATGAAGCAGTTAGGCGGTATGGAGAGCATGATGGATAAGATTCCAGGTATGGGTAATATGGCGCAGATGACCCAGCAAAAAGATATGACAGGTCAGTTCAGTAAAATGGAATACATCATGGATTCAATGACGCCTAAAGAGCGCTCCAATCCAGATATCCTTAATGGGTCTAGAAAAAGACGTATTACTCAGGGATCAGGCACCACGATTCAAGACTTGAATCGTCTGCTCAAGCAACATAAGCAAATGGGTAAGATGATGAAAAAAATGAAAGGCAAAGGCCTGCAGAATATGATGCGCGGCCTAGGTGGTGGCGTGCCTCCGGGCGGCGGGTTACCTCCAGGGGGTTTCCCAAAGTTTTAGGCGGTTAAATAGACACATTCAATAGCAAAAATTGCAGCTTAATAAAGAGGTTTCCTTTCGGCTTTATTTCGCGTAACATACCGCGCCTTTCTTAGGGTCGTAGTATGTATGCGTGGTACGGCATAAGAGCAGGACTAAATAGACAATTTAGGGCGCTAAAATCGCCCAAAAACAGGGTATCAGTAGATGGTAACAATTAGATTGGCACGCGGTGGTTCAAAAAAACGTCCGTTCTTCCACATTACGGTTTCCGATTCACGGAAAGCACGTGATGCTCGTTATATCGAGCGTATTGGATTTTTTAATCCTATTGCGCGTGGTGGTGAAGAGCGTTTACGTATTGACTTAGATCGCGCGACCTACTGGCAAGGCCAGGGTGCACAGATTAGTGATCGTGTTTCAGCGTTGCTTAAAGAGGCGGCTAAACAAGCAGCATAAAGGGAGATCATCCTATGAGCAATAATGACATTGTTCAAGGAACCCTCATTGTTGGGCGGATTTCCGCCGTGTTTGGTGTGCGTGGCTGGGTGAAAGTTATGTCTTTTGCCGATCAGGCAAGTAAGATTTTTGACTATCAGCCATGGTTGGTTGATAAAGATGGTAGACTTCAATCCATTCAGGTTGATGAATGGAAAAGCCATGGTGATGGTTTTGTTGCGCGCCTCAAAGGAATAGATGATCGTGACGTTGCACGCAGTTGGTGTCAAAAAGATATCAGAGTCGATGTAACATTACTGCCAAAGTTGAATGACAGTGAATTTTACTGGCATCAACTAGAAAATTTAGTGGTCTATAACCACTATGAAGATAAGGTACAGCGTCTTGGGATTGTGACTTCACTTCTAGAAACTGGGGCCAATGATGTCATTGTGGTCAAAGGTGATGTGGAGAGTATTGATCGTCGTGAACGATTAATTCCCTATTCTAAGTCATATGTATTAAATATTGATCTAGGCACACAGCGTATAGATGTTGCTTGGGATCCCGATTTTTAAACGATCGGCATAGGATACGGGAGTCGAGTTATGAAGATAGCGCTGATTACTCTGTTTCCAGAAATGTTTGAAGCATTGACTGAATATGGTGTCAGTGGTCGAGCGGTCAATCAAGAGTTGCTAGAAATTTCTAGTTTTAACCCAAGAGATTATACCGATGATCCGCACTCGACAGTGGATGATCGCCCCTATGGGGGTGGCCCAGGTATGGTTCTTTTGATAGAGCCATTGCGCAAGGCAATCAATGCTGCAAAAGAGTGGATTGATGGAAAACCCCTAGTGGTTTACCTCTCTCCCCAAGGTAAGGTTTTACAGCAAGCCGCTGTGAATAATTTGGCAACAGAGCAGTCAATTATTCTTGTAGCGGGGCGTTATGAAGGTATTGATGAGCGATTGATCCAGCTTGAAGTGGATCAGGAATGGTCGATTGGTGACTATGTGCTTAGCGGTGGTGAAATTCCCGCGATGGTTTTGGTTGATGCTTTGATAAGACAGATTCCGGGGGCTTTGGGTCACAGTGATTCTGCCAGTCAGGATTCATTTGCAGAGGGTCTTTTAGACTGCCCGCATTATACGCGACCTGATAAATACCAAGATTTACAGGTGCCAGAGGTTTTGTTATCTGGAAACCATGAAAAAATAAGACAGTGGCGATTACAGCAATCGTTGCTAAGAACGCAACAAAGAAGACCAGATTTAATGGACAGGCTAGAGCTTAATACTGAGCAGATAGCCTTACTTAAGGAAGTGAGTGATGCGCTGGCAGATGATGGCAAAGGATAGAGCCATCCTCTCTGTACAGAGCTCTAAATCAGGTGGCTTGCCACCAACCAATGTAAATTGAGGAGCAAAAAAATGTCAAGTAAGTTGCCTATCATCGCTGCTTTAGAAGCAGAACAGATGGAAAAAAAGATCCCTGAGTTTGGTCCAGGTGATACAGTTTCAGTTAAGGTGAAAGTAAAAGAAGGTAATCGTGAGCGACTTCAGGCTTTTGAAGGTGTTGTATTAGCTAAGCGTAACCGTCAACTTAATTCAGCCTTTACTGTGCGAAAAATTTCTAACGGAATTGGTGTTGAGCGTACATTCCAAACCTATAGTCCGTTAGTTGATAGTATTGAAGTTAAGCGCCGCGGTGCGGTTCGAAGAGCCAAGCTTTACTATCTTCGTGATCGATCAGGTAGGTCTGCAAGAATTAAAGAAAAGCTGGCAAAATAGTTATTCAAAAAGGCGACCCAAAGGGTCGCCTTTTTTTTACTTCTTTTCTTAAGCAAATCCAAAGGATTGGGTCTATTATTAAGTCAGCAGGAAACGAATGACATAACCTAGTGGGTTGCTGTCGACGCTATATAAGATAATGACTGAGGAGCAAGGATGTTTTATACTAAATTAAATAGTAGTCTCATGGTTCGAATTAAAGAGTTCGATTGTTTTCATAGTTCTGATTTTCTATCTTAGGCGTGGTGATTGAATAATGCATATTCTTATTGTAGATGATCATGCTTTTGTCTGTGCTGGGCTCAAGGCGACTTTACTTGCTACGTTAGATGATATTGAGGTAACGACCACCGAGCGAGGAGACGAAGTTCTTTCCATTGTGGCCAATAAAGGAATTGATCTGATAATTTTAGATCTTTTTATGCCTGGAGGTTACGGAGGCTTTGGGCTGATTAGTTTGCTTCATGAGCGTTATCCCTGTATTCCCATTATTGTTTTATCCGCTTCTGAGAATTCAACGCATATTAGGAAGTGCTTTGAATTGGGTGTAACAGGTTTTGTGACTAAATCAGCCCCCAAAGAGGCTCTATTTGAGGCAGTTGCTAAGGCGCTTAAAGGTGATCAATATGTGCCTAAGTATTTAATAGAAGCAGTGCCAGAAGTTGCTAGGGTTATCGATGAAGTGGATACTGGTGCCAATATTGAAATAATTGCAGAACTCATCACCGATCGGCAATTTGATATATTGAATTGCATTAGTCGTGGGCATTCCAATAAACAGATAGCGCGTGAATTGGATTTATCAGAGAACACCGTTAAGGTGCATGTGAGTGCGATGCTTAAATCATTGGGTCTGAACAATCGAACTCAGGCTGGTATTTTGGGGCAAAAGTTAGGGCTGGCTGAATCATTGGATATTGAATCTGGAAACTAATTTCATCGTTATATTTTTATAATAAAAATAACAGCCAATATTTTGGCGGTATTGTCTAGGGGTAGTAAATAATGAAAATTTATCAATTAAAAGCCTGTTTTTTAGGGGCTGTGCTGGTAGCCTGTGCAAATTATGCTTTTTCAGATGATGGGGTAATTACAGAAGATGATTTATTTGCAGAGATAGATTTTGTATCTGGGGTGACGCATCTTAAACAAGACTTAAAGCAGGTTCCTGCTGCGGTGACTATTATTGATCGCCGAACCATAGAATCATCAACCGCAGTTGATTTGGTAGACTTGTTTCGTCTTGTTCCAGGCTTTCAAGTCTACTTTCATCACGCAAACAAGCCGGGTGTAAACTATCACGCGGCTGGTGGAGAATATTCTCGTCGTCTAGAGGTGAAAATTGATGGGCGCTCCGTTTATGAACCGCTGTTATCTTCTGTAGAGTGGAATACCCTAGGTGTAGATATAGAAGATATTGAATATATAGAAGTGGTTCGCGGATCAAATGCTTCTGCGGATGGGAGTAATGCATTTCTTGCATCCATTAATATAGTTACTCGTTCACCTCTTGTAGATATGGGCACACAGGTGAGTGTTCAATACGGTACACAGGGTAACCAGCAGGGAAAAATCTCACATGCAACTCAATTTGGACAGCTCGCATCTCGTGCGGTGATAAAAGTCAGCAAAAATGATGGTTTTGTAGGTGTTAATGATTCCGCCGATACCCTATTAATGCGCTATCAGGGTCTGTGGACTCCTACAGTAACAGATACTGTTAATTTTCAAATAGGTATGGGGGATACTGATACCATCATTAACCCAACAGAGGTCCATGGCCGTCATTGGAAAAGTAATTACCAGCATTTAGAGTGGCAGCGAATTGCTAATAATTGGAGTGATATTGAATTTGGACTCTATCACAATGCCATGGATTTCGTAGATGATCATCAATCTTGGTCTGTCGCAGATATTCTTAATGAAGCAGGCTTTCCCTTAACAGGGTCTCGAGAATTACTTGAGAATGAGCCCAACCAAAATTTGAAAATTGTAGAATCAACCTATGCTCATAATGCTGATCGTTGGAATGCGGATTTACGAGCCAATATTTATCGCAGAGACGATTTAAGAATCAATCTTGGTATGGCCTCTAGATATGATAGCTTTGGTACGGAACTTTTTTTGAGCGGCTCAGGAAAAGTGAGTGAGGTTAGTAATCGACTCTATGCAAATTTCGAATGGACGGCCATAGATAACCTGACCTTGAATTATGGTCATGTTTTAGAGAAAAGAAGGGATAAAGAAGCTACCAATGCATTTCGTGTAGCCGCAAACTATCAGCTGTCAAAACAACATATGTTTCGCGTTGCTTCCAATAGAAGTTACCGCCAACCAGCGCTTATAGAGGCTCATCAAAATTCTATTCATACCTATAATGATATTGTTATGCATGTTCTAGTTCAGGCAGATAGTGATATTTCCAAGGAAAAACTAATTAGCCATGAAATTGGTTATCTGGGCTCTTTTTTTGAAAAAAGTCTAAATCTTGATGTTAGGTTATTTGATGAGAATCTGTCTAACCTTATAGGTGAGCGAAGAGGGCTCTATCAGGATGTTCCCCCATATTATGGCGAAACTCAATTGACAAGAAATATTATTGATAATATTGAAGATATCCGAATAAAAGGGCTTGAGTGGCAGTTGCAATACAGGCCTTCAAATAAATTGTTGTTGAATATAAATTTTTCGCATGTCGATGTCGAAGGGGTGGGAAGATATGGCGTTGATGTTGAAACCCCTTGGCCTTACCAAGAATTTGAACCAAGATCACTTGATAGGGCTGTTCCTGAAAATATGTTTAACGCCTTGGTTGGTTATAAAACAAATAGTGGCATTCAATTAAGTGGCTCTTATCATTACAAATCTGGTTATGAGAGCAAAGTTCGAAGAGGGTTTAATGTTGAGAGTTACTCTCGTATTGACCTGAAAGCATCCAAACGATGGAGTCTTGCAAGCAATTGGATCGAGCTGTCGTTTACCGCACAAAATGTCGGTAGTGATTATTTAGAGCACAAGACATTTTCTAATTTCGAGAACAAATTCGAGAGCAAATATGTCCTTGGTTTAAAAATGGGTTCTAACTAGTTCCAACCCATTTTGGGCGGATGGTTGTGAGGTATTCTTTGATTGATTTTACGATTAAAAGAAGATGCGTGTTAGCACTGAGGAAAGCGCTATGCTTTCCTCGTGCTGTTCTTTCGTTAGTCTTTTTATTTGCTTGCATTAATTCATATTCAAATAAATTAAATCATGCTCTTTTTATTTTAAGTAAAGATACTCCCGATTACAGAAGGGTAGTAAATTTAATTACTACTGATTGGGAGCAGTCAAAAAATTATACCTATGTGGTTTTAATACAGAGTGAAGACACTGAAATAGATAGGCTTCTTAAAGCCTCAGATATTGTAATCACCTTAGGCACATCTGCTGCCAATACAGTATTAACCAAAAAAATAACTCAGCCTGTGATTAGTACCCTAATTACCCAAAGTGCATTTAATTCATTGGCTGAGAAATATTATGGTGATGTGTCTAAGGCTATAGCCTTAGGGGTCAATCCTATTGTGTTGGATCAACCTTTTGAGCGGCATTTGAATCTTACTCGCCAGCTATTAAAAAATGTGACTGATGTGGGTGTTATGCTGGGGCCTTCAGCGGCGAAAAATCATAGCGCCTATACTCTTTCCATAGAAGAAAGAAACCTAAAGCCGAAAATACTATTGATCGATCCTGATAAGAACCCCATTAGACAGCTTGATCCAGTCGTAAAAATCAGTGATGTCTTTATTCCTGTTGCTGACAGTCATCTTATTAATGTAACCACGGCGAAATGGATCTTACAGTTGGCTTATAGATATAGGATTCCAGTTATTGGATATTCTGCTAACTATGTCGCGGCGGGGGCCTTGGCTTCGGTCTACTCTTCCCCGGAAGATGTGTCTAAGCAGACACTTGACCTTGTAGAGTCATTATTAGCTGAAGGTTATAAAAATCAGGTTCACTTTCCGCAGTATTGCACGGTGACATTTAATAAAACTGTTGCCTGGCATCTCAATTTAACAATTCCTGATGGGTTAGAAAAAAATACTGGGCGGTGTAATTTATGAGGTATTTCCCCAGCCGTAACAGTATTTCTACTCGATTGTTAGTGACGGGATTAATTCCTTTAACATTACTTAGCCTATTGATGGGGTATTATTTTGTTTCTTATCAAAGAGCTGAAATGCTAGGAAATTTGCATGATACTGGCCAGATAGCAGTTCGTCAGGTATCGCAAAATACGGCTTTTGCACTCTATTCTGGTGATCGTCAAAGTTTAGATTCTTTAAGTTATGCCACATTAGAAACGCCTTCGGTCGCCGGTATAGTCTTTTATAGCTATACGGATGAAGAGCCAATTATTATTGGCGATATTGATATTCAAAAATTGCCCTTGGATTTTGGTGGTAGTGAGCCGTTTAAACAAGGTGACCATTGGTACTTTTTCTCAGAGATTCTTTCTGACCGTACACCCATTATGGACTACGATGAGCAGGTGAGATATGAGCCAGAAAAGATTGGCTGGGTGTTGGTTTCTCTGAGTAACAAACTGATGAAAGAGAAGGAGCTTAGCTTTTTACTTACAGCGGCCACGGTGGTTTCACTCAGTCTTCTATTAGCTTTTTGGCTATCAATTCGGATTGGTAGAACTGTAGCTGACCCCTTGGAAGAGTTAACTGAAGTAGTAGCCGAGATGGAGGCAGGCAATCTAAAGGCTGTAGCTTCGGAAAAAGGTATTACCGAATTGGCGCAATTATCACGTGGCATTAATGGTTTGGCGACCAGTGTTCGAGAATCTAATCAATTGATGCAGAGTGAAATTATACGAGCGACTAGTCAGCTCAAGATTGCTTTGGCAGAGCTTGAGGAAGCCATGCAGGCCAAGGATCAGTTTTTGGCTAGAATGAGTCATGAATTAAGAACACCATTAACAGCGGTGTTAGGTTTTTCTAATTTGTTATTCACTGAGGATAGTGAGCTTAAGCGCGAAGAGCAATTAAGGGTAATTCAGCGGTGCTCAACAGTGTTGTTGACAATGATTGATGATTTGCTTGATTTTTCTAAAGCTGATCTTGGTGGGTTTACTTTAAATAATAGTGCCTTTGAATTGGATAAATTTATTGAAGATTTGGCAGCGTTGTTTTGCTTGAAGGCCGGTGAAAAAGGTTTGGCATTTGCTATGCATCTTGAGGATGATGTCCCCAAGATTATCTATGGTGATTCAGTTCGCCTAGCGCAGGTGTTAACTAACGTGGTCAATAATGCCATAAAGTTCACTGATTCTGGTTCTGTTGATGTGCATATTAGTGTGGTGGATTACGATGAAAATTATGATCATTTGAAATTTATGATTACTGATACTGGCAAGGGGATTGTAAAAGACAAGATACCCACAATCTTTGAGCCTTTTACTCAGGAGGATACCTCTATCAATCGCCAGTATGGCGGCAATGGTTTGGGTTTGTCCATTGCTAGGCGATTGGTTAATGCGATGAACGGAAATATTATGATTGAAAGTGAGGTAAATATTGGTACTGAGGTAATATTTACCTGTCAGCTGGCTAAAAATAGTCAAGATAATGAAGCCTTAGTCCATCGCTCTCTGGCTACGGCGATTAAAAAAGAAGATAAAGTTTTGTTAAATGTATCTATTTTATTAGCAGAGGATAATGAATTTAATCAGCAACTTATGGTGAAATTATTGGGTGGTCATGGCGCAATCTGCTCCATTGCAAAAGATGGTCAGGAGGCTATTGAAATGAACAGAAACGACCATTTCGATTTAATCCTGATGGATCTTCGTATGCCTATTATTGACGGGATAGAAGCAACTAAAACCATTGCTGAGCAAAATGAGCATTTCCCTCCTATTATTGGTTTGACTGCGGATATAACAAAAGCAGAGCAAAATAAATTGATTGATGCAGGTGCTAAAGCTGTGCAGTTTAAGCCAATTGATGAGATAGCCTTAATAAATACTATTTTAGAGGCTATAAATCCTAACCAGACAGTCCTCAAATATTCTGGAGAAGGGATGTTGGCATCTGTATTGCCTGTGGCAGATTTAAATCAGGCGATCAGTGACAATCTGGATAACCTTGAAGCCTATTTACAGGCAAATGAACAGAGGCGTATCAGGCCATTAATTCATGATTTATTGGGTTTTTGTGGGTTATACGGCATGTCTGAATTGAGAGAAATAGTACTTGAATTCAAAGCCTCATACGAGGTGATGGATAATATGCAAAACCTGCAACAGGTAAATCGCATCCGCCAATACATGAAAAAATCTGCAGTTTTTAAGTAGTTTATTTTCAGATTTCAATAGTCTAGTACTTAAGTATTAATGCGTCAGTGTGATTTCAATTTCTTTCATTTTGATCTAAATTTAACAGTGCAAGTTCAACTGTCCAAGTAGGAAGCGTTTAAATGGATTTACATTGGTTCGCAAGCATAATCCCGTACACCATTGTTAAGTCTTTGTAGTTGCATTCTTCGGTCAATTTTGTTCGGTGGATGTATAGGGCTGTTGTTTCATGGAAGTCACCTTTTTTGGCGACAGGGTAGTTGCTATGTACCATAGATGGTACAGGTTGATCTTGTTATTTACTCCCTCTTTAAACCTCGCTCCCGCGAGGTTTTTTTTATCCAAAAAAACTATGATATAAAAATAAATTCTTTTCTCTGGGTTGCATAAGTCATAGACTGTAAAAAAATCACATTGAATATTTATGAAAAAAGAAAAGCCCATAAAGGATAGCTTTGCTGATCGCGAGGCATCCAAATATCAAAATCCAATTCCTAGTCGAGAATTTATCCTCGATTATTTGGAGCACAGCGTTGGCCCATTAACCCATGAGGCTATTTGTGCTGCACTTAATTTATCTGATCCCGAGCGAGTTGAAGCCATGCGCCGCAGACTAAATGCGATGGAGAGAGATGGGCAGCTTGCTAGAAATCGTCGCGGTGGTTATGGCACCTTAGAGAAACTTAATTTAGTTAAAGGCAGAGTAATCGGACATTCTGAGGGTTTTGGCTTTGTTTCTCCATTAAGTGGTGATGGAGGCGATATTTTCCTTTCCAGCGCTCAGATGCGCCGTGTGTTTGATGGCGATATTGTTTTGGTCAGAATAGCCGGCAGGGATCGGCGGGGGCGTCCTGAGGGCTCGTTAGTCGATGTAGTTGAGCGTGCCACGCAACAATTAGTGGGGCGTTATTTTCGCGAGAGTGGCATTAATTTTGTTAGACCCGATAATCCACGCATTAGTCAGGATATTCTTATTTCAGCAGATCGTCCCTGTCCAGCAAGTCCAGGCCAGATTGTGGTTGTGGATATTTTGGAGCCGCCTACGAGAAACAGTTTACCTGTGGGGTTTGTTTCTGAGGTCCTAGGAGAGCATTTAGATCCTGGTATTGAAATTGATATGGCCATTCGAAACTATGGTAT
>JAQWMF010000025.1 GCA_029246925.1 Porticoccaceae bacterium
ACAGAATTTTTTGACCATTCAGCGGTGGTCATTAATGGCATAGCAGCATTTGAATATGAGTTTGACTCTTTAATATCTTTAAACACTAAACTATGGGCCATAACCTGCACATTGTCACATAAACTGGCGTGACCAACCACATGAGCGCCTGCGGCAAGTACACAATTTTTTCCTACAATAGTACTGCCAGCGACACCCGCATAGGCTGCCATTGCTGTGTTATCACCAATGACAGCGTTGTGCGCTATCTGCACATGATTATCAAGTATTACGCTATTGCCAATTATAGTGTCATTGATGGCGCCCCTATCTATTGTTGTACAGGCCCCTATTTCGACATTATCACCTATTACCACGCCACCAATTTGGCTAATTTTTTGCCAACCCTGTGCACCTTTTGATGCAAAACCAAAGCCATCGGCACCTATTACAGAACCACTGTGAACCCTAACACCTGAACCAATACGCACATCATGATAGATCGAGACATTGGCAGCAATGGAACAGTTTTCACCTAATAAAGATCGCGCACCAATAAATGTGTTTGCCTTAATATCAGTGCCTGACTCAATACGAACATTAGCCTCAATCACCACATTTGGCCCAATAGAGACGGTTTCACCAATAATGGCTGTGGGATCTATAACAGCAGTTGCATGAATTTCTTTGTTGGCTTCTGGTGAGGTATCAAACCAAGCACTAATTTTGGCATAACTAAGGTAAGCATCACTGACAATCAAACAGTTACCATTAAATGATTGCGCCTGAGCGGACTCTAATATAACTGCCTCTGCCGTGCAGTCTTCAAGCTGTTTTGAATATTTTGGATTACTTAAAAACGCTAAGTCCCCAGAGCCAGCTGACTCGAGTGTAGCTAACCCAGAAATAACCACTGAGTCTTCTCCTTTAACCTCGGCATCGAGGAATGATGCTATCTGTTTTAGGCTATAGGAGGTCGACATTGAATATCCAATTAGTAAAAATCACTCAGGCTTAGATTTAGCATCAATACGATCAGCTAATTTGGCAGTGATCGATGCCTCGGGAGACGCCGTAAGAACCGACTCGGCTCTTAACAAAATTGAAATACCTTCTTCATTGACGATTTCATTAATAGCCTGCTCAACTAAGGGGGCTAGAGCCTTCAAAACTTTCTGCTCTAATTCCTTTTGCTCGGTGGTAATTTTTTGGAATGCAATTTCAACATTATCTTTTGCGTTGCTCATTTGCTTTTGATGTTCGGCCAATTTTTCTGGCGACCATGTTAGGCGCTTAGTTTCTGCTGTTTTAGCCAGAAACTGATACTTAGCAAAAGAATTCTCATATTTAGCTTTAAGTGTTATAAAAACAATACTTTCTCGAAACGTTTTAAGTGCGCTTTGGGCAGCGTCTGAACTAAAAATAGCCACTCTAGCATCAACTACCGCAATTTTTGCCGGCTGAGTCTCCGCTGCAGTGGCTAGAGATATGGAAGAAATTAACGTAATTACCGTCATCAACCCCCAAAAATTAAATCTGTTACCCTTCATAGTGTTTCAACCTTGTCTTAAAAATTTAGAATTGATTACCCAGAGAAAACTGGAACATTTCTGGCTCATCATATTCGCTTGTATTGAGTGGCTTTGCAAAACTAAAGGTTAGCGGGCCCATAGCACTTAACCAGGTTGCTCCTATACCTACGGAGTATCTTAACTCACCTACACTAGGTTTAAAGCAATTATTTTCACCCTCGTTAACACATTGAGTGTTAAAGATATTACCCACATCAAGGAAGAATGCAGATTGCATTGAGCGATTATCTTTAATAAATGGCATTGGGAAAATAATCTCAGCGCCAAATTCTATTTGAACATTTCCTCCAATAGGATCAGGCCTGTAGTTAGACAATGCAGAACATGAATCGCTATCGCTCTCAGTAGTACAGGGTATATCCAGAGGCCCTAGACTATTGCGTTCAAAACCCCTGACAGAACCAAAACCACCACCATAAAAGTTTTTGAAAAACGGTAGCTGAGTGGTATCGCCATAACTTTTACCCAAACCAAAATCTGCTCGAAGCTTGAGAGTAAGAGAACGCGTTAGACCTCGCAAATACTGTCCTTGGTATGTTGCCTTGTAGTACTCCATGTCCGAACCGGGCAATGCAAGATTGAGCGCTAACCGCTGAGAGGCGCCCCGAGTAGCAAATATGCCGCGATTAAGCGTCGATTTTGACCAACTTAAATTTAAGTTATATACATCGAAATTATTGCCATTTTCAGCTATAAAATTCCTGATTACACTGGAGGCATAATTACCTGACTGAATATCTAGATTTTCATAACCAAAGCCAAAGCCAATTCGCTCGACCTCAGATAATGGATAACCCCAATTAACATTGGCGCCCTTTGAATTGGTTGAATAGCTAGATATATTAATTTTATTATAATCAGTTTCACGAGAAAAAATGCTATAGCCAACATTAACACCATCAACGGTAAAATATGGCTCAGAATAACTAAGATTCAGGGAATCCTGATAGGTGCTACGATTCACCGCTACTGTCACCTTCTTGCCAGTGCCTAAGAAATTATTTTCACTTAGATTAGCGCCTAACACCATGCCATAACCCTGAGCATAGCCTATGCTTGCACCGACCGAGCCAGAGGGTTGCTCCTCTACAGTGTAAATCACATCAATTTGATCGTTGACGTTCGGAACAGGAATAGTTTCAACTTCAACACCTTTGAAATAACCCAAGCGCTCTAAGCGCACTTTTGACAGATCAATCAATGAATTATTAGCTGAAGACCCCTCCATTTGACGCATTTCTCGACGCAGCACATCATCCTGAGTCTTTGTATTACCTCTAAA
This sequence comes from Porticoccaceae bacterium, assembly GCA_029246925.1. Lineage (GTDB taxonomy): Bacteria > Pseudomonadota > Gammaproteobacteria > Pseudomonadales > Porticoccaceae > HTCC2207. The sequence goes on from JAQWMF010000025.1 coordinate 2,854, forward strand.
TTCAATACGTCGAACATAGGCGCGCATACCTGGAATCAACACAAAGGTTACCTTGGCTGTATTTTCTTCTTTGTTGAGCTCTGGGTATCCCTCAACTTTCGCAAAAGTGTAACCCTCATTGCCAAGACGACGCGTTATCAGTTCACTCGAGGAGGTCATTAAGGCCTGAGAAAATCTCATCCCTTTGCGCATAAAAATCATTGACCGTATAACCGGCTCTGATAATTTTAATTCGCCAGACAAATCAATATCACTGATGGTATAGATTTCACCTTCATCTAGTGTAATGGTAATGTAAACTGATTCTTTATTAGCGCTGACGGAAACCTGAGTATTTGTGATTTCAAATGCCAAATAGCCACGATCTAGGTACCAGGTTTCTAGAGTTTCAATATCTCCAGTTAACTTTTCTCGAGAGTACTTATCATCACTAGTAAACCATGACCAAAAACCTGTCTCATTCTGCTCAAACTCTTCTAGCAATCCCTTCTTAGAAAAACTTTTATTACCAATAATATTAATATGCCTGATCTTGGCGACACTGCCTTCATCAATATCAATATTAACCACCACACGGTTTCTGGGAAGCTGCTCAACATGGGTGGTAACAACTGCACCATAACGCCCCTGAGAGACATATTGACGCTGAAGCTCCTGCGCCATACCCTCTAAGATAGATTGACGAAATATTTGACCCTCTGAAAGACCATTATCTGTAAGCGCCTCCAATAATTGTTCCGATTGAATCGCTTTATTTCCCTCAAGATTAATTTCGCTAATCGCAGGTCTTTCTGTCAATACAATAACCAGAACTTCGTTCTCTTGCGCAATGACTACATCGGCAAAAAAACCAGTACCAAATATTGATCTAGAAGCCTCTCTGATGGATGCCTGATCTACCTGATCACCAACATTAATGGGTAATGCAGAAAAAACCGTACCCGCAGAAACACGCTGAAGCCCTTCGATTCTAATATCAGATACTTGAAAAAAAGCAGCAGAAGCCATTGAAGCATGGCAAAGCAAAGTAAGGCAGAGGCCGAAAAAAAGTTGTTTCATGTAATAAAAGTCTGCCTATTTATAATTTTATTTTAATCATTCAAAACGGTCGTGTTAGATCATTAAATGTTGCGAAGATCATCAAACCAACCAGCAAGAAAAAGCCAATTTTGTAACCTATTATTTGCACCTGATCTGAGACAGGTGAACCCTTCACCCACTCCACCATGCAGTACACCAAATGCCCCCCATCTAAAACGGGTATTGGCAGTAAATTCATAACACCTAGCATTATACTTAGAATGGCAATAAAGCGAATAAAATTCTCGATGCCTGCTCTAGCCGTATCACCGGCCATCTTAGCAATAGTAATCGGACCGCTTAAATTTTTGGCCGATAGCTCACCCACTAGCAACTTACCTAGGGATGACAGAATAAAACCAGCCGTTGTGACAGTTTCATCAATAGCTCGAAATGAAGCACTTAATACACTGTGGTCAACCTGACGCATTAAATGATCTGGGTACTTTCCTTTCACCGCCAACTGAACGCCCAGCTGGCCGACAAATTCACCCTTTTTTAGCGTCCTTTCAGGAATAACTTCAAGCGCTAGAAACCGACTGCCATCTTGATCGGGTCGCTCAAGATCAATCACTATGGGTTTATCTATCGCACCTGATACCTGTTGTATAAACCCATCAGCACTGTCTATATCGATACCATTTACAGCCAGCAAGCGATCACCCTCTCTCAAGCCGCCCCTGTAGCCAGAACCAGTCTCTAAGATAGGACCTAAAACAAGTGCCTCAAAATCAAAGGGTGGGTTAATCCCCAACTCACGTATGGGTGAGGGATTATCCTCATCCCTAAGCCATTTTTGCACAGGGATTAAAACCTGGAATTCAGTATTCGAATCAGGGTAGCTGACCCTCAGCGGGATATCGCCTGTAGTCCCAATAAAATCGAATAGCTGACGATTAACTGATCCCAAGGTGCGAGTCCTAACATCATCAACTGCAGTGATCTCCATCCCAACCTCAAGACCCGACTGACTGGCCAAAGAATCCTCAACTATATCACCTATAATAGGCGCCAAACCTTTTTCACCACCCAGAAATAGTACCCAATAGACAACTATTGCCAGTAAGAAATTGGCTATAGGACCTGCACTAATAATAGCCATCCGCTGCAAAACTGTTTTTTGAGTAAATGCATAGGGACGATCTTTAGCCGATATCTCCCCTTCTCTCTCGTCGAGCATTTTTACATAGCCGCCCAATGGCAAGACCGCTAATACGAATTCCGTGTTGTGTTTGTCGCGCCAAGAAATAAGTGTCTTACCAAAACCTATAGAAAATTTCTCAACGCGAACATTACAGCAGCGAGCCACCCAAAAGTGGCCCAATTCATGAAACGTAACCAATACCCCAAAGGCTATAAAGGTATAAAACAATGTTACAAAAAATGCCATAAATTACGACTCTATACGTTTTATCACGGAAACTGCCACAGATCTTGCTCGATTATCTGAATCTTGGACAGCATCAAGTGATTCTGGTTCATAAAAATCAAATGAATCCAGCGTCTTTTCAACAGCTTGAGCTATTGCTGTAAAACCAATTCTGCCGTCGAGAAATGCATCTACTGCAATTTCATTGGCGGCGTTAAGTACGGCTGGGGCATTCCCGCCCTCTGCAGCAGCATTGTAAGCTAACTGCAAACAAGGAAACTTAACAAGATCTGGTTGCTCAAAGGTTAATTGAGCTATTTCGCTTAAATCTAAATCTGCAACACCAGAGGCTAACCTTTGAGGCCATGCTAAGCCATGAGCTATAGGTGTTCGCATATCTGGGTTTCCAAGCTGCGCTAGCACTGAGCCATCAACATATTGTACTAGCGAATGCACAATACTTTGAGGGTGAATAAGCACCTCAATTTTGTCCATTGTAGTATCAAACAGCCATTTCGCTTCAATACATTCTAAGCCTTTATTCATCATGGATGCGGAATCAACAGATATTTTATTGCCCATACTCCAATTGGGGTGGGCGCAGGCCTGCTCTGGCGTTGCCTTGGAAATTTTTTGCATATCCCAAGTTCTAAATGGACCGCCAGAGGCTGATAATATTAACTTTTTGACTGAAGGTTGATCGCCATCATTATAGTTGTCAGGCAAGCATTGAAAGATAGCATTATGCTCACTATCTATGGGTAATAATGTCGCACTGTGTTGCTTTACTGCACCCATAAAAATAGAGCCAGCCATCACCAACGATTCTTTATTTGCCAACAACACTTTTTTTCCTGCCTTTACCGCAGATAGTGTTGGCAAGAGTCCCGCAGCACCAACAATTGCCGCCATTACAATATCAACTTGATTGCTACTGGCAACCTCTGACAATGCATCACTACCAAACATTACTTCTGTGGTCCCTTTTAAATCCATAATCAACGAGGTTAATCGTTTTGCAGATGACTCATCAGTAACTACAGCATATTTAGCGTTGTATTGAATGGATTGCTGGGCGAGCTTTTCTAGCTGACGACACCCAGTTAATGCAAATATGGAATATTGATCTGAATGCTGGGCTATAACATCGAGCGTACTTTCCCCAATGGATCCCGTTGAACCTAAAATAGTAATTGAATACATAGACTAGAATGGATTTGCTTTGGATAAGATAACGAAAAACATTGGTAAAGCGGCCATAACACCATCTAGGCGATCTAAAAATCCACCGTGACCAGGCAAAAGATTACTACTATCTTTGATGCCCCTGTGACGCTTTAACATACTTTCAAATAGATCGCCGATTACAGAGCAAATGGCCACTGGGAATACCAATAAGCAGAGATTCAACACATTTATATCTGCAAAAGATAAAACTAATATCACCACTAGTAATGCCTGTAGAACCATCCCACCTAGAATACCTTCCCAAGTTTTACCTGGGCTTATTGTCGGCGCTAACTTGTGACGGCCAAATAATTTTCCCGCCATATAACCACCAACATCTGCCAAAATAATAATAACCACTGCCAGTAAAAGCAGAAATCGGCCATTTTCAAGCGATATAATCGACGCTAAGGCAACCCATGTCACCGTCAGTAGAACCAGACCTAAAACAAGCATTACAGGTCGTGAAGACCATAAAATAGCGCTTGAGGGATACCCCTGAAGCCATAGAAAAATTACCGCCCATAGAATCATTACGGAAAAGCAGATTTGATAGCTTAGTAGCTGATTAAACTGACTGTAAATTCCCACATAATCAGACGCCAATAGCATGGAAAGAAGCAAACCTAGCAAAAATAATAACTGCCCTGATACCGACTCAATTCTAGAAAGACCACTCCATTCCCAGCCGGCGATTAAAACGACCAGAATAATAAAGCTGACAAAGGCAGACGTTGAAAAAAACACCAAAGCAGATACAAAAAGAAGTGCCAACACCGAGGCCGTTGCAAAGCGTTGTTTAAACATAAACGTCCTTATCAAGCTCGATTAAATTAATTATTATTTGATTCTTGTTTAGTCAATCTGCTACCAAACCTTCTTTGCCTAGAATAGTAGTCTTCTACCGCATGCTCAAATGCATTTTTATCAAAATCTGGCCAGAAGCAATCAGTAAAATATAACTCAGTGTATGCCATTTGCCATAACATAAAATTACTAATTCGCTGCTCACCGGCTGTACGAATACATAAATCAGGCGGGGTTAGGCCTTGATGCGTAAAATAACTATCAATATTTTCCGCTGAAATATCTTTTGATGAAAGACTGCCATCTTCGATATTTTCTGCTATTTTTTGCGCAACTTGAGCAATTTCCCAGCGTCCGCCATAGTCCATATAAAGATTTAAATTAAGCTCTCCAGACTGGGTTAGGCGCTCCGCATCTTTAATTTGACGATTAAGGCGATCACTAAAGCGCTCTTTACTGCCAATGACACGTAATTTAATGCCATCGTCACGCAGTAATTTTGCCTCTTGTTTAAGGTAAGTGGAAAACAGAGACATAAGGCCACGGACTTCAATGGCAGGTCTTAGCCAATTTTCACTGCTGAATGCGAATAGACTAACTGTTTCAACACCCTGATTGCGTGCTGTGGGTAATATATCTCGAATGCGTTCAGCCCCCGCCTTATGCCCCGCTACGCCAGACAGTCCGCGTTGCTTAGCCCAGCGATTATTACCGTCCATAATAATCGCAACATGCTTAAGCGGATGTAACGAAGACTTTGCTTTGATAATCATTTTTGATGCAGAGATTCTAAATCTCTAATAAGTCCTTTTCTTTAGCTGTAAGAGATTCTTCAACTCTAGCAATAAATCGATCAGTTATTTTTTGGACATCATCTTGCGCTTTGCGTTCCTCATCTTCACTAATTTCTTTTTCTTTTAACAGATCTTTGATATCAGAAAGTACATCACGGCGGATATTTCTGATAGCAATGCGAGAACCCTCAGCTTCATGGCGTGCCTGCTTTCCATAACTGCGTCTTGTTTCTTCTGTAAGCGGTGGCAGAGGAATACGAATCACAGTTCCAGCGGTGCTCGGATTAAGCCCTAACTCGGACTTCATAATTGCTTTTTCTATATCTGGAACCAATGATTTTTCATAGGGTGAAACAGAAAGTGTTCGAGAGTCTTCAATCGTCACAGAAGCGGCTTGATTTAGCGGTGTATCTACACCGTAGTAGTCAACCGATAGACCATTTAACAAGCTAGGGTGTGCTCTGCCCGTGCGAATTTTATTGAAAGCAACGCCAAGTGCTTCAACTGTCTTGGCCATGCGCTGTTCTGCGTCTTTTTTAAAATCTTCTATCACCTAAAACCTCTTTTATTCTTCATCAATTAGAGTGCCTTCATCGCCACCCACAATCAAATTAAGTAAAGCACCAGACTTTGACATCCGGAAAACCCTAAGTGGCATCTTATGTTCACGACATAGACAGATGGCCGTCATATCCATAACGCCAAGTTGCTTATTGAGAACTTCATCATAGGTCAGACTTTGATAAAGTGTTGCTGAAGGGTCAATCATCGGGTCTGCAGAGTAAACACCATCAACTTTAGTTGCCTTTAGAACAACGTTAGCATCGATCTCAATACCACGAAGACAGGCAGCTGAATCAGTGGTAAAAAATGGGTTCCCCGTACCAGCGGCAAAAATAACCACATCACCGTCTTTAAGGTAACGCATGGCACGGCGGCGATCATAGTGTTCTACAACACCGCTCATGGGGATGGATGACATTACATGGGTGGAAATATTGGTTCGCTCAAGCGCGTCGCGCATAGCAAGGGCATTCATTACTGTAGCCAACATACCCATATGGTCGCCTGTAACTCGATCCATACCAGCAGCGTTAAGAGCGGCTCCACGAAATAAATTGCCGCCGCCAATAACCAGGCCTACCTGAACACCAATACCGACTAACTGACCAATTTCTAGGGCCATTCGATCGAGAACCTTGGGATCAATACCAAATCCCTCCTCGCCCATCAACTCTTCACCGCTGAGCTTGAGCAAGATTCGCTTATATTGCTTCTCTTTGATCGTTATCGGCATTGTTATTCCTCTAATTTAGTTGCTTGCACCCTGTACTTGGGCAGCCACTTCAGCTGCAAAATCAACTTCCTCTACTTCGATTCCTTCACCTACTTCGAATCGAACAAAAGATAATACTTCTGCGCCTTCTGCTTTAACCAGTTTACCAACCGTGGTATCTGGATCTTTTACAAATGGCTGATCAACAAGACTACTTTCTTTTAAAAATTTAGCAACACGACCAGCAATCATTTTTTCAATAATTTCTTCCGGCTTACCACTTTCTCTTGCCTGAGCAGCAAAAATTTCTTTTTCAGCCGCAACAAGATCTGCTGGCATATCATCAGAATTAACAACCGCAGGATTAACTGCAGCAACGTGCATAGCTACGTCTTTAGCCAACTCTTCTGAACCGCCGCTCAAACCAACTAACACTGCAATACGGCTGTTGCTGTGAACATAGCCACCGACTACTGGCGCCTCGATACTACTAGCTCGTCGAGGTGAAATATTTTCACCAATTTTTTGTACTAGCTCTTGTCTCTCAGTCTCAAGACCACCGACCATTAGAGTAGCTACATCAGTTTGCTTGGCGCTGTATGCAGCATCTAAAACAGTATTAACAAAACCTTGGAAGCCCTCATCTCTAGCAACAAAATCAGTTTCACTGTTAACCTCTAATACTAGACCATAACCAGCCTCAGCGCGAAAGGCAACTACACCATCAGCTGCAGTTCTTCCCGCTTTTTTGGCTGCCTTCATACCGCTAGACTTTCGTAAATCTTCAATCGCTTTATCGATATCGCCCTCTGACTGAGCTAGTGCACGTTTACATTCCATCATGCCTAAACCTGTTCTATCGCGCAGCTCTTTTACTAGGGACGCTGTTACCTGTGACATTGTATTCCTCTCTAAAACATATAATCAGTTAGAAAAAAGGGGGCAAATGGCCCCCGTAATTTTTTGTTACATAATCGGCCCGCGGGACGATATTGAAATTACTCAGCTTCTTTTTTAGGAGCCTCTTTTTTAGCAGCAGGTTTTTTAGCAGCAGGTTTTTTGGCTGCTGGCTTTTTAGCTGCTGGCTTTTTAGCCGCTGGCTTTTTAGCCGCTGGTTTATCAGCTGGCTTTTCTTCAGCTTTTGGCTCAGCAGCAACTTCTACAGCAGGCTCTTCTGCAGTTACTTGAGTCGCTGGCTCAGATGCTGCTTTTTGAGCTGATTTTTCTTCAACTTCAATAAACTCATCCTTGCTAGTTACGGAAGCAGCTTGGGCCTTGCCTTCTAAAATTATGTCAGCAACTGACGCAGCGTAAAGCTTAATTGCTCGTATTGAATCGTCATTCCCAGGAATAATGTGATCAACACCGTCAGGGTCACTGTTGGTATCAACAATACCTACAACACGAATACCTAACTTGTTAGCTTCATTAATAGCGATACGCTCATGATCAACGTCTACCACGAATAGAATATCGGGCAAGCCGTTCATATCTTTAATACCGCCAATAGAATTCTCTAGCTTGTCTTTCATGCGAGTACGCATCAAGACTTCTTTTTTGGTGATTTTGTCAAATGTGCCGTCATTTTGCTGAGTTTCAAGCTCACGAAAACGACGAATAGATGCTCGAATAGTTTTATAGTTTGTTAGCATCCCACCTAACCAGCGGTGACTAACATAAGGCATACCGCAACGCTCTGCTTGCTCTTTGATGATCTTATGAGCTGCACGCTTGGTGCCAACAAAAAGAACCTGATTACCTTTGGCCGCTTCAGTACGAAGAACATCAAGTGCTTCGTTGAATGCAGGAACAGTATTTTCAAGATTAATAACGTGAACTTTATTGCGTGAGCCGAAAATAAACTGGCTCATCTTTGGGTTCCAAAAACGGGTTTGGTGACCGAAATGGACACCTGCTTGCAACATATCTCGCATGCTAACTTTAGACATAATATTTTCCTCTTGGGGTTAAGCCTCCACATATCCCAATAACCAACCCTTTGGCAAAATTTACCTCTAGGCACCCAGGCTATTGTGTCGACATGTGTGTGTCGTTAGTACTACTCATTTAGTTAAGTTGATACGCTATTCACGTATCGGCGCGCTTTATACCATAACCACTAATCCAGATAAAGAAAAAAGCACCAAATTTGCTGTTTTTAGCCGCTTATAATCAAAAAACAGGTGAATCTTTGTTTTTTGACAAATTAAGGATGATTATTTTTAAATATGGACTCCCGCAATCGACATCAGATTGGTTACAATAGACGCCATCAATTTAAAGAGAAGTGCAATGTCTATCAATCTTAGAACGCCAGAGCAAATTGCTAAAATGCGGATCGCCGGAAAGCTCGCCTCCGAGGTGCTTGAACTTATTGGCGAATATGTTGTTCCAGGAGCCTCTACGGAAGATTTAGATCGCATCTGTCACGATCATATCGTCCATAAGCAAAAAGCTATTCCTGCATGCCTTGGCTATAGAGGCTTTCCAAAATCGATTTGTACGTCTGTCAATCAAGTGGTCTGTCACGGCATCCCTTGTGAGAAAAAAATATTAAAGAAGGGCGATATCATTAACATTGATGTTACAGTCATAAAAGATGGTTGGTACGGCGACACCAGCAAAATGTATATTGTTGGCGATGCACCTGAACATGCAAAGCGGCTTATCAAGGTGTCTCAAGAATGTTTATACAAAGGCATTGAAATGGTAAAGCCTGGCGTTAGACTTGGCGATATAGGCCATGCTATTCAAACTCATGCTGAGTCTCACTACTATTCAGTAGTTCGCGATTACTGTGGCCACGGTATTGGCGATGAATTTCATCAGGAGCCACAGATTCTTCATTACGGCAAGCCAGGAACTGGGCTAGAACTTAAAGAAGGCATGACCTTTACAATAGAGCCTATGGTCAATGCTGGCAGGTATCAAACAAAGTTAAAAAAAGATGGCTGGACAGTTGAGACAAAAGATGGCCGCCTTTCTTCCCAGTGGGAACATACAATGCTGGTTACAAGCGATGGCGTAGAAGTCTTTACTGCAAGACAAGAAGAAAATTTTTAGCCTGCTAAATAACCTTCAAACCAACTGCATAGGCCATAGTGATTTATAATGCCAAGTATATCTTCTGATCAGCCATTACAACCCACCAATAGAGTGCCAATATTTTTTGACCAAAAGCGTTTTGTTGTCGACCTTGAATCTCAGAACCCGATCAAAGTATTTAAGAATGCGTTAAATGCCGCTAAAAATCATTTTGATAATCGCTTTTTAGAGGGCGAAGATGCTCGGTCCTTAGTGTGTGAAGCATCTCAATTTGCCGATGTGCTTCTCTGGTATGCTTGGAATCAGTATGAATGGGATGAGGACATCAGCCTTATTGCCGTAGGCGGCTATGGTCGCGGCGAATTGCACCCCCACTCCGATATAGACCTTCTGATTTTAATGCGCAAAGATTTCTCTAAGAAGTACCGTGAACGCATTGAAATGTTTATTACATTCCTATGGGATATTCAGCTTAAAATTGGCCATAGCGTGCGCTCTATATCCCAATGTGTCGATGAGGCGAAAGCGGATATATCGGTAGCTACAAACCTTATGGAAACACGCTTAGTTTGTGGCAATAACAAACTTTTGCATCTAATGCTCAAGAAAACGGGCCCGAAAAAAATCTGGCGCTCTTCTAAATTTTATAAAGGCAAAATCAATGAGCAAATTGCGCGCCATCACAAACATCAGGATACTGAATATAATTTAGAACCAAACGTTAAAGAAGCGCCGGGCGGCCTTAGAGATATTCAGCTAATTAATTGGGCTGCAAAACGGCATTTTGATGTTCATCGACGATCGCTACTAGTTCACAAGGGATTCCTTTCGGAAGAAGAGTATTTAACGCTGCACAAAGATGAGGAATTTTTATGGAAAGTACGCTACGGGCTTCACTATTTAGCCGATCGCCCTGAAGAAAGACTGCTATTTGATCATCAGCGCAAACTTGCAACCATGCTGGGCTACTCTGATGGTAATGGAAAACTTGCTGTTGAAAAGTTTATGCAACGCTATTATCAAACAGTTTTGTCCATCAGAGAGCTAACGGATGTTCTCTTGCAATACTTAGATGAAGCTATTTATCGCAAAAATAAAACCAAGCAGATAGAAAAGGTAAATGATCGCTTTGTAATAAAAGATAATTATCTTGATACTGTGGATGATAATCTGTTCACCAAGCATCCTTCTGCTCTTTTAGAGTTGTTTGTGATTCTTGGTGAGACCGAAAGACTGAAGGGCATTCGTGCCTCAGCTATACGACAGCTCCGCCTCCACAGAAAACTAATAAACAAGGAATTTAGAGCAGATCCAGTTAACCGCGAACTATTTATGCGGCTTTTGCGATCGCCCTACAAGCTGTCTATTCATCTAAAACTTATGAACCGTTATGGCATTCTTGGTAGTTATCTTCCTGAATTTGGTAAAATCGTCGGGCAAACACAACATGATTTATTTCATATATACCCCGTAGATGTGCATACATTGGAGTTAATAACCAATATTCGTCGACTAGTTCAGCCTGAAGAAGCTGCTAAGTTTCCTGTCTCTTCCCATATATTTAAAAACTTACCCAAACCAGAATTGATTATCATAGCTGCGCTCTATCATGACATTGCAAAGGGACGTGGTGGCGATCACTCAATCCTTGGGGCGGTTGATGTGGCTGAGTTTGGGGAACGCCATGGATTACAGGCACAAGAAATATCTCTACTCCAGTGGCTCATTGAAAATCACCTTCTTATGTCCACCATCTCACAGCGAGAAGATACCTCTGATCCAGATGTAATCTATAAATTTGCCAAGCATGTTGGCGACCAAAGGCACCTAGACCATCTCTGGGTCTTAACTGTTGCTGACATTAATGCAACCAATCCTAGACTTTGGACAGAGTGGAAAGGCGCCCTCATGAGCAACCTTTACTTTGAAACAAAGCAGGTACTGCAGTCAGGCCTTGACCAACCTGCCAATAGAAATGCTTGGATCAATGATGCAAAGAATTCAGTTTTAAAGATTCTTAATCAGCAATCTGTCAGTGAGGTTCAGGCCAATAAAGTATGGGGCGACGTTGATGACCAGTTCTTTTTGCGTGAACGCGCTGAAGATATAGCCTTTTTTACCAAAGGTATTATCGATAGCGGTGATGAAAAAACGGTTATTCAAATTCGTGACGTAGGGGTTGAGATACCTGTAGCCACACAGATATTTTTGCATACAAATAGCACCAATAATTTGTTTTCAATCTTTGCGGCCACTATGGATAAGCTAGACTTAACCATTCAGGATGCACGATTACAGACGACAAGCGACCATCGTACTTTCGATGTATTCTATGTTTTAAATGAAAAAGATCTTCCCGTCGGTACTAATAGTAAACTTTGCAACAATATTATCGAAAGCTTGAAGACGGCCATACAGGCTCCAGAGAAAATCAATCTCAATATCTCTCGCAGAACGTCCAGACAGTTGAAAAACTTTACCATGAAAACAAGGGTTTCTCTGCGCAATGATAGCGAGACAAACACCAGTATTTTGCAGGTTATAACGCCGGATAGACCTGGACTTTTAGTTAAAATGGCTAATATCTTCTCGCGCTTTGATCTTGTTCTTTACAATGCAAAAATCTCTACATTAGGTGAGCGTGTTGAGGATACTTTTAACTTAAGAACCCATGATAACCAGCCGATTGAAAATGATGAGTTAGGTGAAAATCTTAAGCAAACCATCCGCAATGAACTAGACTCTCGTATTGAGGAATCTAAACAAGAGTCAATATTTCAATCTATTAAAATTGGGCGATAACTATTATGAATCCGTATTTTAAGGATCTGCAGTCCTATCCCTTTGAAAAGCTCAAAGAATTAAAAGCGGGGATAACGCCTAATCCCGACCTTGAACCTATCATGTTATCTGTAGGGGAACCCAAACATCCCGCGCCTGATTTTGTAAAGGAGACGCTTTGCGAGGCAATTGATGGACTTGCTAATTACCCCTCAACAAAAGGGCTTTTGGAGCTTAGAGAGACCATAGCCAACTGGGTAATAAAGCGCTTCAATCTGCCAAATTCGCTACTGGATGCTGAATCTAACGTTCTTCCAGTAGCCGGCACTCGAGAGGCTTTATTTGCCTTTACGCAGACAATAGTGGATACCTCTGACACCAGCAAACCTTTAGTAGTCTGCCCAAATCCCTGCTATCAAATTTATGAGGGCGCCGCCCTTTTAGCGGGCGCTGAAACTCACTACTTAAACTGCAATGCTGAAGATGATTTTATCCCTGATTTAGATGCAGTGCCTGACATTGTTTGGCAGCGTTGTCAGTTATTACAGCTCTGCGCACCGGGCAATCCAACTGGGGCAATATTATCTTTAGCCTATTACAAAAGAGCCCTAGAACTTGCAGATCAATATGATTTTGTAGTCTCGAATGATGAATGTTATTCCGAACTTTACAGAGATGAGCAAAATCCACCACTTGGGCTACTAGATGCCTGCCAGCAACTAGGACGGGATAAATTTGAACGCTGCATTGTGTTTCACAGTCTTTCAAAGCGCTCTAACTTGCCCGGATTACGCTCAGGATTTGTCGCTGGTGACAGCGAGTTAATTAAGTACTTTTTTCGTTATCGAACCTATCATGGCTGTGCACTTTCTCTTCCGGTACAACGCGCCTCTATAGCCGCTTGGAGCGATGAAGCCCATGTTATGGAGAATCGTAAACTCTACAACCAAAAGTTTAATGCCGTTGGAGAAATCCTAGATGGTGTTTTAGACTTTAATATGCCATCCGCTGGCTTTTATCTATGGCCTAAAACACCCATAAATGATGCCATTTTTGCTCGCGACCTGTATAGCCAAGAAAATGTTACGGTTTTGCCAGGTAGTTTTATCTCGCGTAAAACAGATCAGGGTAACCCGGGAGAATCGCGTATTAGATTGGCTCTTGTCCCAAGTCTAAGCGACTGTATTGATGCCGCAGAGCGAATCAAACGATTCACCTTAAGCCTGTAATCAAGGGGTATTGATGCTAAAAAAAGAGCGTGCTCAGTTAATTTTAGAACGACTTAATCGTCTTTACCCAGAGACGCCTGTTCCTCTTGATCATAGCAATCTGTATGAACTATTAGTTGCGGTTTTACTTAGCGCCCAATGCACGGATGAACGTGTCAATCAGGTAACACCTGCCCTATTTTTACTCGGCAACAATGCAGCGACAATGCAGTATATTGATGTTGAAGAAATTTATAACATTGTCAGGCCCTGTGGTCTTGCACCGCAGAAATCTAAAGCCATTTCCAACCTTTCTAAAATTCTTGTGGAAAAATACAACGGTGAAGTCCCTGAGGATATGGCGGCTCTGGAAACCCTTCCCGGGGTTGGGCACAAAACAGCTAGTGTTGTAATCTCACAAGGATTTGGACACCCTGCCTTTCCGGTTGATACCCATATCCATCGCTTGGCACAACGTTGGGGGCTAACCAAAGGGAAAAGCGTCACCCAAACCGAACGGGATCTTAAAAAGCTATTCCCCAAACAACACTGGAACAAACTACACTTACAAATAATATTTTACGGGCGCGAATTCTGTACAGCACGGGGTTGCGATGGTCGAGTCTGTGATATCTGCACCAGCTGCTACCCCAATCGAAAAAACCCATTTAAGGCTAGAAAAGCCTAGTAACTTTAAAATAAGGACCGGTAATGATTCTTTATGGCATTAGCAATTGTGATAGCGTCAAAAAAGCCAAGAATTGGCTAGATACACACAATATTGGCTATAGCTTCCATGATTTTCGCAAAGATGGTTTAGAGGCCAACATTATTAGCGGATGGTTGAAAACAGTTGCATGGGATAAGATTCTCAACAAACGAAGCACCAGTTGGCGTAACTTAGATACCTCTATTCAACAGGGTATCAATGAAACTAATGTGGTCGATTTACTAATAGAAAATCCCACATTGATTAAGCGACCTGTGATGGATGTAAATGATATAATCATCATTGGATTTAATTCGGATACCTATAAGGGTATCTTTAACTAAGATATTTAAGATAAAGAGTCACATTATGAGTAACCTTTACAGCTTCGCCGTAGGCGCTGGCACTAAAAATAGTCGCGGTGAGTGGCTTGAAATTTTCTACCCTACTCCAGCACTCAATCCAGAACCCGCTTTAGCAAAATTGCTGGCTGGCATATTTGGCGAAAATACTGATATTGAGCCGACTAGCCATCAGCTAATCTCTCTCCAGACTGCATTGGAAGAAAATGGTTACAGCGATTTAGCGGCATCAGTTGATACTCTTAAAAGCGGCAACCGTCCTTTGGTTGTGGTTATCTTAAAACAGGATAGTGCACCCACTTCGGTTCCAGAGGGTTACCTTAAGCTACATCTTCTCAGCCATCGCTTAGTAAAACCTCATGGCACTGACTTAACCGGTATTTTTGGCGCGCTAAAAAATGTGGCATGGACCAATGAAGGCGCTATTGATATTGATGATCTTCCAGCAAGAATGCTAGAAGCTCGCTCTGCCGGACGTCATTTAACCGTAGATTGCGTGGATAAATTCCCTAAGCTCGTCGACTATGTGGTGCCCACCGGTGTTCGTATTGCTGATACTTCTCGCGTTCGTCTTGGCGCCTATATAGGTGAAGGCACCACCGTCATGCATGAAGGATTTATTAACTTCAATGCAGGGACAGAGGGTCCAAATATGATCGAAGGTCGAGTTTCGGCGGGTGTATTCTGTGGCGCAGGCTCTGATGTCGGTGGCGGCGCGTCCATCATGGGTACCCTTTCAGGCGGTGGCAACATGGTTATCTCAATGGGCGAAAAGTGCCTATTAGGTGCTAATTCAGGTCTTGGTATTCCACTGGGCGATCGCTGTACCTTGGAAGCAGGCCTCTATATCACTGCCGGCACCATTGTTACCCTACTTGATGAAAACAAGCAGCCCTCTGGCAAAATGAAAGCTAGAGATTTGGCGGGTAAAAGCGATTTACTATTTAGACGAAATTCAGTCACTGGAACAGTGGAATGCTTAACTAATAAATCTGCCGTTGAACTCAATCACGAACTTCACGCGTCAAATTAATCGTCAGATCATTAATGGGCGCAAACTAGGCGCCCATTAGATTTTGGCCGCATACCCTTATGGTATTGCCATTAACACCTGAGGCTTGCGGACTTAAATAGAAAGCTACGACTTCTGCTACATCTTCTGGCAACCCGCCCTGACTGAGAGAACAGAGACGACGTCCAAATTGGCGAGTAGCAAATGGGATTGCCGCAGTCATCTTGGTTTCTATAAATCCTGGCGCCACTGCATTGATGGTTATTCCGCGCTTAGCGCAAATAGGCGCCATACTGTCTACCATGCCAATCACAGCTGATTTTGAATAGGCATAATTACTCTGCCCTAAATTACCTGCAATACCGCTAATTGAAGCAACGCCTACAATTCTTCCCCCCTGATCTAACATTTGCGTAGCCAGCAAGGCGTGATTTATCCTTTGAATACTACCTATATTAATATCGACTAAAAGCTGCCACTGTTGTTCAGTCATGCGGGACAACATCTTATCTCGAGTAATTCCCGCGTTATGCACTACAGCCTGTAACTTTTCCTCCTGCTGTGCACAGCAATCAATCAGCCTCTGAGGTGCATCTTCAGCGGTAATATCTAATGCCAATGCTATGCCATCAAGTTCTGACATAGCTTTTTCAAGCTGTTCCTTCGACTGAGGTACATCCACACCTATAACCATAGCGCCGTCTCGCGCCAACACCTGACTCATGGCCAAGCCAATACCCCTAGCGGCGCCTGTTACTACTACCGACTTGCCATTTAGTGGCTGCTGCCAATGATGCTCAGGTATAATATCAGTGACCGGCGTGGTCAATGTAATGACCTGCCCGTTGGTATAAGCACAGCCAGCAGATAGTAAAAACCTTAGCGGTGCAGCCAACCCCTTGTGACCAAAGCCATTTAAATAAATTAAATTCGCCGTTGCTCCTTTGCGCCCTATTTCCTTAGCCACTGATTTCATAAAACCAACTAAGCCTCGTTGAGCTATGGCATGCTCCACATTATCGATATTACTAGGCTGCTGACCAATAATAACCACTCGCCCACATCGGGGTAATTTTGCTAAGTTGTTATGGAAAAATTGAT
Organism: Porticoccaceae bacterium; assembly: GCA_029246925.1. Taxonomy (GTDB): domain Bacteria; phylum Pseudomonadota; class Gammaproteobacteria; order Pseudomonadales; family Porticoccaceae; genus HTCC2207. The sequence goes on from JAQWMF010000025.1 coordinate 19,625, forward strand.
AAAGTTCAGTTGTCTGATCTGTACTTCTAATGCCACTGGCATCAAAGACTAGATGGCAGGATTCTGCCTCTTCGCTGACGAAATTAACCTCTGTTGCTCCGAGAGATTGGTTAATTTGAGTACCATAAAGAGCGCCCGTGGTGGTTCCACACAACAGGTTTCCAGATAAATAATGGGGATTATTGCTATCTTCTCTGATTAACCTTGGCGGCTTGGGGAGACCGAGAACAGACACAATTGATCGGCCTAATTTGGAATTAGCAAATTCTAGATATTTATCACTCATTCAATTCTCCTTATGTTCCCAGTGAAGGCCTATTTATCATTAACCCTACTTTAACAAAGTTTACTTGAATAGAATTGACCCAAATGCCATTTTAATTTTTGAAATTACCAATGAATTCGTTATTTAAATTATCTACTGTTAACCTATAGCTGTAAAAAATCCGTTCGTAGATTTAACGATGGGGATAAACCTATGGAAAGCACAGTCAAAGTAGCCATTATAGGCGGTAATAGAATACCTTTTGTTCGCAGCCATACGGCCTACAAAAATGCCTCTAATTTAGAAATGTTAACTGCCTCACTTAAAGGGTTAATTAAGCGATTTGATCTTGAGGGCGAGCGCCTAGGTGAAGTTGCTGCTGGTGCGGTAATGAAACACACCAAAGATTTTAATTTGGCACGCGAAGCCACTTTGAGCTCAACACTTTCACCGCGCACACCTGCCTATGATGTTCAGCAAGCCTGTGGAACAGGGCTAGAAGCTGCTATTTTAGTTGCCAATAAAATAGCATTAGGACAAATTGATTGCGCTATTGCTGGCGGCACAGATACTGCCAGCGATGTGCCTATTGGCATCAACGAATCATATAGACAAATGTTGCTTGACCTTAATCGTGCAAAGACCATGGGTCAAAGGCTTAAAATCCTCACCCGCTTTAGACCCAGTTTTATTTTCCCAGAGATCCCTGCTAATGTTGAACCGCGAACAGGTCTCTCCATGGGGCAACATTGTGAAATAATGGCCAAATATTGGCAGATCAGCCGCGAAGATCAGGATCATTTAACTTTTAATAGCCATCAAAATTTAATAGCTGCCTATGAACAGGGATTTTTTGATGACTTAATTTCACCTTTTAATGGCGTTACGCGCGACGGCATTATGCGCAATACACCTATGGAAAAATTAGCACAGCTAAGACCTGCCTTTGATCGCGAGTCAGGCACCCTAACCGCCGCCAACTCAACCACTCTGACCGATGGCGCAGCCTCTGTTCTGCTGGCAAGTGAAGAATGGGCTGATAAGCGCAACCTTCCTGTTCAAGCCTATCTAACTCACAGCGAAGTAGCCGCGGTTGATTTTCATTCGCAGAGTGAAAAAAGAGAAGGACTTTTAATGGCCCCTGCTTACGCTGTACCCAGACTGCTGGAGCGCGCTGGCTTGACCTTACAAGATTTCGATTTTTATGAAATCCATGAGGCCTTTGCTGCACAAGTTTTATGCACATTAAAGGCTTGGGAGAGTGACGATTTTTGTAAAACAAAGCTTGGATTATCTCAAGTATTAGGTAGCATAGATCGCAGTAAGCTCAACGTTAAGGGATCAAGTATTGCTACCGGTCATCCATTTGCTGCAACCGGTGCTAGAATTCTTGCCACGCTGGCGAAAATTCTTCATCAAAACGGTGGTGGCCGTGGCTTAATCTCTATCTGTGCCGCTGGCGGCCAGGGTGTTACCGCTATTGTTGAGGCTTAAGCACTTTTTAATTTAATATTTTCTAAGGAGCAATTGTGACACTACAAACCATTGTTGACGGCCTACAAAAAAAAGTCGGTGATGACTGCGGACTCGGCTCTGTAGTTAAGTTTGATTTTGGCGATCAGGGAAGTATTATTTTAGATGCTACCCAATTCCCTAATCTTGTGTCTACCGAAGGCGCTGATCCAGACTGTACCATGATTATAAATATCGATGACTTTATGGCTATGGCCGATGGCTCCTTAGATGGCGCTTCTGCCTTTATGACAGGTCGACTTAAGGTTGAGGGTAATATGGGCATTGCTATGAAATTGGGTGCAATCTTAACCTAACAACCAACCTGCCCCTGTGCCTTTAAGTAAAAACCCTTCACTATGATTGCAAGGTATCGAATAATTTTTTATTCAAATAAGCTTTACACCTCCTGCTAGTAGAGAATTGGCTAACATCTGGTATTTGGTATGATTTCTGCGCTAAATCCAGACACAGATATAATGTACTGGTTGAGTTTCAGCGCATAGGGGATTGATGTTAACAACAGCTACCCGCTGGTTTATCAGGGTAACTACTTTTTGCACTATTTTCGTAATAGTGAGAGGCTTTGATCTATATTCATTATGATAAAGCATAATTCCTCTCCTAGATTGATATACACTCGATCTTATAAGAGACTATGTACCCATTATTAAACAATAAATAGATAGGATTAAATAATGAAAATTGAAACTCAGGCAATTCATGCTGGATTTAATGATGATCCGACAACTCGAGCGGTAGCCGCACCTATTTACCAAACGACTTCATTTAGTTTTCGTGACACTCAACATGGTGCCGATCTGTTTAACCTTGCTGAAGTGGGCAATATCTATTCCAGAATAATGAACCCTACCTGCGATATCCTTGAGCAGCGCATTGCTGCGATGGAGGGTGGCGCTGCCGCGCTATGTGTTGCCTCTGGTATGGCGGCAATTACTGCTTCTATGCAAACATTATGTGCTGCTGGTGATAACTTCGTCAGCGTGAGTCAACTATACGGCGGTACTTACAACCTATTTGCTCACACATTCCCCCAGCAAGGCATTGAAGTGCGTATGGCATCCGGTGATGATATTCCAGCTCTTGAAGCCTTAATTGATGAAAATACTAAAGCTATTTTCTGTGAATCTATTGGCAACCCAGCAGGCAATATTATTGATTTAGCCGCGGTTTCTGACATGGCACATAGGTATCAAATCCCTGTAGTGGTCGATAACACGGTGGCAACACCTTACCTATGCCGACCTTTTGAACATGGCGCAGATATCGTTATTCACTCCCTGACCAAATATATTGGCGGTCACGGCACTAGTATTGGCGGCATTATCGTTGATTCTGGGAAATTCCCATTTAAAGATAATCCACGATTTTCTCAATTTAATACGCCTGACCCCTCCTACCATGGTGTGGTCTATGCCGAAGCATTGGAGGCACCATTTATTGGTCGTGCGCGTGTTGTGCCATTGAGAAATATGGGTGCTGCCCTGTCGCCATTTAATGCTTTTTTAATTCTTCAGGGGGTTGAAACGCTAGCCCTTAGAATGGATCGCCATGTTGAAAATGCTATGGCAGTGGCTAATCACTTGAAAAATAACGCTCAAATCTCTTGGGTTAACTACGCTGGTTTAGAATCTAACAAATATCACGATTTGGCTAAACGTATGGCATCAGGCAAGCCGTCTTCAATTATCAGTTTCGGCATCAAGGGTGGCGAAAAATCTGGTGCTAAATTTATTGATGCATTGCAAATGATTAAACGACTTGTAAATATTGGTGATGCTAAGTCTCTAGCCTGTCATCCTGCCAGTACAACTCACCGTCAATTGAATGAAGATGAGTTGAAAACGGCGGGTGTCAGTGCTGATCTTGTTCGTATTTCAGTGGGTATCGAAAATATTGCCGACATTATTGCAGATATTGATCAGGCTCTTGACGCTACGAAATAAATATTTTGTTGTCATACAAAAAAAGCGACCCTAGGGCCGCTTTTTTTATGTTTGCTTGGCGTGATTACCAACCAGTTAGGTCTTTGAGTGCTTCGCCAATATCGGCCAAGCTACGCACAGTTTTAACGCCAGCATCTTGCAGTGCAGCAAATTTTTCATCCGCAGTACCCTTTCCACCGGAAATAATAGCGCCAGCATGCCCCATACGCTTACCCGGAGGTGCTGTGACACCCGCAATATAAGATACAACCGGTTTACTGACATTGGCTTTGATATAAGCCGCCGCTTCTTCTTCAGCGGTACCACCAATCTCACCAATCATAACAATGGCTTCGGTGGCTGGATCTTTTTCAAACATTTCGAGAATATCGATAAAGTTTGAACCGGGAATTGGATCGCCACCTATGCCTACACAGGTAGACTGGCCAAAGCCGTAGTCTGTGGTCTGCTTAACTGCTTCATAGGTTAGAGTACCTGAACGCGAAACAATACCCACTTTACCCGGCAAATGAATATGACCCGGCATAATACCGATCTTACATTCACCTGGGGTAATAACACCTGGACAGTTGGGTCCAATTAGACGCACGCCCAACTCATCGCATTTAACCTTACACTCCAACATGTCGAGTGTTGGAATGCCCTCGGTAATGCACACAATCAACTCAATACCGGCGTTTGCAGCCTCTAGGATTGAGTCTTTACAGAATGGTGCTGGTACATAGATAACAGATGCCTCTGCACCCGTTTGTGCAACGGCCTCGGCAACGGTGTTAAACACTGGAAGTCCAAGGTGAACCGTACCGCCTTTACCGGGCGTTACTCCACCAACCATTTTTGTACCATAATCGATGGCTTGCTCTGAATGGAAAGTACCCTGACCACCGGTAAAGCCCTGACAGATAACCTTAGTGTCGCTATTGATTAAGATGGACATTAGTTCGCCTCCACTGCAGCTACTGCTTGTTTTGCCGCATCGGTCAAACTGGTGGCAGCAATTATTGAAAGACCTGATTCGGCAAGTTTTTTGGCACCTAGCTCGGCATTATTACCTTCGAGGCGCACCACCACAGGCACAGTCACGCCCACTTCTTCTACGGCTCCTATCACACCATCGGCAATTAGATCACAGCGCACAATACCGCCAAAGATATTGATCAGTACGGCCTTAACATTGTTATCGGAAAGAATAATTTTAAACGCCTCTACCACGCGCTCTTTGGTTGCACCACCACCCACATCGAGGAAGTTAGCCGGTGAACCGCCATGTAGCTGAACGATATCCATAGTACCCATGGCGAGACCAGCGCCGTTAACCATGCAGCCAATACTGCCATCTAGAGCAACATAGTTAAGATCCCAAGCCGCAGCATGAGCTTCTCTTGCATCTTCTTGGGATGGATCGTGCATTTCTTTGAGCGCAGGCTGGCGATACATAGCATTGCTATCAATAACAAGTTTCGCATCTAAACAATGCAAGTTACCTTCATCGGTAATAACCAATGGATTAATCTCTAAAAGCGCTAAATCCCGCTCTTCAAATAACTTGGCTAGACCTAAAAAGATCTGTACAAATTGCTTAACTTGCACACCTTCAAGACCTAATTTAAAGGCCAAATCACGACCCTGATAAGGCTGAGCACCGGTCATTGGGTCAACAATCGCCTTAAGAATTTTCTCTGGAGTTTCTTCGGCGACTTTTTCAATTTCTACGCCACCTTCCGTCGAGGCCATAAACACGATACGTCGCGTTGAACGATCGACAACTGCACCCAAATAAAGCTCTTGATCAATATCAGTACAGGTTTCAACTAGAATGCGACTGACTGGCTGACCATTGGCATCAGTTTGGTAGGTGACTAAATTTTTGCCCAACCACTGACGTGCAAAATCTTCAATCTCGGATTTAGAACTGACCAACTTAACACCGCCAGCCTTACCGCGACCACCAGCGTGTACCTGAGCCTTAACCACCCAGCGATCTCCGCCAATAACATCGGCAGCGGCAACGGCTTCCTGTACTGTTTCGGCGGCAATGCCCTTGGATACTGGCAAGCCATATTCAGCAAAAAGCTGTTTACCCTGATATTCATGCAGGTTCATAGTTTATTCCCATAACTTCATTAGTAGATTTGCGCCTTGATAAGTTTTCAGGGCGCAAAATTGTGAATTTGTAAAATTTATCGCTTTTTGCGATTGGCTATATGAATAGCGCCACCATTAACTGCTAGTGCGGCTTCATGCACTGCTTCAGACAGTGTTGGGTGACCAAATACGGTCATTCCTAAGTCTTCGGCGCTGGAGCCAAACTCCATCGCAATGGCGACCTGCTGAACTAGATCAGCAGCACTTGGGCCTACAATATGACAGCCCAAAATACGATCGGTATCGGCATGGGCAATCACTTTAACGAAGCCATCGGTATCGTTAGCTGCCATGGCACGACCACTGGCGGCAAACGGAAAGGTACCTACATTGTAGGATTCTCCAGCGGCTTTGATCTGCTCTTCAGTTTGCCCAACAGAGGCAACTTCAGGGTGGGTGTAGATAACATTGGGCACTATGTCATAGTTCATTTGTGCCTTATGACCAGCAATGATTTCCGCAACCATCACGCCCTCTTCCGAACCTTTGTGAGCCAACATTGGACCACGAACCAGATCACCGATGGCGTAAACACCGGGCGCATTAGTGGCACATTGCTCGTTGACAAACACCGTGCCACGTTCATCGAGCTGAACGCCGCTATCATCGGCCAAAAGACCGTCAGTAAAGGCACGACGACCCACACAAACAATAAGCTTATCAAAGGTTTCTTTACGCTCTTCACCATCCACTGACTGGAAGGTAACTTCAACCTGTTTGCCTTTGATTTCGGTGCCAGTTACACGAGCACCCAGACGAATATCTAAACCCTGCTTGGTAAAGATTTTTTTAGATTCTTTGGCAACAGCCTGATCCATAATCGCTAGGAAGTCTTCCATCGCTTCAAGCAAGACAACATCAGAGCCTAAACGATTCCATACTGAACCCAATTCCAAACCAATAACACCCGCACCAATAACACCTAAGCGCTCTGGAACTGCATCAATCTCTAAGGCACCGGTTGAGTCAAGAATCAGCTCGCCGTCTACTGGCGCAACAGGAATAGCAATAGGTAACGAGCCAGAAGCTAGAATGACATTTTCTGCATCTAGAACGCTCACTTCACCTTCGTTGCTGGTGAACTCAACTTTTTTACCCGCAAGTAACTTGCCCGTACCGTATAGAGAAGTAACGCCATTGGCTTTAAACAAGCCAGCAATACCACCCGTAAACTGACTGATAATTTTATTCTTTCTGTCCAACATGCCAGATACATCCATACCAACGCCATCAGCGCTAATGCCGTGTATACCTAAGTCATGCTTAGCTTCATGATACTTGTGAGAGCTATCAAGCAGTGCTTTGGAAGGAATACAGCCCACATTTAGGCAGGTGCCGCCATTAACGCCTTTACCGCTTTTATTCTTCCACTTTTCAATACAGGCTGTTTTTAAACCTAACTGAGCTGCACGAATTGCCGCTACATAACCAGCCGGACCACTACCAATTACCACTACATCATATTTATCTGACATCTAATGACCTATTTGAGATAACGTAAAATTAAATTTCTAACAAGATTTTTGCTGGATCTTCGATTAATTGCTTAATCGTTACCAAAAATTGCACCGCATCCTTGCCATCAATTAGTCGGTGATCATAGGAGAGCGCTAAATTCATTATCGGACGAATAACTACTTCTCCATCAATCGCTACTGGGCGTTGTTGGATACTGTGCATGCCCAATATCGCTGTTTGAGGAGGGTTGATAATCGGGGTTGATAGCAACGATCCGTAGACCCCACCATTGGTGATAGTAAAGGTACCACCGGTCATTTCCTCAATTGTCAATTTTCCATCGCGCGCCTTACCCGCATAATTGCCTATGGAGTTTTCAATAGTGGCAAGACTCATATTTTCCGCATTGCGCAACACAGGTACTACTAAGCCGCGCTCGGTGGATACGGCCACACCTATATCTTGGTAGCCATGATAGACAACATCAGTGCCATCAATCGAGGCATTGACTAGCGGGAAGCGCTTTAATGATTCCACTGCAGCCTTCACAAAAAAGCCCATAAATCCGAGGCGTGTTCCATTGTGAGTTTTTACAAACTCATCCTGATAGCTTTTGCGAAGCCCCATTACCGCAGACATATCCACTTCGTTAAAGGTGGTTAGTGATGCAGTTGTTTGAGTTACCTCAAGAAGACGTTCAGCAATTCGACTACGCATACGGGTCATTGGCACTCGGCGTTCAACGCGCTCACCTGCACCGATAACTTCTTCAGCACTAGTGGACGGCGAAGTAGTGGGTGCAGCTGGTGCAATCGATGATGAGAAGTTAACCACGTCTTCCTTAGTGATGCGCCCGCCCTTACCTGAACCTTTCACTTGAGCCAGATCAATACCGCGCTCTTCAGCAAGTTTTTTTGCTGCAGGATTTACTAAGGCCTCTGACTGATCGGAGGAAACCTGTACTTTTGGCTCTTCAGAAACAGATGCCGCAGGTGCCGATGCTTCAACAGCACCCTCTTCGATGCGGGCTATCACTTCATTGCTAAGTACTATATCGCCTTCATTTTTAAGCACCTCTGTTAGGGTACCGCTAGCGGAAGCAACCACTTCGAGAACCACTTTATCGGTCTCAATATCAACCACAAGCTCATCGCGAGCAACGGTATCACCAGCATTTTTATGCCAGGTAGCAACAGTACCTTCTTGGACTGATTCTGGATAAGTTGGTGCCTTAATTTCAATGGCCATTCATCTATTCCTAATGTTTTAATTATCTAAAGTTAGAGCTTCATCAATAAATGCATGCTGCTCTTCTAAGTGCACCGACATATAGCCACTGGCCGGTGCCGCTGAACTTTTACGCCCTACATAGCTCAAAACAATATCTGGTTTTAACTGATGTAAAACTCGTTTCATATGATGCTGGCTACTGTACCAAGCACCCTGGTTGATCGGCTCTTCCTGACACCATACAACAGATTCCATATTGGTATATGCACCTAAAATTTCTTCTAACTCAGTATCTGGGAATGGGTATAGCTGCTCAATACGCACCAGCGCTACATTATCAATGCCTCTGGCCATGCGTTCTTCAAGTAAATGGTAATAAACCTTACCAGAACAAAGAACCACGCGCTTCACTGCCTTTGGCGCTACATTATCGCCAATAGCATTTTGGAATTTACCATTGGCTAGCTCTTCAAGCGATGAAGTGGCCAATTTATGCCGTAAAATCCACTTGGGACTCATGATAATCAAGGGGCGACGCATAGGTCTAATAGCTTGTCGTCGCAACAGGTGGAATACCTGAGCCGGCGTCGTGGGAATTGAAATTTGCATATTATGTTCCGCACAGAGTTGCAAAAACCTTTCTAAACGAGCAGACGAGTGCTCAGGACCCTGCCCCTCAAAACCGTGAGGTAGCATCATGGTTAAGCCAGATAAACGACCCCACTTATGCTCACCACTGGCAATAAACTGATCAATCACCACCTGAGCGCCATTGGCGAAGTCACCAAACTGTGCTTCCCAAATAATGAGCCCTTTGGGTGCAGTTGTAGCATAACCATATTCAAAGGCTAGCACTGCTTCTTCAGATAGAACTGAATCGTAGATGTCGAAACGCGGCTGATCTTCAGATAAAGATTTTAGAGGAAGATGAGTCTTACCATCTTTCTGATTAAAAATAACAGCATGACGATGAGAGAAAGTACCTCGCCCTACATCTTGACCCGTCAATCGAATCGGATAGCCCTCTTCCAGCAATGTTCCATAGGCTAATAACTCTGCCATACCCCAGTTAAGAGGAAGCGCTCCACCCGCCATTTTATGGCGATCATCATAAATTTTAGCGACCTGACGCTGAACCTTAATGCCATCGGGGATAACACTGATCTTATTGGCAATAGCCTGAAGCTTTTTGAGCTTAACACCTGTTTTTGCTGGCGTTCTCCAACCATGATCTAAATAAGGAGACCAGTTTACAAACAGGTCTGTATCCGGCTCGCTGACAAGGTTGTGAACTACATACTCACCACGATCTAAACTAGCGCGATAATCATTGGTCATTTGATCTGCTTGAGCTTGACTCACAACATTTTCTTTCACCAACTTTTCCGCATAGAGTGTTCGCACCGTAGGATGCTTACGAATAACATCGTACATCAGCGGTTGAGTCGCTGATGGCTCATCTGTTTCGTTATGTCCGCGACGACGATAACAAACAAGATCGATAACCACGTCTTTACCAAATTCATAGCGATAATCCATCGCTAACATAGCGGCAAACATGACTTCATCGGGGTTATCGGCATTAACATGCAAGATTGGCGCTTGGACCATCTTGGCAATGTCCGTGCAGTATTCTGTTGAGCGCGCATCTTCCTGACGGCTAGTAGTAAAGCCAATCTGGTTATTGATAACAATATGAATCGAGCCGCCAGTCTTGTAGGCTCGGGTCTGAGATAATTGGAAAGTTTCCATTACCACACCCTGACCCGCAAAGGCAGCGTCACCGTGAATCAAAATAGGTACAACTTTTTGGCCTTCAGCATCATTGCGTCGATCCTGTCGAGCGCGACCGGAACCTATAACCACTGGACAAGAAATTTCTAGGTGCGACGGGTTAAATCCAAGCGCCAAATGCACTTCACCCCCAGGAGTCATTACATTAGATGAGAAGCCTTGGTGGTATTTAACATCGCCTGAGGTATCAACCATGCGCTTACCCTCGAACTCTTCAAAAAGTTCGGTAGGGTTTTTGCCCAAAACATTGACCAATACATTGAGTCTACCTCTATGGGCCATGGCCATAACGATTTCTTTACAACCATATTCACCCGAGCGATGAACAAGGCAGTCAAGTAAAGGAATTAAGCTCTCTCCACCCTCAAGGCCAAATCGCTTTGTCCCCGGGTACTTAGAATCCAGATGTTTTTCTAAGCCTTCTGCAGCCGTCAATCGGCTGAGCACATCAATGCGAGCAGTATCACCGTAAGTTGGCTTTGAGCGAACTGATTCAAAACGCTGGGCTAACCATTGTTTTTCAGCAAACGAGGTGATATGCATAAATTCAGCACCCAGACTCTGACAGTAGGTTTCTTCAAGCGTCTCTACGATTTCTCTTAGAGTGGCTTCAACCTTGCCCATGTAAAGGGGGCCTGACTGGAACGTGGTATCTAGATCTGCTTCGGTTAGACCATGAAAATGCAAATCTAAATCGGGCACCTCTTCTCGCTTCATAATGCTCAGCGGATCAAGATTGGCTTTTTGGTGCCCTCGAAAACGATAAGAACTAATTAGCTGAACAACCTTAACCTGCTTGCGCTCATGCTCAATATGAATACCACCAGACCCAGGTGCCGGCGTCGGGCGTGCCTGCCTGCGGCCTAGCAACTCAAAGTGCTTAACCACGGTATCGTGAGAGATATCTGGTGCAACCGACCCATTTGTGCGCGGTAAAGAGTCAAAAAAGCGACTCCACTCCTCTGGCACGTTATTAGGCTCGTGCAAGTAGGTTTCGTAGAGTTCTTCTATGTAGGCGGCATTTCCACCAGAAAAGTGGGAGGAGTTTAAAAAACGCCCCATTAAGCCATCTGCCATTGTTAATTTCCTCGTCGGGTTACATCGGCATCCAGTAAAATTAAGGCGCACATTTTAGACCTTTATTAACCAAACAACCAGTATTAACTGACTAATAATTCGATGATTTTTCCATAAAAAAAGAGTCAAATTGGTGATTTTTAAATAAAAAAGATCCAACTTGGTGCTTTTTAGTCTCGCGCTGTATTTTTGGTAAAAAATACAGCAAAAATAATACACTTTCTATAAAAAAATCGCGTACTAAATAAACAAAAAAGGGGCCAATGGCCCCTTTTTGAAAGCTATCTTTTTATTTAGACCGCACCCTTTAGAAGCATACTGCGAATATGCCCAATGGCTTTGGTAGGGTTTAGACCCTTAGGGCAAACCTGAACACAGTTCATAATGCCATGACAGCGGAAAACACTAAATGGGTCATCTAGATTGGCAAGGCGATCTTCGGCACCTGTATCCCTGCTATCTGCAAGAAAACGGTAGGCCTGCAGTAAACCAGAAGGCCCAATAAACTTATCGGGATTCCACCAAAATGATGGACAAGCGGTTGAACAGCAGGCACATAGAATACACTCATACAGACCATCAAGCTTGGCTCTATCTTCCGGCGACTGCAATCGCTCAATGGCAGGTGCAGGCGTATTATTAATCAAATAGGGCTGTATTTTCTCGTACTGATCATAAAACTGACTCATATCAATCACTAGGTCGCGTATCACAGGCAAACCGGGTAAGGGTCGAATAACCAGCTTATTGTTTTTTACCGCCTCAGACAGCGGCGTAATACAGGCTAAACCATTTTTACCTGAAATATTCACACCATCTGAACCACAGACACCTTCTCGGCAGGATCTGCGAAAAACTAGCGTTGGGTCCTCAGCTTTAAGCTTTTCAAGAACATCCAAAACCATAATGTCTTTACCCTGAGTATCAAATGAAAACTCTTGCATATAGGGCTCAGAATCAACTTCTGGATTGTAACGATAAATACTTACTTCTAACATCGACACGCCTGCCTCTCCTAGTAGGACCGAACTTTAGGCTCAAAGGCCTCACGGGTTTTGGGGGTAAAATTCACATCTCGCTTGGCAACAGACTGGTCATGCGGGAAATAAACCGAATGACAGAGCCAGTTTTCGTCATCTCGCTCTTGGAA
>JAQWMF010000026.1 GCA_029246925.1 Porticoccaceae bacterium
AGAGCAAACCTATGCCTTCCAGACCACTAACCCTAAGGTATTTGCTGGTGGAGATATGGTTCGTGGATCAGATTTGGTAGTCACCGCTGTTTGGGAAGGTCGTCAGGCCGCTGAAGGTATCCTAGATTATCTGGATGTCTAAACTCATAGTATTGCAACTCATCACTGATCGAGTCATTAATGACAGAGCTTAAAAACGACCGCTTTTTAAGAGCGTTAATGCGACAGCCAGTGGATAGAACGCCTATCTGGATAATGCGCCAAGCTGGGCGTTATTTGCCAGAGTACAGAGCGACAAGATCACAGGCAGGCGACTTTATGAGTCTCTGTAAAAATACCGAGTTGGCTTGTGAAGTAACATTGCAGCCGCTTGAGCGCTTTGAGCTTGATGCAGCCATTCTTTTCTCCGATATCCTCACTATTCCGGACGCCATGGGGCTTGGGCTGTATTTTGCTGAAGGTGAGGGCCCTAAGTTTCGCAAGCCGGTTCGTACTGAAAAAGATATTGAACAGCTTGAGGTTATTAATACCGCCTCTGATTTAACCTATGTGACTGATGCGGTATCAACTATACGCCGAGAGCTTAATGGTCGTGTGCCGCTTATAGGCTTCTCTGGTAGTCCTTGGACACTGGCAACCTATATGATCGAGGGTCAAAGTAGCAGAGATTTTGCCCGCGCTAAAACCATGCTCTATACCCAGCCCGAATTACTTCATCAGTTACTCGATAAGCTTGCCCTATCAGTGATTGATTATCTTAACGCCCAGATTGCCAGCGGTGCGCAGGCGGTGCAGATTTTTGATACCTGGGGTGGCGTATTAAGTCATGCGGCCTATCAAGAATTTTCTCTGGCCTATATGCAAAAGATTGTAGCCGGGCTTAATACACAGTCTGAGGGCCGTCAGGTACCTGTGATCTTATTCACCAAAGGTGGCGGTCAGTGGCTGTCTTCTATGGCTGATACCGGCTGTGATTGTTTGGGCTTAGACTGGTCTACCAATATAGGTGTAGCACGTCAGTCAGTAGGTGATCGTGTAGCATTGCAGGGTAATATGGACCCCTCCGTTTTACGTGGCAGTGACGAGTCAATTAGAACTGAAGTGGGTACTATCCTCAATGCCTTCGGTCAGGGTGCAGGCCATGTGTTTAATTTAGGCCACGGCATTACGCCAGACATAAACCCCGATAAGGTTAAGGTTCTGGTAGATGAAGTGCATAAAAGATCTGCAGTTTAGCGTCTAAATATCACGCTCATCGACCTATATCGAGAAGTACTTTAGTCGTTACTTTTATTCTGTGATACGACCTATTATGGTTTTTCCGGACAATCACACACCACCTCTGAGCCTATGCTTCTTAAATAGCGACAGTACCAATAGGTGCCGTTAACTGAGTAATAATTCTGCGGTCTGCCACATTCACCGGTATTCTTATCAGAAGCGTCAGAGCAAGACAGTTTGTTGATGGTCATGCGGTATGCCGCAATAAATTCACCAGTTCTGTCACAGCCTGCATTACAGTGCATATAAAAAACCGTCTTCTTAGTGTTATTCTCACCACTTGATTGAAGCATTTTGTGTAATTTTTTAACTTCTTTATGTATTGTTTTATTGTGTTGAGAAACTTTATTGACATCAATTTTTGTCAATGTACGCATTAGTAGAAAAGTTGGATACAGTAAGTCTAGGGATATTTTGCCAACAGTTCTCACAGTTTCATTGGCAGGTACCATCTCAGTGATACCATACATAGGCCAGTGAACAAAACTACCTTTATTAGGGTTTTCCTCGAAGAATTTTCTTTCAATTTTCAAATCAAATTCATCAGCGGCGGTATTAAGTAAACTGATATCTACAAGTTGAAAGCTATCAGGTGCTAGTTTTTCATGACCCTCATGCTCTAGCCTCTGATTTATTTTAGAGATCAACGCAGTGTAGGCGAACTTTCGATTTTTTCCATTGCCAATTAAGGGTTCATTCCCTCTAAAAAAATAGGACCCATTAATTTCATCGACCAAATGCACACGGTTGGCATCAAAATCTAAACCTTGCTTACTAAATACACCAACACAACCAGCTATAGATAAACAGGCTACTAGAAAAATATACTGATACACAATATTCCCTCGAAAAGTGACTTTCATGGGGCAAAAACGCAATGAGTATAAAAGGGTGATTTCTGCTAATAAGCGTTCCTGACCCAATCAAAGTGTAGGATAAAAATATGATGAGGGTGAAGTAACGAGGAAAACTATGTTTTATGTAATAACTGCAGTTAAATGTTAGAAAAAATAAAAGCTATATGACCTCAAACAGGCGTTGAATACACAATCATATAGCTTTGTATTTAGAGGTTATACAGAGAAGCCTATTTTTTCACCCATTTTGACGGGGTTTAGAGATTGAATATTATTCTCAAGAGATATGGCGTTTTCAGGAAATAGTAGAATAACTGTAGAGCCAAATACAAATCGACCAATCTCATCGCCCTTAGAAAAGCATAAATTCTGCTCGCTAAAATCGTTTTCCCTGACGGCACCGGGCCCCGGTTTTTCCATACCACTCCAAATAGTTTCAATCCCTGCTACCAGCATTGCGCCAACAAAAATAACAGAAAAATGGCCAAGCTGTTCAGATTTAAACTCGCACACTAAGCGCTCATTGCGGGCAAATAAATTAGGTACCATCTGAGCGGTTTGGTGGTTGACAGAAAATAGCTCCCCAGGAATATATCGTGTAGACAGCAATTGACCATCAGTTGGAATATGTACCCGATGGTAGTCTTTTGGTGATAGATAAATAGTAGAAAATAGTCCGTTTTCATACTGTTTAGCTTGGTGAGAATCTCCCACCAGTCGAGCTAGGGAATAATCCACATTTTTTGCCTGTAGGATTTTATTTTTACTGATTTTTCCAGCTTGACTGATCACACCATCGGCGGGAGAAATCAGAGTATTATCCCCTGTATCTAAGGGCCTAACCTCCGGTTTTAGCTCTCTCGTAAAAAAGGCATTAAAGCTATCATAGGTAGATAAATCGTCACTAATCGCCTCATCCATATTAATATCAAAGGTTTTTATAGCGCGATTAATCAGTAAGTTTTTTAGCCACTGGTTTTTAGATTCCGCCAGTTTAGCAATCAGTCTTGAAAGTGCATGTTTGGGTAGTAGGCGTTGTAAGGCAACAAATAATTCAGCGCGATGATCCATAGT
Organism: Porticoccaceae bacterium; assembly: GCA_029246925.1. Taxonomy (GTDB): domain Bacteria; phylum Pseudomonadota; class Gammaproteobacteria; order Pseudomonadales; family Porticoccaceae; genus HTCC2207. The sequence continues at coordinate 3,213 of JAQWMF010000026.1, forward strand.
ATTTAGTCTCTATTATTTAGGGCCCAGTTCAACAGGTGTGTGCTCTAAGTTACCCCATTCAGCCCATGAACCGTCATAGCCGCGAATATTTTCATAACCTAAAATTCTAGCCACCATATAAGTAAAGCTAGAGCGATGGTGGCTTTGGCAGTGAGTGGCGATTTCTTTATCTTTAGAAAGCTCTAAATTATCTAAAATTTGCTGAGCATCATCGCGGATACGTAAATTCTTTTTTCGGTCCATTAGTTCAGTCCATTCAAGATTGATGGCATTGGGAATATGGCCACCCCGTGCCGCACGCGCTACATCGCCAGTGTATTCGCCGGGGCTGCGTGCATCCCATACCGCAAAGTCAGAATTTTCTAGGGAATTGATAATCTCATCAGCCTGAATTCTTGTTTTTGAGCATGGCTCAATCATTGAGTCTACGTCAATACTATTGGGTTGATTAGCACTGGATTCAGTTACAAAACCTTCTTTAATCCAAGGCACAATACCCCCATTGAGATACTGCCAATTATTTAATCCTAAAAGATCCATCGACCACGCCATTCTGCCAGCCCAGCCGCCGCCCTCATCATCGTACAGAACCACTTTTTTGGAATTATCTATACCCAAATAAGCCATCACTGCCGAAAGCTTTGGAATGTCTGGGCAGGCACCGGGAACCGGAGCAACGCCAGCAATTAAATGCTGCCCAGAAAGATGCACAGCCCCAGGTACATGTTGTTGCTGATAGAGCGACAGATTACACAGATCGACAATAATTAAGTCGGTGGTATCGAGCTGATCCTTTAACTGCTGGGGTTCAATAAGATGCTTCATAGTGATTATTTGGATGATAAATAAAAGTCGATTTTAACAGATTTCATGGCTAGTTTGATGAGAGTTTAGGTTAATTGTCCAAACTATTAATAATTTGCCGATAGTTATCTAGACGTTGCTGCTGAAGCTTGCCGGCAGCAATGGCCTCAACTAAGGCACAGCCAGCATCAGTCTCATGTTTGCAGTCGCGGAACTTACAGTAGCCTAAAAATTCCCGAAAATCTTTAAAGCCATTAATGATGGCTTCTTGATTTAAATGGGTGAGGGCGAACTCTCTGATACCCGGCGAGTCAATAATCACGCCGCCGGTATTCAGATGAATTAACTTTGACGCAGTGGTTGTGTGAGTGCCCTCATTAGTCGCTTCAGAGAGAGGGCCCACTGCACTGTTATTATCGGGAACTAATTGATTAATTAATGAAGATTTTCCAACCCCAGATTGACCCACAAAGATACAGCTTTTATTGGTTAAATAAGATTTAAGCGCATCCATGCCGCCATTATTTTTAGCAGATACACCAATGACTTCATAGCCAATCGATTTATAGCTTTCTAATATTGAGTCTACTTCTGAACCTGTCTGTTGATCTAAAAGGTCAGTTTTATTAAGAACAAGAAAGGGCTCTATACCCTGTGCTTCAGCTGCAACCAAATAGCGGTCTAGAAGGTTGCTCTGAGGTGCAGGCTGAACGGAAAAAACCACACCAATGCGATCAACATTAGCGGCGACAGGCCGTAGTTTGCCATAATTATCTGGACGAATTAATTCAGATTGACGGGGTTCAAGTGCAACCACCACGCCTTGGGGTTCAGCCGGTCTCCAGACGATATTATCGCCAGTGACTAGGCTTGGGATATTAGCTCGAACAAAACAGCGAACTACCTTGCCGGCAAAAGGCTCAGAATGACCCTCAATATCGACTTGGCTACCATAGTTGGTGATGACAGTGCCACTGGTTTCAGTACCAAGTCCATCAAGGTTTTCAAGCGTCTTATCGTCGAGGTGTTTTTTTGATTCAGCTTTCTCGCGTCTACGATTTTGGATCGACTGAATCCGTTCCTGCTGACGCTTGCTGAGTTTTCGATTACCCATCTAAATACGAACCATTAGTTTTAACCCTCATACCATATCATTTCTGGTGGTCTAGAGGGTAAGCATATAGCATAATCACCCGTATAAAAATTATGCGCATAGCTAGGAAAATTTTCTCAATGACAAATCAAAACCTCAATCTAATTTGGATCGATCTAGAAATGACCGGATTAGACCCATTGCAAGAGCGTATTATTGAAATAGCCACTGTAGTCACCGATGCCGAGCTAAATGTGCTTGCTGAAGGGCCATCTATTACCATTAATCAATCAGATGAGCTTATTCAAGCTATGGATGAATGGAATACCAATCAACATGGAAAATCAGGTCTTATCAAACGCGTTCTTCAGAGTACTGTAACCGAATCTCAGGCAGAGTCTGCAACCATTGAATTTCTAAAACAGTGGGTTCCCGAGGGAGCATCGCCTATGTGCGGTAACTCAATTGGCCAAGATCGACGATTTCTAGTGCGCTACATGCCTGAACTGGCCAACTATTTCCACTATCGCAACCTTGATGTCAGTACCCTAAAAGAGCTGGTAAGACGCTGGAAGCCTGATCTAATGAATGGATTCAATAAAAAGAGCTCCCATCTGGCGATGGACGATGTATATGATTCAATTGAAGAGCTGGCCTATTACCGAAAAGTGTTTATTCAGGAATAGCCGCTAATTTTTGACGCTGTTGTTGTATAGCCCAATGCACATGCTCTTTAACCAGTTCTGATGCATCAGGCATTGTTGCTTCGAGCTGTTTCAGGATTTTTTCAGAGCCATCCGCATTACCAAGTCCCACCGCCAAATTGCGAAGCCATCGCTGGTAGCCAATTCTACGAATGGGTGAGCCTTCAGTATTCGTTAAAAACTCAGTTTCACTCCATTTAAAAAGGGTTAAAAGATCGGAATTATCTAAATTGTGGCGGGGTGAAAAATCTAATTCTTTGGTTTTAGGCGCGCCGCGATTCCAAGGGCAGATAATCTGACAATCGTCGCAGCCAAATACCCGATTGCCCATCAAGGGTCGGAATGACTCTGGAATAGCCTCTTTATTCTCAATAGTTTGATAAGAAATACACTTTCTAGCATCCAGTACATAGGGTTCAGGGAAGGCATCAGTAGGGCAGACCTTTAGACAGGCGCGACAATTACCGCAACGATTGGGTTGTTCTAAATGATCTTCAGGTAATGGCAGAGAGGTATAAATTTCTCCCAGAAAAAACCAAGAACCCACTTCATTGTTAATCAAAAGACTGTTTTTTCCAATCCATCCCAAACCAGCCTGTTCAGCCAGTGGTTTTTCCATCACTGGCGCACTGTCTACAAAAGGTCGCTGAGACAAATTTACATCGGGTAACTGCTGTTCAATTTTACGAACTAATTCAGCCAGACGCTTACGAATCAACTTGTGGTAGTCACGTCCCAAGGCATACCTAGAAATATAAGCTTTGTTATTGTCTTTTAAGACAGCTACCATATTGTCATCCGCCAGATAGTCCATTCTTACAGAAATAACACGCAGTGTTCGCGCAACTAATTTATCGATTTTATAGCGTTTATCGCCATGCTCAGACATCCAATTCATACTGCCTTGATAGTTGTTATCAAGCCACAGTCGCAGGCGTTGGGATGCCTCATCTAGGTTAGGTTTAACAATGGCAACTTGCTGAAACCCCAAATCCTTGCCCCAATCTTTAATATTTTGGGCAAGCTCTTGAAGAGATTGTTTATCTAAGTTGTTGTGTTGATTAGTTTCAAGCATGAGTTCTCGGTCAATCTAACTTATAATTGTGATAATTTTACTGAGATATAAACAATATGTCCCATTTTCCATCAGATAGCCAGATACAAGATAACCTTTACGACGTTGATACTGTTCGAGAGATAGATCAGGCCGCTATAACAGAGCTTAATAATGAGGGTATAAGGCTGATGAAGCGAGCGGGTGTTGCTGCTTTTGAAGAATCAGTAGAAGCCTTTGGTCACCCCAGTTTAATGACTGTATTTTGTGGCGCTGGAAATAATGCCGGCGATGGTTATATCTTAGCGGCAAGAGCTGCACAAAAACGAATGCCAGTACAGATTGTAGAGTTATCAGAGTCTAAAAAATTCTCTCCTGAAACAGGTTGGGCACGACAGTATGCAAAAGAGAATAATGTACCTTTTATAGATTTTAGTAATGCTCTAGAGATCAATGAAGGCGTTATTATCGATTGTTTGCTCGGGATTGGCTACCGAGGCCCACTTCGCGCCCCTTACGGTCAGGCAATTGATTTAATCAACCATGCCGAATTACCGGTTTTATCCATCGATATACCCTCAGGACTCAATTCAGATACGGGTTCAGTTCAAGATAACGCAGTAAAAGCTGAGGTTACGGTAACCTTTGTTGCCGCCAAGCAGGGCCTATTCACCGGTAAGGGGCCAGCGCTTTGCGGCGAAGTTATCTATCACTCACTGGATATACCAGAGCATTTATTCAGCAAATTCCAACCTTCCGCACAGCTAATGAATTTATCTGATTTATTGGAATTAATACCCCAATTAGAGGGTGATGAATATAAAAATCAACGGGGTCATTGCATGGTGGTAGGTGGCGACCATGGTTATGGTGGCGCAGCTACTATGGCAGCTGAGGCCAGCTTAAGAGTGGGTAGTGGTCTCACTTCGGTTGCTACACAGCCTGAACATGTATCTAGTGTGCTTGCGCGTTGTCCAGAAATTATGGCCTGTGGTGTTATTTCAGGTCAGCAGCTAGAGCCATGGTTAGAAAAGCCATCGGTATTAGTTGCAGGTCCCGGTCTAGGCCGCTCAGCCTGGTCGGAGCAACTGCTGCAAAAAGCAGTGGCATCAACATTGCCAATGGTGTTGGATGCTGATGCGCTTAATATTCTTGCAGAGGGCCGTGTTATAAAAGAAAAAGCAAAGTCGCAATGGGTGTTAACCCCACATGTTGGCGAAGCTGCGAGGCTTCTTGGTGTGAGTGTTGAAGAAATTCAAGCAGATCGGTTTATGGCGGCGAAAAAAATTCAAGAAAAATATAATGCAGTCGTGGTACTCAAGGGGCCGGGCACCTTAGTAGTCGGGCCTCATCAACTAACCAAAATATGCCCCTACGGTAATCCCGGTATGGCCACTGCTGGTATGGGAGACCTATTAAGTGGCATTATTGGCGGCCTAATAGCTCAAGGGCTAAGCGCTCAAGATGCCGCAGAGTTAGGTTGCTGTTTACACTCATCAGCCGCAGATTTGTTAGTTGACGATGCCGGTTATCGAGGCGTTGCAGCTACAGATTTATTGCCTTATGTACATAAATTACTTAATCAGGAGTGCCAATAATGGCCACTGCCAATGCTGATATTCCTCTGGCAGCGACTCTTGATGGGGAGCAGAAGATGGTTGATTTTGGCTCTCAGCTAGCCCGTGCCATTAGCAAAATCGATGCCCCATTATTAATACTTCTCAATGGTGATCTAGGTGCAGGGAAGACGACGATTAGTCGCGGTATTTTACAAGGTCTCGGCCATCTTGGGGCGGTTAAAAGTCCGACCTATACATTAGTTGAGCCCTATGATCTTGGAATAGGCAAAGTATTTCACTTCGATTTATACCGTTTAACAGATTCTGAGGAACTAGAGCATATTGGTTTTACTGATTATCTATCAGAGGCCAAGTTGTGCATGATAGAATGGCCAGAAAACGGCGACAGCTATATCCCTCAATCGGACATTGAGATTAATATAAGTCTATTTGAATCTGGGCGAAAAGTGGTTTTAAATGCCCAGAGTGAGCGAGGTAAACAATGTTTAATTCAGTTAAAACTGTAGTGATAATCGATTAGGGTAAAAATTAGTGCAACTTATTAGCAAATTAAAAATATATATCACTACCCTGAGCTTTTTAACCCTGATGTCAGGTGGATTTTTAGCCACATCAGTATCTGCCTCTGAGATTAATTCTGTTCGTTTATGGCGAGCGCCCGATAATACAAGGATAGTTTTTGATGTAAATGGAAACATAAATTACCATGTTTTTCAGTTGGATAACCCTCGGCGTTTAGTGATTGATATTGCCAATATTTCTCAGCCACCCTCATTAGATCACCTCAATTTGAAAGGTAGCCCAATTGCCACAGTGCGTTCGGCAAAACGCAATGGAAAGGATTTGCGAGTTGTTTTAGTGCTAAAGACTCAGGTAAGTCCAAAGCATTTTACGCTCAAGGCCAACGAGCAGTACAGTAACCGCCTAGTGGTTGATCTTTTCGACAAGAAACGCCTAGTCAGTCGTTCAGTGGAAGAAGTTGTAGAGCAATCGGATCGAAAAATAATTATCGCCATTGATGCCGGACACGGCGGGGAAGACCCTGGCGCTCTGGGCCCAAAACGAATGCGAGAAAAAAATGTCGTACTTCAAATTTCCAAGCGACTGGAAAAACTATTCGACAAAGACCCGAATTATGACGGTGTTCTGGTACGCAAAGGCGACTATTATTTAGCGCATCGAAAGCGCACCCAAATTGCCCGTGATAATCAAACTGATTTTTTCATTTCAATACATGCTGATGCGTTTACCGACCACCGTGCCAATGGCGCCTCGGTCTATGCGCTTTCCAATAAGGGTGCAACCAGTGAAGCTGCACGATTTTTAGCACAGAAACAAAATAATGCCGATCTGATTGGTGGTGCTTCCGTGCTTAACCTAGGTAATAAAGACGAGATGTTGGCAGGTGTTCTTCTGGATCTCTCCATGACTGCCACCATGAGTACCAGCTTAGAAGCCGGTAAGCAGGTATTAAAACACATGGGATCGGTTGCAAGACTTCATAAAAAGAAGGTTGAGCAGGCGGGTTTTTTGGTATTAAAGTCTCCGGATATTCCTTCGTTACTGATTGAAACAGGCTTTATTTCAAATCCTAAAGAAGCACGTCAACTCAGTAATGCCAACTATCAACAGAGAATGGCAAAAGCAATATTCAATGGTTTAGATCAGTATTATTCTGAACATCCGCCAGAGGGTACTCTATTAGCCAAGGTCATGAGTGGCAAGCCCTTGCGTTACACAGTAGCCCGTGGCGATACGCTATCAGAAATTTCGGCTCAGTATAAAATCTCAATGGCCAAAATTATGCGCTACAATAAAATGTCATCAAGCACGATTCGCGTGGGCCAAGAGATCGCTATTCCTGGTCGATGAGAATTATCCAAAAAAACGGATTAACGGATATGCCAAGTATAAATACTCTAAGCCCTCAACTAGCCAATCAAATTGCAGCTGGTGAAGTGGTCGAACGTCCGGCCTCCGTGCTTAAAGAGCTGGTAGAGAACAGCCTAGATGCCGGAGCCACAAGAATTGATGTCGAAATAGAGCAGGGCGGCGTTAAGCGTCTCTGTGTTCGCGATAATGGCTGTGGCATACAGCAGGCAGATATGTCGTTGGCGCTAAGTCGTCACGCTACTAGTAAGATATCAGATATAGATGATTTAGAAGCTGTTGCCACCCTAGGTTTTAGAGGTGAAGCATTGGCAAGTATAGCCTCGGTGTCACGCCTATCCCTGACCTCAAATAATGGAGAAAATCAGGGATGGAAAGCAGTGAGTGAAGGGCGAGATATGACGGTCGATGTCCAGCCGGCAGCGCATCCAGCTGGAACTAGTGTCGATGTGAGAGATTTGTTTTTTAATACCCCAGCCAGACGAAAATTTTTACGCACTGAAACCACCGAATACAATCGCATTGATGACTATGCAAAAAAGCTAGCGCTTAGCCATATGCAGGTGGCATTTAGCTTAAAACATAATCAGCGAGTCAATCTCAATCTTCAGCCTGCAGAGACAGTGCTCGAGCAAGAAAAGCGAGTTGCCGACATATGCGGCAAGCCGTTTATGGAGCAGGCGCTTTTTGTGGATAATCAGCGCACTGGCATTAGGCTCTGGGGATGGATTGGGCTGCCAACATTCTCAAGAAGCCAAACTGACCTACAGCACTTTTTTGTCAATGGTCGAAGTATTCGCGATAAGGTTGTCTCCCACGCAGTAAGACAGGCCTACCAAGATGTTCTTTATCATGGTCGACATCCTGCATTCGTATTATTTCTTGAAATCGAGCCAAAAGATGTCGATGTAAATGTGCATCCAACCAAGCATGAGGTTCGCTTTCGAGATAGTCGATCAATACATGGATTTGTATCGGGAACACTGAAAAAAGCATTGGCCCAAGACCGGCCTCAGGATCACCTTCAGCCCAATGAATCCCAAAGCCTGTTATCTGAAGAAACGATTCCGACACAGTCATCTATGGGGTTGACGCCAACGTCTACACCCTTTAGCTACGGATCCCAATCCGCGGCTTTTAAAGGTCAGTCGATCAATACACCGATGAACGCCTATCAATCGCTATATGGTGATGGGGGCGTTGAACAATCCGAGACTATTCCTCCTCTGGGTTTTGCAGTAGCTCAATTAAAAGGAATCTATATTCTCGCTGAAAATGAACAGGGTATGATTGTTGTCGATATGCATGCAGCTCATGAGCGAATTACCTATGAGCAGATGAAGTCAGATTTTGACAAAGAAGGCTTAATTTCTCAGCCATTACTGGTGCCCGAAAGTTTATCAGTGAGTCAGCGAGAAGCCGATGCCGTAGAGCAAAATCCAGATGTTTTTGTGCGTCTAGGTTTTAGCGTTGAGCGGGCAGCGGCAGAGAGTGTTGTGGTTCGAGAAATACCCGCGTTATTGCGCGGCACTCAGGTCGAAGCCCTGTTGCGCGATGTTATATCGGATGTTCTTGAACATGGCACATCAGAGCGAATCAGACATCAAATCAATAAAATTTTATCCACCATGGCATGTCATGGTTCGGTAAGAGCAAATCGCAAGCTAACTATTCCAGAAATGAATGCACTTCTCAGAGATATGGAAGCTACTGAGCGCAGCGGCCAATGCAACCACGGGCGCCCCACCTATTTCCAGCTTAGTCTTGATGAGTTAGATAAACTCTTTCTCCGTGGTCGGTGAGAATTACGTTGGATAATAAACAACAACTACCAGTTATTTTCTTAATGGGGCCAACGGCCAGCGGTAAGACCGATCTTGCTATTTCATTGCTAGATCATCTTCCGGTTGAATTAATTAATGTCGATTCAGCTCAAATATATCAACAAATGGATATAGGTACCGCCAAGCCAGATCCAGAAACGCTCGAAAAAGCGCCTCATCGGCTTTTGAGTTTTTGTGATCCTGCCGATGCATACAGCGCGGCAGACTTTGTTAGAGATGCCAAAAAAGAAATAGCAGATATCCATAATATGGGTCGAATACCCCTGTTAGTTGGTGGTAGCATGCTATACTTTAAAATGTTACTGGAAGGGCTATCTGATCTGCCATCAGCAGACGCAGATATTCGCAAAAGTATTCAGGAGCAGGCGGACAGGGAAGGTTGGGCAAGTATTCATCAGCAACTGCAGTTAGTCGATCCAATAACTGCGGGGAAATTGCATCCAAATCATTCGCAGCGTATTCAGCGCGCCCTTGAAGTTTACAAAATAACCGGTACGCCTCTCTCAGAGTTACACAGTCAATCTGAAGGGGGTATCGAAGATTGTTATGAGGTTCGCCAATATGCACTGGTTATGCAAAATAGAGCATTACTGCATCAGCGAATAGAACAGCGTTTTATGGCTATGATGCAGGCAGGCTTTGCAGAAGAAGTAGAGCAGCTTTATAGGCGAGGTGATTTACACTCTGATTTACCCTCAATCAGAGCTGCAGGCTACCGGCAGTTATGGGACTATTTTGAGGGTTATTGTAGTCTAGATGAAGCCGTTGAAAAGGCGATTATTGCCACAAGGCAGTTGGCAAAAAGACAGCAGACATGGTTGCGTAACTGGTCTAATAGCCAAGAAATTCAGGTAGATAATCAGCAGGGTTATCTACAGATCAAAGATCTTTATGAGATTTTTTTGAAAAAACAGTGATACGCTCCATATACTAAAGCGTAGTCCATAGGTAAAATAGTGTTCAAGGTGAACTGCAATCCCACCTGAACTTTTTGGTTGCGATTATTGCAACACTTATTGAATTTTCAATACTAGGAGAAATAACAATGTCAAAAGGACAAAACATACAGGATCCATTTCTTAACGCGTTAAGAAAAGAGCGTGTTCCAGTCTCAATTTTTTTAGTCAATGGTATTAAACTACAGGGTTCTGTTGATTCATTTGATCAATTCGTTGTCATGCTCAAAAGTACCGTGAGCCAGATGGTATACAAGCATGCTATTTCTACCATTGTTCCAGCTAAGTCAGTTAATTATTTGGCTGGCAGCACATCGGGTCAGGCTGGTTACAACGGAGATAATGTCTAAATCACGTGTCATTATTCTTTGATCGTCCAGATTTTGGTGAGCGCGCTGTTTTAGTTCACCTAAAGTTAAACAGTGAATCTGAACCAGAGGACGTTGGAGAATTTGAGGAGCTAGTAAGATCCGCGGGCGGCGAAGTTGTCGAACTTATTCGCGGGTCTCGCACCGCTCCCAATGCCAAATTTTTTGTAGGCACTGGCAAGCTAGACGAAATCGCTGAGGTTGTTAAGCGAGAATCTGCTGAATTAATAATCTTCAATCATAATTTATCTCCCAGTCAGGAGAGAAACCTTGAGGCGAGTCTTCAATGTCGAGTGTTAGACAGAACCGGTCTGATATTAGATATTTTTGCCATGCGAGCGCGTACTCATGAAGGTAAATTGCAGGTAGAACTCGCGCAATTACATCATCTTTCCTCACGCCTAGTTAGAGGCTGGACTCACCTTGAGCGCCAAAAGGGTGGCATCGGCATGCGAGGGCCGGGTGAAACCCAGCTAGAATCAGATAGACGTATGGTTCGAGATCGAATCAAATCGATTCAAAAACGTCTTGAAAAGGTCAGAATACAGCGGAATCAAGGGCGACAATCTCGGCTTAAATCTGATACACCAACGATCTCTTTGGTTGGCTATACTAACGCGGGAAAATCGACTCTTTTTAATCGGGTAACTGAGTCCGATGTGTATGTTGCAGATCAGTTGTTTGCAACCTTAGATCCAACCATGCGCCGCTTGGAAATTCCTGAACAGGGCCCAGTTATTTTTGCCGATACAGTGGGTTTTATAAGCCACCTGCCTCACCGCTTAATTGATGCTTTTCGGGCAACACTGGAAGAGGCAGCTTCTGCTAATGTGTTACTGCATATAATTGATGCATCTGCAGATGATAGATCTGTTAATATAGATCGCGTAAATGATGTTTTAAAAGAAATTGATGCCTATAGCTTGCCAACCTTGATGGTGTATAACAAAATCGATCTTATGGATGAAGGTCAGGCTAGAATAGAGCGCGATGCAGAGGGACGTCCAGTAGCGGTATGGCTATCAGCATTAACCGGTGCTGGTGTGGATTTGCTGCTAAAAGCAGTATCGGAGTATTTGCCGAAAAAGTTAATTCATAAACATATACAATTACAGCCTAGTCATGGCGCGTTAAGAGCAGCTTTATATAGTCACAAAGCAGTACTGAGCGAATCTTATAATGAACATGGCGGCGCAAATCTGGAAGTTCAATTGCCAGAGAGTGACTTTTTTCGACTGATTAAGCAATCGGGGTTGAAATTAGAGGATTTAGACACCATCTAGACAGTAGTGCTAGATGAGATATACAGAATCGTTCAATTGTTTTAGTAGCGGTTTAGTTAATAATTTAATTTGGAGTAAAACTATGGCTTGGAATGAACCTGGTGGTGGCAAAGATCCGTGGGGCGGTAATCGCGGCGGCGATGGCCCACCTGATATAGATGAAGCCCTAAAAAAATTAGCTGAAAAATTTCAATTTTTTGGCGGTGGCGGCACCGGTGGTACCAAGGGTCTACTGCCTATTGTTATTGCCGTTCTTGCTATTCTTTGGGGTCTAATGGGTTTTTACCAGGTAGATGAAAAAGAGCAGGCTGTCGTTTTAAGGCTGGGAAAATATCATCAAACCAATGGTTCCGGATTGCACTGGAACCCGTCATTTGTCGATTCTATTAAAGTGGTTAGTGTCACCGAAGAGCGCCAGTATCCAGCGCGAGGTTTGATGTTGACGCAAGATGAGAATATCGTCGAAATTTCCCTTACTGTTCAGTACAACATTGCTGATGCCAAGGATTTTGTGCTCAATATCAAAGATCCAGAAACCAGTCTAAAACAGGCGACTGACAGTGCATTACGTCATGTTGTGGGTAGTACAGGCCTTGATGGTGTGATATCAACCGGTCGTGAAGAAGTGGCACTTGGCACTGCTGAAAAGCTACAAAATTTGCTCGATATTTATGGCAGTGGTATTAATGTGGTTAAGATTAATATCGAGGAATCTCGTCCACCGACAGAGGTTAAAGCAGCCTATGATGATGTGATTAGAGCGCGAGAGGACCTTGAGCGTTTAGTTAATGAAGCACAAGCCTATTCCAATGGGATTATTCCAGAGGCTCGCGGTGAAGCGCAAAGACTTAGAGAGGAGGCTGAGGGTTACAGGTCTCAAGTTGTCTCTAAATCTGAAGGTGAGGCAAAACGCTTTATCAAGCTTCTAGCTGAGTATGAAAAAGCACCGGTTGTAACGCGTGAGCGCCTCTATCTTGATGCTGTAGAAGAGGTTATGACTCAAAGCACGAAGATTCTAATGGATGCTAAAGGTGGTAATAATATGCTTTATCTGCCTCTGGATAAGATTGTCCAGCAGGGTAGCAGTAGCAAGCAGTCAGGATCATCAATAACCAGTGATCAGATGGTAGATCGAATTGCCAATGATGTGATCGAGAGATTACAGAGAAACAGTGATCGAATTCAATCGGAGAGACGACGATGAAAAATCTATTTAAAGCACTAGGTTTGTTGGTCGTTGTTGTTATTGCGGTCAACAGCACCCTGTATGTGGTCAGTGAATTTGAGCGCGGTGTTAAATTGCGTTTTGGTAAGTTAATTGAAGCTGATATTCAGCCTGGATTGCATGTAAAAGCACCGTTTGTCGATGATGTGCGAATATTCGATGCTCGAATATTAACCGTAGATGCACAGCCTGCAAGTTTCTTTACTATCGAGAAGAAACGTCTGATTGTGGATTCTTATGCCAAATGGCGTATTTCAAATGTTGAGACCTACTACAAGGCGACAGGTGGTGTTGAATCTGTTGCACACAACCGTCTTGCCAATCGGGTTAATACGGGTCTGCGAAACCAGTTTGGTACAAGAACGTTGCATGAAGTAGTGTCTGGTGAGCGTGATCTTTTGATGAAAAATATTACCGATGATCTCAACCGAACAGTATTGGAAAGCTTGGGTATTGAAGTGGTGGATGTTCGCGTTAAGCGTATCGATCTCCCTCAAGAGGTGAGTGGTCCAGTATTTAGACGAATGACAGCAGAGCGAGAAAAAGAAGCGCGTGAACTGCGTTCAACCGGTAAGGAGAAAGCTGAGAAGATTCGTGCTGCCGCTGATAGGCAAAGAACGATTGAGCTAGCTAATGCTTATCGCGATGCTGAAGAACTCCGCGGTGAAGGAGATGCTGAGGCGGCTAAAATATATGCCTCTGCATACCAAAAAGACCCAGAGTTTTATTCGTTTGTTAGAAGTTTGAATGCTTACAAGAACGCTTTCTCTAACAAAGGCGATATTATGCTTTTGGAGCCAGATAGTGACTTCTTTAAATATTTAAAGCAGCAAGACGTAAAGTAAATTGTTGTGTTTAAGGTGTATTTGTGAAAATTAAACGAGATTCTCGTTAAAAATTCTGCCACAGATGCAGCTATTTTGTTAAAATCTAAAAAACCGGGGCAACTCGGTTTTTTTATTGGCCTAAAGTAGTGCAAAATACAGAAATAATGCCACAAAGATTCGTTTAATCCTTATAATTGCAAACATTAATGTAGTTCGGGTTTAAATGCTGTGAGGACACTGTGTCAAAAGTAGACAGTTGGTTATTACCAGATGGCATCGATGAGGTGCTACCGGAGCAAGCGCGCCTGATTGAAAGGGCGCGGCGAGAGCTGCTGGATCTCTATAATAGCTGGGGCTATGACTTAGTTATTCCGCCAATGGTTGAGTTTACTGAATCCCTTCTAAGTGGTTTTGGTGCAGATCTTGATTTAATGACCTTTAGGCTAACGGATCAGCTCAGCGGTCGAATGATGGGTATTCGTGCTGATATTACCCCTCAGGCGGCGCGTATTGATGCTCACAGTCTTAATCGGCGGGGCCCTAATAGGCTTTGCTATGCTGGAACTGTATTGCAAACAAAGCCCAGAGCGCCGCTTGAATCTCGAACGCCAATTTCTGTGGGTGTAGAGTTATTTGGTGAGTCTGGTGTTAGCGCCGATATCGAAGTTATAGAATTATTCCTAAACACTCTGGAAGTGGCTGCAATAGATGACGTGCATTTGGATCTTGGGCACGTGGATATTTTGCGGGGATTACTGACCGATTCTAATTTATCTGCAGATCAAGAAGCAGAGCTATTTGATCTGCTGCAAAGCAAAGCAAGCACAGAGCTTGATACTTGGATCATCAATAATATTAGTGATTCAAAACTGGCTAAATGGTTGAAGTCACTGCCAACACTAGCGGGTGGCACTGAGGTTTTGACCGAAGCAAAGCAAGCTCTTGCTGGCGCACCAAAGCAGGTAATCGATGCCTTAGGTCAGTTAGAGAAGATTGTTGATGCATTGACTGTTCAGAATAATCAGCAGGTTAGCATTTACCTTGATTTGGGTGATATTCCTGGTTATGGCTATCACACAGGTGTGGTCTTTGCCGCCTATAAACAGGGCTATGGTAAGGCGCTGGGTAATGGTGGGCGCTACGATAATATAGGCGAAGCTTTTGGGCGCGCTCGTACCGCTACTGGCTTTGCTTTTGATCTTAAATCATTGGTTGCCAATGGGCAGTTTAATCAGCAGAGTCAAGGTGGAATTTTTGTACCACAGGCTGCTGATGCTGAATGTTGTGAAAAAATCACCGATCTTCGTCAGCAAGGTGAACGTGTTGTGCAAGGCTTTGCAGGACAGTTGGTGGACTTTCAAGAAATTAACTGTGATCGTCAGCTTATTAAGAAAGACGGTCAGTACCTTATCGAAAAAATATCCTGATTTAATTTATCGGTTGAATACTTAGAGTATAAAATTTTATGGGCAAAAATGTAGTGATTCTCGGTTCCCAATGGGGCGACGAGGGCAAAGGAAAAATTGTTGATTTATTGACGGATAAAGCCTCTTTGGTAGCTCGGTTTCAGGGTGGTCACAACGCGGGTCATACGCTGGTTATAGACGGCAAGAAAACAGCATTACATCTTATCCCATCAGGTATTTTGCGCGACCATGTGACCTGTGTCATAGGTAATGGTGTTGTTTTAGCGCCAGATGCCTTATTTAAAGAAATTAAAATGCTAGAAGATCGTGGCGTAGAAGTTCGCAAGCGACTCAAGGTGTCTGGGTCCTGTCCATTAATACTGCCTTACCATATTGCCTTGGATCAGGCGCGAGAGATATCCTTAGGTAAGTTAAAAATTGGAACGACTGGGCGCGGAATTGGTCCAGCCTATGAAGATAAGGTTGCGCGCAGAGGCCTGCGTTTAAGTGATATGGTTAATATGGATCGGTTTGCAGAAAAGCTAAAAACTGTTCTTGAGTACCATAATTTTGCCTTGACCCAGTACCACAAAGTAGATCCAGTAGATTTTGATAAAACCTTGGCGCTAGCAAAAACATGGGCTAAGGCTTTATTGCCAATGATGGCTGATGTCACTGATATTCTTCATACCGCTCGCGAAGCTGGAGAAAATATCCTATTTGAAGGGGCTCAGGGTTCATTGCTTGATATTGATCATGGTACCTATCCCTTTGTGACGTCGTCCAATACCACAGCAGGTGGCACTGCCACAGGAAGTGGTTTTGGGCCTATGTACCTAGATTATGTATTGGGTATTACCAAGGCTTATACCACTCGAGTGGGCTCAGGTCCGTTCCCTACAGAACTGCATTGCGATATTGGTAACTACTTAGGTGAAAAAGGCCATGAGTTTGGTACTACAACAGGTCGTGAGCGCCGCTGTGGTTGGTTTGATGCGGTTGCCCTTAGACGAGCAGTGCGAATCAATAGTATTACCGGTATCTGTCTAACCAAGTTAGATGTTTTGGATGGCCTTGATGAAGTAAAAATCTGTATTGGCTATAAAAATGCCGATGGTAATCCTGTAGATAATCCAACCCATGCAGATGATTTTGAGGGTATAACCCCCGTATACGAATCACTTCCCGGTTGGAGCGATGTAACTGTAGGTGTTCAGTCTTTAGACAAGCTGCCCGCCAATGCACAGGCCTATATCAGCCGCATTGAAGAGCTTATCGGCGCGCCTGTTGATGTTGTTTCTACTGGCCCTGATCGTGTTCAAACCATTGTTCTAAGGCACGCATTTAGCTAGTACCTGATGCTATCTAGCAGATGGCTGACTGTACTCAGTAATTTCTCGCGATTGACCAAGCTTAAACAGGTGGTCAGCGCGACTGGGCATTTCGCTTAAGATATTTTCAGTGACTCGTTGAAAAAAACTAATAAATCTGAGTATTTGCTGTTCTGTCATAACGCCTGAGCGGTCATCTATGCCTTCTTTTTTTAGCCGTTTTTTCATCTTTTGTTCCTGCTCTAACCGCCAGTTAAAGACGCTATCAAAAGAAGGCGCTTGCAACATAATTAACTCATCAGCCAAGTTAAATAATGCTTGATAGTCATTTTGTATCGCTTGGTTAACATAGTTGCGCCAGATTCCATCTCTATCGTCGTTTTCCTCGAGGCTATTGACGGGTTGAAGTAACTTATCTGCGCTTTCTGGTTTAGCCCCCAGACACCAACCCTCAAGTACAATGAGTCCTATTTTACCTTCTGTAGTTTTGAGGCTGTTAGCGGGGGCTCTATCATCAATGCTTTTATCAAAGCGAGTAATTATGCTTTTTTTACCCTCAACTAGGCTTTGAATGCAGTTTATAGCAAGCTGAACATCATGTGTTCCTGGAACGCCGCGAGTTTCTAGTAGGGGATGAACCGTGCTGCTCAAATGTATGCGCTCAGCTTTGGTCAAATAAAAATCGTCCAACGATAATGAAACAGTCGTTATATTAAGCTGCCCTGCAACCACTGTGCATAAATAGTCTGCAAGGGTTGATTTTCCTGATCCTTGACAGCCATTTATACCTATTACCCTGGGTGGTCCTTCTGGCTTACAATTATCTACTAGGATATTTACTAGCGGCGTAAACCATTGGTTAGCGGCTTTTAAATAAGAGGCTGGTAATTGATTGCGATCGAGAAATTCCTGTTCCTCAGGGGCGATTTTCATAGGTGTTTTTTTCCATGGCAAGGCTATTTAAATAGTTAAATATTGAGAATTTGTTGTAAATAAAGACGGACGGTCTATTCAAATAAATCATGGCCTAGATAATCTACATAGATAGATGTTTCAGGTATGTAATATCTATCTAATGATTGTGTGACTGGAATCAATATTCATACAACAATAATACTAGCATAGACCTAAAATTTAAAACTAGCGCGCTAGGTGCAAAATAAAAGCAAATAATTCACCATAAATACTGAGATTAAAATTTAATATAAATTATGTAATATTGTTATCATAAGCCCAATAGTGACCTAAAAGCACAAAGGACCCCAGAATGAAATACCTGTTGATTGTCGCCCTAGCTGCAATGGTAGGCTGTGATGTTGCGGAAAATAATCAATCTTATGTGAATAAAGCGTTGCCTTTAGTCAATAAGGAAAATCCTTGGTACAGGTCGGCTGCGCAACAGATTGAGCAAAATAGATTAATCGCCAAGACCATTAAAAACCATGAGGGCGCCGCAAAAAATATCATATTATTTATTGGCGATGGAATGAATCTTACAACGGTTACCGCCTCGCGTATTTACGAGGGACAGCAGCAGGGATTGTTAGGTGAAGAAAATAATCTTAGCTTTGATCACTTTCCTTTTTCTGGGTTAGCAAAGACCTATGCGGTTGATTCGCAGGTGCCAGATTCGGCCAGTACTATGACTGCGATAATCAGCGGTATAAAAACCAATAAAGGGATAGTGGGTATCGCCGAATCAGTTGTTCGTGGTGACTGTAAGACTCAGGCGGGCAATGAGGTGATTTCTGCCTTAGATTTAGCGGAGCTTGCTGGCTTATCTACAGGCATAGTCACAACCACCAGAGTCACACATGCAACACCAGCTGCAACCTATGCAAAGTCCCCAGATAGAGACTGGGAAGATCCATCTAAAATGCCCAAGCAGGCCATTGAAGACGGCTGTGTGGATATTGCCGCACAGCTAATTGAATATCAGGCTAATCTTAACGCTCGCTATACGGGTGCAAATACCGATGGTATTGAGGTGGTCATGGGTGGCGGAAGTCGTCACTTTCTGCCCGCCAATAGCGATCAGCAAGATTCAATAGGTCAGCGTCCTGATGGTCGCAGCCTAATCGACGAATGGAAAACCGTAAATCCCAATGGGCTTTTTATCGATAATCGTGCGGATTTTGACAGTACTGATTTTAAAAGTGCTGAGAAAATTTTTGGTCTATTTAATAAGTCGCATATGCGATTTGATGCCAATAGAAAAACAAAAGCAGTGAAAGAACCCTCCTTAAGTGAAATGACGAAAAAAGCACTGCAGGTATTGTCAAAAAACCCCAAGGGATTTTTCTTGATGGTAGAGGGAGGGCGAATTGACCATGCTCATCATGTGGGTAATGCGTTTAATGCACTTTCAGATACTGTCGAACTCTCAGAAGCGGTTGATGTAGCTCTTAAGGCAACCAGTGTAGAGGACACATTAATTATAGTGACAGCGGATCATGGTCATGTATTTACTATGGCGGGTTATCCCAAGCGTGGCAATCCTATTCTGGGTAAGGTGGTCTCGACTAGTGAAATAGAGCCCCAATTAGCAGAGGATGATTTGCCCTATACAACCTTGGGTTATGCCAACGGTCGTGGTCATCGGCACTTAGGGGAGGAAACAGACGGTGATGAGGGTTATCACAACCATGGTGCCTCAGGACGGGTTGATCTGACAGGGCTGGATACCACCCAGTCGGGGTTTTTTCAAGAGTCGCTAGTTCCATTACAGTCGGAAACCCATTCAGGTGAAGATGTGCCAATTTATGCATCAGGACCCGGGGCGCATTTGATATCTGGAAGTAATGAACAAACCATTATTTTTCATGCGATAAATCATGCTGGCGGTCTACTCAGTAAAGCTAAGCAGGCGTTTAAAAATTAATTTTTTAAGCTGGGCCTTACTGGTTGGCCATTGGCAATTTTATGCTTTATTTCTTCAATGGTTTTCGAAATAGCCAAAAATCTTTCAGAGGTTGCGGGGTGCGAAGCGGAATGGTTGGACCCAATACTGCCGGGGTGTTCTGCCGCCATCTCGCGCCAAAAGCTCGCCGTTCCTTCAAGAGGTAAGCCTGCGGCATTCATATAATATAGGGCCACATAGTCAGCTTCAGCTTCAAAATCTTGAGAAAAGGCACTAGCTCCAGCACTACCGAATGTTCCCTGTGTGTTGATACCGCTTGCGGCAGCAGCAAGATCAAGTATTGTGCCCAGCATAAAATTAGTCTGTTGTTTATCTAGATGACCCATTAGGTTGTGGCCCAGCTCGTGTGCAATCACCAGCGCAAGATCCTGATCATCCTGAGCAAATCGCATCATTCCCTTAGTGATAACAATTCTTTTACCATCTGCATAGGCATTGACCGCATCACTTTCAGCGAGCACAGCAGGGTATCCGCAGATTTTCTCCTGCTTTATAGATAAATTAAGCACTTGAGTATCACGCTTGAGAGTCAGCTTGGCTAGTGGAGATTTAGAGGTTTGAATACGATTAATTTCAGCATAAAACTTCTTATGTTGCAGGTTATTAGTGCCAAACTGCACATCATTAACCGCTATAACTTTATCGTTAACCGCTAATCCTGCGACAGCAGCAGGGCCGTTATCGGCAACCCAGGTAATAATAAATCCATCGCTACCCAATATTTTATTAGCGGTAATTCTCCAGCTATCTTTAAAGTCCGCACTTGCCGAACCCTGTGCGCCGACTGAGTTTATTTGCTTGTTGGCACAAAATTGACTGGCCGCTTTAAGGATTGGGTAGGATACATTATGGAGACGTTGCTTGTAGTTAAGGTATTTTTTAAGTGCCATCTCTCTTTGAAGCGCTGCCTCGGCATCTAGTTCAGCGGTATCATAATTCATTCGGGCAGTATTGGGCCCTGCACAGGCGGTAAGAAATAAAAAAATAACTAAAAGACTATTTAGCTTAAACATCCTGTTGCCCTTAATAACGTGATTGTTAAGTAACTAAAAGGAATTAAAACTTTAACAGTTTATTGGGGGATTATAAAAGAATATGGCTCGATTTTTGAAATATTGATCTACAGCTAATTGATTATGAGTCGACTGACCCTTTTTTAGGGTTCATTTGAGCCTAGTTAATTGGTTTCCAATGTATAATATTTTCAGTGATTATCAGCACTGGGTAGCTTTAATTAGCTTTTGATGATTATGCATAAACAATACAATTTAAAATACAGCTATAAAGCTAAAGTTAGGGGTTTAAAGATGTCATTTAATAACACTTTTTTCAGTGGTATGAAAAATTATTTGTTGTATAAATTCAATGCTAAAAATACCGCAAAGATAGTTTTTGTATTTCTAGCCTTTACATTAAGTGGCTCAGTCTTTGCTAATGCGGCCTCATGGGCTGCTTTTGGCGGCGCTACTGTGACCGACCAAGAAGTACTAGAAGTTCCATCTGGGGCACAAAGTTGGGCAGGTTTTGCCAACACCAATGACACCCTGTATCCCCTTAGCTTATCCAGCGGAGGGGTAATCACCTTCATCGCTGCTGTTAACGGTTCAGCTGATGTTCGTTTTCGCTTCGAGCGGTTACCCTATCCCGATGTTGATCCAGCCTACAATTCACCTTCGGTAACTGTTACTGGGTCAGCTGAGGCCACTTATTCCATAGAGATTCCTGAGCAGGGGACAAATATTTATCGTTCCCTTATTTTGTACATCGATGATCAAGATACGCCAGTAACCCTAAAAAATGTTCAAGTGACACCCTTTGGAAATGATCAAAATGGTTGTGACTTCACGCCACAGTCCAGTGGTGTTATGCAAATTGAGGCCGAATGCTACAGTCTTGCCAGTGGTATTGAAACCGAAACCACCAACGATACAGGTGGGGGTGAAAATGTGGCTAACGTAGATGCTTCTGATTCTTTGACCTACGCAGTTAATATACCTACCACTGGCAATTATCGTCTTGATTATCGTATAGCCAGTCAAAATGGCAGTAGCCCCGGATTCAGGGTTTTTGTTGACAATGTTTACTCTGATCTTTTTTCAATCCCAGCAACGGGTGACTGGCAAAATTGGCAGACTCAGCAAGGTCGAGTGGTTACCTTAAATGCAAGTATTCATACCATTAAATTTGAAGCAGCTTCAGCTGGGATGAATTTAAACTGGTTTAGCCTGACTCCAACCAATGAGCAAGCAGATGAATCGCTAAGTATTACAAATGCTGATATTGAGGTTGATGGTGTTGCTATAGACTCAACTAAATGGTTCCATCAAACAAAATTGCCTAATGGCAATAGTTGGTTTAACGGTGAAGTTCAGCATTATACTGATCGTGTAAGTAACGCCTATGTTGGTGATGGCACGCTTAAAATTGTTGCCAGAAAAGAGTCTTACACAGATCAGGGCGTGACCAAGCAATATACGTCCGCTAGACTCAATTCAAAATTCGCTTTTAAGTATGGTCGCGTAGAATTTAGAGCCAAAATGCCAATGGGATATGGTACATGGCCTGCTGTTTGGATGCTGGGTAAAAGTATTAGCGAATCAGGCACATATTGGGCAAATCAAGGCTTTGGTACCACATCATGGCCAGCGGTTGGTGAGATAGATATATTAGAGCACTGGGGTAAAAATCAGGGTTTTGCTCAAAGTGCTATGCATACCACATCTAGCCATGGGGCTACTCAAAATCACGGTGGTCGTTATATATCTACTATTTCATCCGAATTTCATACCTACAGTATGGATTGGAATTCAGATCGAATTATTTTTAGCATCGATGGTATAGAGCATTATCGCTACAACCCCAGTGTTAAAAATGCTAGTACTTGGCCCTATGATTCTGAATTTTTCTTACTCCTTAATATTGCCATAGAGCCGGCGATTCAATCTGGTTTTACTGAAAGTGCTATGGAGATTGATTATATTCGCGTACATGATCTTAATGACCAGCTAATTTTTTCAGATGAGTTTAATGACCAGCCATCTGACGACCTAGCTCAATCATCCTGGGATATAGACGGAAATGGTATTGTTGACGCTCTAACGGATGGGCTTCTTTTGATGAGAAGCAAATTTGAGATAACTGGAAATGCACTTTTTGAAGGCGCAATTTCACCAGAATCTACTATTTCAAATGAGCAAATAATAGAAAATATTTCTGCTGTTTATGAAATTGCAGATATTGATGGAAATGGTGAGGTTGATGCGCTAAGCGATGCGCTTATTTTAATGAGATACCTATTTGATCTTACAGATGATTCATTAATTGATGGGGCTATTTCTGAAAATGCTACCAGAACAGGTGCCAGTGAAATTGAAGAATATATTGA
>JAQWMF010000027.1 GCA_029246925.1 Porticoccaceae bacterium
GCCAACATTCTCTCATTCTTGTCACCAAGTAGGTGAGTTAAATCATCCGTTACCACACAGCCTCGTACCCTATCTCTGCCATTGTCATAGGTTGATGGAATAAAACCGTCGGCAAAATCGCCGTAGCCCTTAGCGTTTTGGCCTTTAAATTGAATGGTAAAGTAAGTGGTACCACAATTATCCTGAGGTAGGAAACCATAGGGCTTACCAGTGGTGGTTTCGCCGATTAAAATAACTTCCACATCAATGCCACGCAGACCATTGATTAGATATTCACTGGCAGATGCCGTATCGCCACTAGAGAGAATATAAACTTTCGATAGATTCAACTGAGGTAAAACAGTGCCTTCAGCCACCGAGAGGCCATAAGCTTGAGATGGAAATCGATAGGATTCATTTTCCATACTGCGCTTATCATTAAATGCCAGCTCAGTATAAATTGAGCCTATGGCTTGATCGCCAGCGATCATCGAACCCAACTCGGTTGCTATAGCCAGATAACCGCCTGCGTTATAACGCAGGTCTAAAATCAACTCATCAATATTTTGAATAACAAGGCCACTCACTGTATTGATTAATTGTTCTTCCGCTGTGGCCACATTAAAGCTATTAAATAACACATAGCCAATCTTCTTATTGTTTTGAGTAAACACTTTGCTAGTATGTACTGGTTGTTCCGTAGTTATAGCACTTTGCAATGTGACCGTGCGATCTGCGTCGGCATTAAGTTCTCTTACGATGAAAGTATGGGATTCACCAATTGTTGAAGGGAAGGCTGCAGCTAAAAATTTCTCATAACTTTCTTGAGAATTTATACTTGATAGTAATATGCCATCCGCGGCAATTATCTCCGTGCCACGACCTATATTGGCACTGTGCGCTGACGAATTGGGCACTGTGTAAGTAATAGAAGCTCTGGTATAAGGCTCGAAAGTGACTGTAAATTGCGCACCATAGCCCACCGAAATACCTGATTCAGATAGTCGATTCCACTCGTCAGTGTCATAAGTATAGTGAAAGCGATCCTTATCCTGTCCCGAATTAGTGCGCGCATCGGTTTTCATGCGCTCAAAGTACTCTAGAGGGTTGGTGATGGTCGCAGGATCTATATCCGATAGTTCGTTATACCAAAGATAGGTCTCGTTGCTCCAAGAGCGTATCCAATTATTTTCATCTTCAAAGGTACCAACAAGATCCGGATAATCTGAGTTATTGCGTGGATTAATACAGCGGTTGGCAAAATATAGCGAGGGTAAGTATTCACCCTTTACCCATTCAGAGGATTGATTTTTTTGACTAGACCCACCACAGGCGGATAGTAAAAAAAGCATAACGATTAGAGTAAAAATACGCACTGAAAACTCCTAGTATTAACCGAATACTGCCCTCTAAGATAACCCCTATTTTTATTGCTTAAAATTACGAGAAAAACCAACGATCGATTCTTTATTATAGATAGAAATTTAAGGGTTTGTTAAGCAAATAGCGATTTAAGCGCATCCAGAGACTCTTCCCCTGCGGCTTGGTTTTGCTCAGCACTGGCTTCAGTATTACCGCCCATGCGTACCAAATCATCTTGGGGTAATTCATCGACAAAACGGCTTGGGGTAGTGGCGCTGGTTTCACCAAACTGGGTTCTTTGGGCAGCGCTAGTCATAGTTAGAGTACGCTGGGCTCGGGTAATACCCACATAGGCCAGACGGCGTTCCTCTTCAATTTGATCGCCCTCAATACTATTGCGGTGGGGCAGAATATCCTCCTCCATACCGATCAAAAACACATGTAAAAACTCCAGTCCCTTGGCGGCATGTAGAGTCAGCATCTGCACCTTATCATCGGCCGATTCCTCCTGCTCACGATCCAAAATATCGCGAAGAATAATCTTAGAAATAGCCGATTCTATAGGGTTTTTATCAGCAGCGACTGAATCGCTGTCATTATCTTTCAGAGCATAGTCGATCTGACTAATCAGTAGATTAATATTTTCCCAGCGCTTATTAGCGGCAGCTTCACTGCTGGCGTTTTGGCGCAACCAGTCATGGTAGTCAATATCTTCAAGCATTTCCCGCAGGGCAGCTATAGGCTGATTACCATAGATATTGCGCTGAACAGACTCCATCCAACGCTTAAATTGTTGTAAACGCTGTAAATTGGCGCTGGGTACCGTAGCGCTTAGGCCGACTTCATCTATAGCCGCCAGAAGAGAGATTTGACGTTTATTGGAATACTCACCCAATCGCTCAAGGGTAGTTGGCCCTATTTGGCGGCGCGGCGTATTGATAATACGCAACAGCGCATTATCATCATCCGAATTGATAATAAGCCGCAGATAAGCCATAACATCCTTGATTTCAGTTTTAGCATAAAACGACTGACCGCCGGTAATATCATAGGGGATATTTTGCGTCTGAAGTTTTAGTTCAAGTAGCTTTGACTGATAGTTACCACGGTATAAAACAGCAAAATCACTGTATTTACAGCGCCGTTTAAGACGCATATCAATAATTTCATTGACCACCCGTTCCGCTTCGCGCTCCTCATTGTCGCTAATAATAAAACGCAGAGGATCGCCCGGCCCCAATTCGCTCCACAGCGCCTTTTGAATCAGGTGAGGGTTATTGTCGATCAACTTATTTGCCGCCGCCAAAATGCGTCCAGTAGAGCGATAGTTCTGCTCCAGTTTGATCACGTTTAAGGCAGGGAAGTCTTCCTGCAACTGCATCAAATTTTCGGGTCGCGCACCGCGCCAAGCATAAATAGACTGATCATCATCGCCCACCACCGTTAGCGCCTGTTTTTCAGCAACCAAAATACGCACCAATTCATATTGCGCGAGGTTGGTATCCTGATACTCATCCACCAACATATAGCGAATACGTTGTTGCCACTTAGCTAAAACCTCAGGCTGTTCGCGGAATAGGCAGACGGGGATCATAATCAGATCATCAAAATCCACTGCGTTATAGGCGCGCAATGCCCGCTGATAGCGCTCGTAAAGCATAGCAATGGTCTGTTCGCCAGTGCTATTGGCAGCGCTGACCGCCTGACCTGGTTCTAGCAGAGAATTTTTCCAATCAGAAATAGTATATTGAATATTATCGATCAGTTTTTCATCAAGATCCGAATGGCGAACCAAAAGCTCTTTAAGAATATTGCGGCAATCTTCCTGATCCATAATCGAAAAGCCGGGTTTAAACCCCAGTTTTTTAATTTCGTGGCGAATGATACTCAAGCCCAAGTTATGAAAAGTCGAAACCGAAATACCCTTAGAATCTGCCCCAGACAATAGCTTACCGACACGATTTTTCATTTCACGCGCCGCCTTATTAGTAAAGGTCACCGCATAGATATTGCGGCTAGGAATACCGCATTGTTCAACCAGATAGGCAATCTTGCCAGTAATTACACTGGTTTTACCACTGCCAGCACCTGCCAATACCAACAATGGACCATCAATATACTTTAAAGCCGCCTGTTGCTGAGGATTGAGGGTATGGGCCATTTACAATTAGGCCATTTCAGCAATGGCAGTATGTTTAGCGCTTAACTGTTCAAGTGAACCCTGCATATCATTTAGCTTATCGCGCTCTTTAGCCACAACCTCCTCCGGTGCATTAGCAACAAACTTATCATTGCTCAACTTGCCAGACAGCTTTTTAACTTCCCCAGACAGCTTTTCAATTTCCTTAGATAGGCGCTTCAGCTCAGCGTCCACATCAATAAGCCCCGCCATAGGCACCAAAATCTCCAAATCGCCCGCCAGCGCAGTGGCACACAGAGGCGCATCATCAGAATTATCCAGCCAAGTAATAGATTCCAGCTTAGCGAGCTTACAAAGATACTGACGGTTTTCGTCCAACCGACGTTGATCATCGCAATCACCGCCAGCGAAATAAATAGCCAGAGACGTGGCTGGTGAAATATTCATCTCACCGCGCACATTACGCACCCCAACAATCACCTGTTTAACCCACTCAATATCATTGATGGCTTGTGGATCCACCAGAGACTGATCAACAGTAGGATAGGGTTGTAACATAATACTATCGCCATCAGCATCTAGCTCAATACCCGCCAACGGCGCAATATTTTGCCAAATTTCCTCAGTGATAAACGGCATAATAGGGTGGCTTAAACGCAATACAGTTTCCAGCACCCTAACCAGAGTACGACGCGTGCCCAGCTGTAGCTCAGGGTCAGCATTGTCATCCCATAATACAGGTTTAGACAGCTCCAAATACCAATCGCAATACTCATGCCAAACAAAGTCATACAACGCCTGAGCCGCCAAATCAAAACGATAGCTATCAATCGCCTCAATCACCTCAGTTTCCGCCTGTTGCAAGCGAGAAATAATCCAGCGATCAGCCAGACTTAACTTATAGGCCTCACCATGTTGACCACAGCTATGCTCCTCACCATTCATCAGCACATAACGCGCCGCATTCCAAATTTTATTACAGAAATTGCGATAGCCCTCAAGGCGCTTCATATCCCAATTGATATCTCGACCCGTAGAGGCAAGGGCACACAGCGTAAAGCGCAACGCATCCGTACCATGGGGCTCAATACCCTCCTTAAACTGTTTTCTAGTGCGCTTAGCAATTTTCTCCGCCTGCTGAGGTTGCATCATATTGCCAGTGCGTTTTTCCACCAGATCATCAATACCAATGCCATCAATCATATCCAGAGGGTCTAAAACATTACCTTTGGATTTAGACATCTTCTGACCCTGCTCATCGCGGATCAAACCCGTCACATACACCGTATGGAAAGGCACCTGAGGCTTCCCATCCTCATCTTTAATCAGATGCATCGACATCATAATCATCCGTGCCACCCAGAAGAAAATAATATCAAAGCCAGTCACCAGCACATCAGTCGGGTGGAAATTCTTAAGACGCTCCGTCTGCTCAGGCCAACCCTGAGTACCAAAGGTCCACAGCGCCGAAGAAAACCAAGTATCCAACACATCATTATCCTGAGTCAGCGGCGCATCAGCCAAATCGTGCGCAGCCCTAACCTCAGCTTCACTATTGCCCACATAGGCATTGCCCGCCTCATCATACCAAGCAGGAATTCGGTGTCCCCACCAAAGCTGACGAGAAATACACCAGTCTTGGATATTGCGCATCCAAGAAAAATACATATTCTCATACTGCTGAGGCACAAACTTAATCTGCCCATCCTCAACCGCCGAAATAGCCGGCCCCGCCAATTTTTTAGCATCCACATACCACTGATTGGTCAGCATAGGCTCAATCACCACGCCGCCACGATCGCCATAGGGCACCGTCATATCATTTTCTTCAATAGAGACTAATAGCTCCAAAGCCTCCATATCAGCCACAATCTCACGGCGCGCCGCAAAGCGCTCCATGCCATGATATTTTTCCGGCAAACTATCATCCATCTCCGTATTTTGGCTGCCATCGGCGTTTAAACACTCGGCTGATTTACGAATATCCGCCTTAAACGTCAGAATATTAATCATAGGCAAGCTATGGCGCTGACCCACCTCATAATCATTAAAATCATGAGCAGGGGTGATTTTTACACAGCCAGTGCCCTTATCCATATCCGCGTGTTCATCGCCAACAATAGGAATCAAACGACCCACCAACGGCAATTCAACAGACTGGCCAATTAAATTTTGATAGCGCGGATCCTCAGGATTAACCGCCACGCCAGTATCGCCCAGCATAGTCTCAGGGCGCGTCGTCGCCACCACAATATAATCCTTACCATCCGCAGTCACAGCACCATTGGCAAGCGGATAGCGCAGATGCCACATCTTGCCCTTAGCCTCGCGGTTTTCCACCTCCAGATCAGAGATAGCCGTATGCAACTTAGGGTCCCAATTAACCAAACGCTTACCGCGATAAATCAAACCCTGATTGTAGAGGCGAATAAACACCTCCTGCACCGCACCAGAAAAGCCCTCATCCATAGTAAAGCGCTCAGTCTCCCAATCCACCGAATTACCCAAACGACGCATCTGCTGCGTAATCGTGCCGCCAGACTGCTCCTTCCACTCCCAGATTTTTTCGATAAACGCCTCGCGACCCAACGCATCCTTACCCGGCTGGTTTTGTGCCGCCAACTTGCGCTCCACCACCATCTGCGTCGCAATACCCGCATGATCAGTACCCACCTGCCACAGCGTATTCTTACCCTGCATACGCTGATAGCGAGTCAGAGCATCCATAATGCTATGTTGCAACGCATGGCCAATATGCAGACTGCCCGTCACATTCGGCGGGGGAATCACAATACTGTAAGGCTCACCCTCACCACTGGGGGCAAAATAACCACTGTCTTCCCAAGTTTTATACCACTTATCTTCAATATCTTGGGGGGCGAATGTTTTATCCATTAGGGCGCTCTATTTGTTAGGTTTTAGGGTTTTGCTTTCGATGTATTTAAGGGGGG
>JAQWMF010000028.1 GCA_029246925.1 Porticoccaceae bacterium
GGAAAATGATAGCTATAAATTAACCCAAGCTGATGTTGGTTCAATAATTAGCGTAAAAGCGACTTATAAAGATATAAAAAGTGCCACTATTGTAAGCACCCCTGAAACGCTCTCAGATCAAATAGCCAATATTAATGATCCGCCAGTTGCTCACGATATGCAAGCAACTGCACAAGAACAGTTAGCAGAGTTTATTTCCTTAAGTGCTACAGATCCAGATCCTGAAGACAATGCTAATCTAATCTACACAATTGTTAAAAAACCTACATATATCGACAGTTTTCTGTTAGGTACGTCTACTGTCATTTACACGAGTAATTCTGATACAGCCACTAGTGATAAGTTTTCCTTTGAAGTCTGTGACCTAAGTAATGCCTGTGATACTGCAACAGTGAACATTGCTATCACGCCCATTGATGATAAACCAATAATTACATCCCATAAAACAGCAACCACATTAACTGCATCAGAAGATAGTGAATACAACTATAAATTGCGTATCGAAGATCCTGATAGCGACGTTTTATTCTTACAATTAGACAAGTTTCCCAACTGGTTAAAGTTAAATGAAATTTACGGTCAGGGAGATAAGTTAAAACTATATAAAAACACAGGAAGTGATTTTGAAGCAATATTACGGGGCACACCTACAGATTTGTATATTGACGGTAATTACGACAATAATGTAAAAATAACCATTGATGATAGCCCAATTACATCTGTTGGTAACATCGTTGCATTCGAGCTGCCTCTTTCTGTATTTAACATCAATGATGCACCAGAACCCTGGGTATGGGGTTCTGATTCAAAACTGGTTCTAAGAGAAAAGGGAGGAGTAGAGTGGAACTGGCAACTGCCGAGTAACATAGTAGCTAAAGATGGAAAAGAATTCAGCTTCAACCTCTATGACCACATAACATTTGTCGATGCCGATGGCGACAAAATCATTTGTGAAGCATCACTATATAATGGCGCACCCTTACCCGAGTGGTTAATATTCGAGGAGCGCGAAACTAATTTTTCTGGTAAGAAGTATTTCTTTTCAGGCACACCTAGCGATGATGATGTATCTAAGTCCAATCTAGACATTCGATTAAATGCCTATGATGGCAACGGTGGTATGGCTTCAGTATATTTCAAATTGCCATTAGAAAACATTGAATACGATCCAGTACTCACTGGGGATTTTACAGCACCCATATACCTTAGGAGTTCTTACACACTAACTGCCGATGATTTATTTTACCATGACTCTGATAGCGCTGATTCAACAGATAAGATCAGATTTCACGTCAGTAATATGCAAAATGGTTATTTCCAGAACTTTCCTCATGGGCCATTATCTTTTACCGGCGAACAACTTATAAATGGTGAGCTAACATGGATTTTGGACAATAACGAAACACTCCAAAATACCTCTTTTGATGTTTTAATAACTGATAATAGCGATCGTAGCAGTTCTACCAGAACATTTAATTTAAATATAAAAAAATCATCTAAATCTAATTTAGCACCAGAGTTAGTGGTAGATTTAAAGACTAAAACTTTCAGTTGGCAAAGCGTCAATAATACTGCTGATGCTATATATGAATATATATTCTGTGAGTGGAATTATGATTATATGCGAGCAATTAACTGCCAAGATTGGGTGGAATCAGAAAATACTAACTATAAAATAAGTGAATATATTAGTGGCAGTTATAATCTTCATGTAAGGGAAATCCAAAGGATTACGGACGAGGGTACAGTATTTGAAATGCGCTCGCCCATCGCCGACAAATCCATAGCAATACCCATTATTAAAATATTAGATAAAGAAGGAAAAGAGGTAAAAAGGGACAGTGTTACCACTGATAAAGAAGTAACCGTTAAAATTGATCTACTGTTTAAGCCAGCTGTTAGCTCGGATGGGTATTTCGGCATGCTGAGGACGATTAATGAATCCATATCTGATCACCTTCAGTTCTATCCCGAATACGATATTACTGTTGATAACGCCACATGGACACCAGAAAGCGACACCATTTCCAATCAAACCTTTAAGCTCAATGTAGAAGCTAATGATTATTCTGATACTGTAACAGTGACTATAGCTGCTAATCAGTACTCACGCGCAGAAAATAACTCAGAACAAAATGCAATGGCTAGTGTTAGCTGGATATTTGACAATGCTCCCTCCATTTCCAAAAAAGAACCCAAAGAGCCAAACACCTTTAAATGGAATTTATCGTCAGGAGGAGGTGATTCCATCTTCCTATATCGACTATCTAATTATGAAAGAGCTTATTCTCCCAATTCTGCCGAACTAAAAAATGTTACCTACCGAAAGGATCAGTGGAAGAAAGATAACGGCGATACAGTAGATGTGGAGGTAGTAGGCTTAGTTAGCCCTGATAACTATATGTTGACTATAAAGGGTAGTGGGCAATATACCATTTCGGCATGGGAAAAATTTAGGGGAGATTATCCAACTGCTTCCATACAAACAATTTTTATTCCGCAAATCAATGTCTTAAACAGTGATAATCATCTGATAACTAGCAATACAAATATAGGAATATCTAAGACTGATAGAACAACTAAATATCAAATTATAACCCTAAGCATTGATACCATGGTAGCGACAGATTCCTTCTTAGAAGGAGTTATCAATGTTACCAATGGCGAAATCGTCCAAAAAACTTGGAACAAAACAAGCAGCACAAAATACCAAGTACAAATCGAAGCTTATGCTGATAATGAGGATGCTGTCAAAATAACCATAGACAGAAACGCCTATAAAGATAAAGACCAAGATGAGTACAATGAAAAAGCTGAAGTAACGTGGAAATATGACCCTAATCATGAACCCTTGCCTACAATCATGCGTAATGTTGATGTTAAAAAAATAATAAGTAATGGCTATACCAGTAATCAAACAAAAGTAACGTTAAATATCGATATTGATGAATATAAAGAACGTTGGCCCATCAACAAATGGCAGTCGTCATATTTAATAGCAACAGTCTTAGCAGAGGGTCAAGAGACAGAAATTCACAAAAAGTATATATCTGACAACTCATACGATATAACAATAAATGAAAAAGCCTGTGCAGAAAGCTGCACTGTAAAGGTAACTGTTAATAACCCCGATGGTCATATAATTGAAAGTATTGAATGGAAATATACACCCACACCCAAAGGCAACGAACAACAAGAACCTAGTGATAATCAATTAGGTCCTGCCCCTGAATTAATCTTGAGAGATGAGGGTGCTAACAACCAACGAGAACGCGTTCTTGTGATTAAAGGTATAGAATTTACACCAGATAAAAATACGTCATCTCATCACCCAGATATTAATATTGAAGATGATCGTGGTGAACTCGTCGAGAAGCTTAAAAAAATAGGCCCCCAGGTTTACGAAGCAAGAATAAGAGCAAAAAAACCGGGAACGGTTACCGTAAAAATCCTTAAAAATATAGGTGGCCAAAATAATAAATCCGCTAGCATAGATTGGATATACAAGCCCGATGACAAAGATCCGGATAGCAAGATTGATCCTCCGGCTAACGAGCATAAAGAAGATGATAGTGTGAATCAAGGTACCTCAGGCGATGATAAAATTAATGGTGGCTCCGGTAATGATAAACTTTCTGGTGGCTCCGGTAATGACGTACTTCAAGGTGGCCTAGGCGATGATACAATTAATGGTGGCTCCGATAATGATGTACTTTTTGGTGACTCCGGTAATGATGTACTTTTTGGTGACTTGGGTAATGATAAACTTTATGGTGGCTCCGATAATGACTTACTTGAAGGTGGCCTAGGCGATGATGTCCTTGGAGGTAATAGTGGTCAGGATACATTCTGTTATACGTTAAATGAAGGCAAAGATACAATTGATGATTTCGAAGTTAGAGGAACACTGAAAGACACCCTGTTGCTCATTGGGTTT
>JAQWMF010000029.1 GCA_029246925.1 Porticoccaceae bacterium
CTTATTTAACTAAGTCTAGACTAGTTCAATTCTTTTTGGGGGATGGCTTAGTTATTGTTCTTACAATTCTGTAAAAAAGCGACAAACTATAACGTGGCTAAATGATCCTAACTAAATATCATTCAAACCAACAAAAACACTCAATAAATCTTTGTTACGCTTAAGGAGTCAGTGTTCTTTTATATCCTTTAGTGTTAATTCATCGTGATTACTCGGCCGAAGGTCGCCAAACTATTTATTTTAGAATCCGAACCAATTTTCTAGGAGTTAAAAGAATATCTGCGCTTAAACCTCAGCCCTGTTTTAAAAGGCTATTTAACGCAATTATGTTAATAAGGAAATTAATATGAATATTCAACACGATTTTTCTGAAAAAGAAACCAGCCAACAAACAAACCTAAATGCCGTCCCCGAAAAAATGACTGATATGTCTTGGCTATTAAAATTAACCTCAGATAGTGTATGGGAAAAGGATAAAAAAAAAGGTTTGATGTAACCAACTTTACCAAATTATTCCATGATTCGGTGCCTGTGCTTTCTTTTTTAAAGTGGCGTATTTCTAAAATAGAAAGGGGATTTACTCAAACGGTACTGCCGTTAAATGTGGAGTCTTCGAATCAATATATTACCCAGCAAGCTGCACTCATGCTTTTGGCGGCCGATTACACGGGCGGTATTGCGTTGTGCACGCTTTTCAATGAGATACCTGTAATGGGTTTTCACCCCATGCAGGGTGACTATGGTGCGTATATGTGGGGGGCTAAAGCAAACATAAAATGGCATCGCCCTAGTGCAGATGATTTAACCTGTGAAGCAGTGATACCAGAAGAGGAATGGGGTAAGGTTGCAAAACGGTTTTTTGAAGGTCGAGATGTGATTATTACTATCCCAGTTATTATGCGCAATGGTGATGATTTAGTGGCCACTGCGGATTTTACTTACTGGGCAAAAAATACACATGCACTTCGAGAAACTGCGCGCGACGAAGAAAAGACGCATATTCTATATACCCATCAAATAAAAACTTCGGCACAGCTTATCGCTGGTCTTCGCTCACTGAATGAGAATCATAATGACCCTATTGCAGAGGATGTTGCAGGAAAACAGGGTTTAATTTTGGCGAAGAAGTTTTGTTTAACCGCGCCACAACTTCAACAAATGGTCGAAGCTAGAACAGAACACTGTGATCGTTCGCTTGAACTGTTTGCTAAAAAGCATTCTAGCTTTTCTATTGTCAATATTGGTGTTGGTTTGGATACGCGATTGTGCCGATTCAAACACCTTAACAATATCAATGCAGTCTATGAATTAGATTTGCCGGTTATGCTCTCACTAAGAAGTGAAAAGCTAAAAGGTGTTGATGATACTGACTTCCCAGTGCATCGTATTGCCATCGATCTAAGAGAAAATGTATTAGATGATCGTCTTTTAAAAGCGGGACTTGACCCTCAGCAACCAATATTTTTTATATGGGAAGGCGGGTCAATGTACTTTTATAAAGAAGAAACTCACCAAACCTTTACCGCTATTAGAAAACTAATGCAAAACTCAGAAAGTTTGTTATGGCTCGACTACACTAGTAAGAAAGTAGTAGCCGATGAGACAAACATACAAGAGGTGGAGGATTTTATGGCGAATATGCGACGTATGGGGGAGCCATTTATTCAAGGGTACGAAACAATACTCAGTTCTGAAAATTCTCGCTTGTTTGAAATGAAACACCTAACCTCAAGTGACTATTGTGTTGACAAGTAGGATGCGGTTTATGGTCATTACAGTTTTCGTATTTTAGGGTCAGCAGAACAAAGTGATAACGAATTGGATAAAACGTAATGTTGTAGGCGATATAACCTATTTTTGGGGCGGGTGGCTTGGCTTAGTCTCTCACCCCATTTACTGGCTTATATGGACTTTTTGGTTTCCCCAGCCCTATGAGTCGGCACTGTTGCGTTTTTTTTGTTGCGCTATCTCTGTTCCAATTATCCTCAGACATTACTGGCCCAATAAATTAAAACCTCTGCTACCCATCTACTGGTTTTGGTTTTTAATGTGCCAACTACCTATTACCTTCTCTTATTTAACCCTACAAAACCAATTTTCAGGGGTGTGGTTAATTTGCGAAACACTAATGGTTATGGTTCTATCTGTTTTCTATCCCAACAGACTCTTTGTCTGCAATCTACTCATTGGCATTGCCATTGCTTATGGCCTGTATTTTTTTCCTGAGGGTCAGCATTTTGCGTGGCAACAACAACATCTAATGTATTTATTACCACTGCCCATTGGGGTAGTTCTTACCATGGTGTTTAGTTACACCATTAAAAAAGAGATAAAGCAGAAAAATAAATTACTTAAATCCCTCGCTGGCTCTATTGCCCATGAAATGCGCAATCCGCTTTTTCAGATTCATAGCACTTTGCATTTATTGTTGGGTGAAAAATCGTCAAAAAATGATGGTTCTGAAGTGTATTTAGAGGGTTTAAAACAGGTGATTAAAAGTAGTTTTCAATTAATTGATATTACTATGGATGCCATCAATGAAAAACCGATTGATAAAGACAATTTTCAGCTGCTTTCTGCGATGGATATAAGCGTGGAAGCAGTATCAGACTATGCCTATAAAGATGCTAAATTCAGTGAAAAAGTCACTTTTTCTGGCAATGATTTTCAGATTTTGGCGGACCCTGTGTTGGTTAAATATATTCTTTATAACCTGATCGGTAATGCGCTTTATTATGTACAAAATACGCCCAATGCAGGCATTGTAATTTCAATGTTTCCAGTTACTCGGCAAATTGAAGTACGTGATACGGGGCCGGGCATTGCACCAGAAGCTATCCCCAAGCTATTTGATGGCTTTTACACCTCGGGTAAACAGGGTGGCACGGGTTTGGGGTTGGCTTATTGCAAGCGCACTATGCTGGCTTTGGATGGTGATATTTATTGTGAATCTGAGCTGGGTAAATATACGGCGTTTGTTTTAACTTTTCCTACATTAGATAAGGTGAGTGACTTGGTAGCTTGAATTTAATATTGAGTTATAGGTAACTGCGACCTGTCACAATAACAGCTGCCTATTTGGCGGCTGTTTAATTGACTTCTCGTCCGCTTAAATCATGAAAATCTAGGGCGTAGCCGCGCTCTTTATAGAAGCGAAAATTCTCGCGTTTAACCTGTTCATGTTCTGATTCTGACTGTACTAGCTCAATCACCCGTTCAAAGCGGCTAAACCATGTGGGGATTTTCCCCTGTAAATTGATCAAAATCTGATGATGCTCGCCCGGTTCTGCAGTTGAGCTAATCGCTACTGGTTTTTTATCGATCCCTATACCATGGGGGATAAAGGCTTCTGCTTCAAATTCCCATAATAATTGATCTAGCTGTTCTGCGGTTTGGTCATCGTCGACTAAACACAGCACCTGTTGCTGAGTGGCACAGGCTTTTTTAATCAACTGGCAGACAAATTTTAATGTAGGTGCAGTATTGGCAAGCTTGTAAAAAGTAATCTTAGTCACAGTTTATTTCGCTTTTTGACGCAGATATTCCATTAATAATGGTACTGGACGCCCCGTCGCACCTTTATTGCCTCCAGATACCCATGCGGTGCCAGCCACATCGAGGTGTGCCCATTTGTAGTCTTTAGTATAGCGCGCCAGAAAACAGCCGGCGGTAATGGTGCCGGCCTGAGGGCCGCCAATATTAGCCATATCGGCAAAGTTACTTTTAAGCAGCTCGTCATATTCTTCCCACAGCGGTAGTTGCCAGACGGGGTCGGCACTCTGGGTGCCAGATTCGATCAGATCATTGGCAAGCTGTTGGTCATTAGATAATACACCCGATGCCACCTTGCCAAGGGCGCTAATAACTGCACCGGTTAATGTGGCTATATCAATTACTGTATCGGGCTCAAATTTTGCGGCATAGGTCAGTGAGTCACAGAGTATTAAGCGGCCTTCAGCGTCGGTATTAAGAATTTCAATAGTCTGCCCTGACATACTGGTCACTACGTCGCCAGGTTTGGTGGCGCGACCATTGGGCATATTTTCGGTGGCTGGAATAATGCCCACTACGTTGATGGGGAGTTGTAGTTGAGCTAGAGCATTCATAACACCTAACACTGATGCGCCACCACACATATCGTATTTCATTTCGTCCATGCCGCGACCGGGTTTGAGGCTAATACCACCAGAATCAAAGGTTACGGCTTTGCCTACTAAGACTACGGGTTTGGTATTGGCATCTGTACCCTGATAGTTGATAACAATCAGTTTGGGGGGCTCGTCTGAGCCTTCGGCAACTGAAAGTAGGGAGTCCATTTTGAGCTTTTGCATATCTGCGCGATCTAAAATTTCAGTTGTGATACTGGCTTTATCGAGTTTTGTCTTTGCTATTTTTATAGCCTGCTCTGCAAGGTAGCTGGGGGTGCAAATATTAGCGGGCAAGTTACCCAATTGCTTGGCTACGTTCATTCCTTCGCCAACAGCGGCACCGAACTTAAGGCCAGTATCAGCTGATTGGATTGCAGATTGTTCTGCGTTCCAAAAAGTCAGTGACTCAAGGTTGGGGCTTTTCTTTGCATTATGTTTTTTGTAGTTATAGAGAGAGGCATTGCTTGATTGGGCAACAATTGATGCCTCGGCTTCAATGTTATCGGTCAATAGGCCGCCGACCCAAAGCACGGTTTTGGCATTAGTTTTATTTAATGCTTGGCAGGCAGTCATAACAGCTTTTTTAATCTGTCTTTGGTTTGATAGTCCGTCAGTGCCAAGCAGGATAACGCGCTTAAATGGTGACTGAGGAAGGTTTAATGCCAAAACCTGTCCAGACTTACCCTTAAATTCGCCGTTTTCAATGGCTGAGTCGATGCTGTTTAGGGTTAATTTATTGACTACTTTTGCGCTATTTGAAAGCTCTGAGCCGGTGGGTAGAATAAGTGAATCTGCTTTTAAATCTGACAGTTCGGCGCAAGATGCAGTAAACTTCATAAATTATCCATTAGGTAGCTAAGTTAAAAGAGTGAAAATGTTAATAGAACCATACCACTTAGTACAGCTGCACCCAAGAGTTTAAGCCGAATCTTGTGATTATTTTTCGTTATTTAAGTCGTGAACTTTTATCAGTAACAACTGCTGTATGTCTTGTGTTATTGATGGTGCTTATTAGTGGGCGATTTGTAAAATACCTATCCAATGCTCTTGCGGGCAATATGGATCCGGAAGTTATTTTTGCCGTTATCGGCTATCGTATCCCTGGGTTTTTGGAGCTTACGTTGCCCTTGGCATTCTTTTTGGCGGTTCTACTTACCTTTGGTCGCCTGTATGTTGAAAATGAGATGAGTGTGCTTAAGGCCTGCGGGTTTTCTGAGCGTAAATTATTGGCATATACCTTGATAGTCGCTACTTTTCTAGCCTTAATAGTTGGATCGCTAAGTTTGTATTATACGCCGACGGGGGTGAAAAAAGCTGAGGCAATTTTCGCTGTTCAAGAGCAAAAAAGTGAGCTTGATCGAATAACCGAAAAACAATTCTATTCACTCCGAGGCGGCAAAGGGGTTACTTGGGTCGATTCGGTGTCTGAAGACCGTCGTCTTGAGAATGTCTTTATGTCAGCCACATTGGAGGCGACAGAATCTTCGAATGGTAGTCTGGTGTTGGTGATTGCTGATCGTGGCATGCAAAGTACAGCTATGGATACTGAAGAGCGCTATCTCACATTAGAGCAGGGCTACAGAGTGGAAGGGGTTCCTGGTAGATATGACTATCAGATTACATATTTTGAAGAGTTTGGTACTAGATTAGCACCGCCAGAAGAGTTATCAGAAGATACAGCCACTGATGCTATGTCGACGCAAGCGCTAATGAATTCATCTGAAATTGAGCATCGGGTTGCTTTGCAGTGGCGTTTTTCAATACCGATTATGATGCTGGTTGTTACATTATTAGCGGTGCCGCTAAGCCGTGTTGATCCTAGGTCAGGGCGTTTTGCGCGGATTCTTCCCGCGGTATTATTGTATTTTGTTTATTTGGTATCACTAAACTCTGTTCGCGGCGCGATTGAAGAGGGTAGTTTGCCAATTGGGATTACATTAATACCAGTCCATTTAGTATTTTTACTGATTGCCCTAATGTTTATATTTTCTGAAAAATTAGCGGCTTTTTTACGTGCTGCCCTTAGATTTACTCATTGGAGCAACAGGTCATGAGTAAGCGGCTATCGCGTTATATTGGTGTTAATGTGCTCTCGGCAATTACGGTGGCACTTGTTGCTCTAATTGGCTTGGATGTTGTAGCCGGTATTATTGATCAAATGGGTGATATAAAAAACAACTACCAGTTTGCTGATGTGCTGATCTATACCGCGACCAAATTGCCTTCCACCATATACGAATATATCCCTCTAGCATCCTTGATTGGCTGTTTAGTAGGGTTGGGCATGCTCGCCACTAATAGCGAGGTAGTAGTGATGCGCGCCGCGGGTGTTTCGTTAATGCGAATTGTACTGTTTGTGTTTAGACCGGTAGTTTTGTTTATCCTGCTTGCAGCGCTAATTGGTGAATATTTTTCACCCTATCTTGATCAGCTAGCTGATAGTAAACGAGAATATTTGCTCAAGGGTGAGTCAGCGCTGGATTCTACCTCAGGGTTTTGGGCTCGAGAGAGGGGTGAATTTATCCACTTCAATGCTGTTTTTCCAGGGGGTGTTCTGTTTGGGGTTACCCGTTACAAATTAGATACTGATCGCCAGTTAAAAGAAGCGAGTTTTTCATCAAGAGCTACCTTTAACAAAACGGAAGGTTTTTGGGTCGAAGAAAATGTTTCCTCTACGATATTTTTGGAGAATCAAATTTACACCCGAAAATGGGTTACCCGAAAATGGCAAACTGAGTTAACACCAGAGGTTTTAGCGTTAAATGTGTTACCTGCCGATGCTCTATCTGCAGGTGCGTTAAATGATCATATTGATTATTTAGAAGAGCGCAAAGCCGATGTGGAACAATATAGATTAGCTTTCTGGCGAAAGGTGCTTCAACCTGTGGCTATTTTTAGCCTGGTGTTGGTGGGTATAGCATTTGTATTTGGACCATTGCGACAGGCTACAGTGGGCTTTAGAGTTTTTGTGGGGGTCTTATTTGGTATAAGTTTTAAATTGCTATCAGATATTTTGGGGCCGCTCAGTATAGTATTTGAAATGTCGCCAATTTTGGCTATTTTAACCCCTATAGTTATATGCTTTTCTATTGGCCTTATTTTATTGAGGCGTGCCGGATAGCAGGCATTTTGATACCTTTTTTGCCTGCTTGAATGGTGCCGTCCAGCTAAGCGCCGATTAACTTTTTTCTAAAACAACCACGTTTGTTTGAGTGAAAAAATCATGAGCGCAAATTTTCTTTGGTGGAATTAAGCAATAAAAATAACCTAAACCTAAAGCGGCTAAGGATAGAAAAGCTAATGGACATCGTTTCAGACATTGCTTAGTCGAGGCTAGTTTGCCGTCTGTTTGCTGTAGTCTAAGCCGCCAAGCTTTCATTCCTAGAGTTTGTCCCTGTTTGCGCCAACAAATAGAGTAATAAGCTATCAGGCAGGCTATCCAGCCAAAAAAACTCAGCCACTGAACAACGGCGTTGGGCTGAATATCTTCAAGGCCCTCAGTGCCGAAGGCAATTATCTTAATGCCTAAAAGAATTGCACCATAGCCAAGAGTAATGGCAAAAAGTAAAAATGCATCATAGACGAAAGCTGCAAGTCTACGAAAAAGACCGGCAGAGGGTAGTTCATGAAATTCTAGACGGGGTTTAATGGTAAATCTCCAAATTCAGCATTAGATTAATAGCAGGATTCTGCACAAAGCCAGTACAATGTGCAATTGATTATATAATGTGTCAACAAAGGTACTCTAGGAGAGCTAACTTGGATTGGATTTTTGGTATTCACGCAGTGCAGTCAATTCTAAAGACATCACCTCAGCGTGTTAAGGAATTGAGAATGGTTAGAGCGCGTCAAGATGCACGATTGCAAAAGCTGCTAAATTTAGCCGATCAGCATGGGGTAGCTATCCAGTGGTCTACAGCACAGAATTTAGACGCATTGGTTGAGGGGCGTCATCAGGGGGTGGCTGCTCTATGCAAAGAGGGAGAAACCTACGATGAGACTTATTTGACAAAGCTAGTTGAACAGCAGGGTCAAGCAGGTTTCTTTCTAATGCTTGATGGTGTTACTGATCCACACAACTTGGGTGCCTGTTTACGTTCAGCTGAAGGGGCAGGGGTTCAGGCGGTGATTGTGCCTAAGGATAATTCAGTGGGCTTAACGGCGGTGGTTTCTAAAGTCGCTTCGGGGGCTGCTGAAACAATTCCTTTAGTCGTTGTTACTAATTTATCAAGAACGCTCAAAGATCTTCAGGGTAGGGGTGTCTGGGCTGTGGGCACTACAGGTGATGCCGAGAAAACTATTTATGATATAGATCTGACGGGCCCTATTGTTATGGTGATGGGGTCTGAGGGTACGGGGATGCGAAAATTAGTGACTAGTCAATGTGACTTTTTGGCCAAATTGCCCATGGCTGGTAAGGTCAGCAGTCTCAATGTATCGGTTGCCGCAGGCGTTTGTTTATTTGAGGCGGTAAGGCAGCGAAGTTAGTCGTTTTAATTTTTTTTCGTTAAATCTAAAATTAATTAAAATAAGAAATTAACCTTTTGTTAGAATTGGCCAAAGACTATGAAGCGGTGGTTATGGTTAAAAATATTTACTCTATACCCAACTTGTTGAGCCTGTTGCGATTGGCGTTAGTGCCAGTGTTGGCGCTAGCGGCTACCTTAAATCAGGCGACCCTGTTTCTCTGGTTGATGGCAATTTCTCTTGCCAGCGATATGCTTGACGGCTATTTTGCCAGAAGGTTGCATCAGGTTACTGAGCTTGGCGCGCGACTCGATAGCTGGGCAGATATGGCCACCTATGCGGTGATGATTTTGGGTCTGTATATGATTTGGCCCTCTATTTTTATTGAGCAAGTCATCTATCTTATCGCGGCCACTCTAAGTTATGTGTTACCTGTGGTGATAGCCTTGACTCGTTTTGGTAGCTTTCCTAGCTACCATACTTGGGGCGCTAAACTGGCAGCCGTTTTGGTTGCACCAGCCTACTACCTGTTAATACTTTATGATAATCAGATATTTTTTAGAATGGTGATTATCTTTCATGTGGTGGTCGCTTTAGAGGAGATAGCCATTACATTTATACTCAAACAGCCTAAGACTAATGTTGCATCTATTCTCACAATTCTCCGTGTTCGCGGTGATAAGTCACAGTAGCCAGATAAAACCCCTAAGCTTTTGTTGCAACCTGAGCTGCAAATCTCTATAATCGCGCGGCTTGAAGGGTCTGAGAGGTTTGTATTTGCTTTTCTCAGGCGCTCCTTGTCTTACTGCATCACCACAATGGTGTTGGCGGGAGACTTTTAAATCCATGAGGAGAAATAATGCGTCACTACGAAATAGTGTTTCTGGTCCACCCGGATCAGAGCGAGCAAGTTGCGGGTATGGTAGAAAGATATACTTCTGCTATCGAAGCTGGCAAGGGTTCCGTTCATCGTCTTGAAGACTGGGGTCGTCGTCAACTAGCTTATCCAATCAATAAAATTCACAAAGCACATTATGTTCTTATGAACGTAGAGTGCGATCAAGATATTCTTGATGAGTTAAATTCTTCCTTCAGATACAACGATGCTGTAATCAGAAGCATGGTTATTCGTCGCGATGAGGCTATCACCGAAGAGTCACCCATCATGAAACAAGAAAATGCTGAAAAAGCTGATAAAGAATCGCGTGAGCGTCAAAAGGCTGCAAAAGCAAAAGAATCAGCGGATAAAGCTGAAGCGGCAGCAAAAGCAAAAGCTGAAACTGAAGCTGAAGTAGCTAAAGAGGCTCCTGCAGAAGAGGTTTCTACAGAAGATGCCCCAGCAGCAGAAGCCCCAGCAGCGGAAGGAGAAGAATAATGGCTAGATTTGTTCGAAGAAGAAAATTCTGTCGCTTCAGTGCTGAAGGTGCTACTGAAATTGATTATAAAGATCTCGATACGCTAAAAGGCTACGTATCTGAAACGGGTAAAATTGTACCTAGCAGAATTACTGGTACTAAAGCGCGCTATCAGCGTGAGTTATCAGAAGCTATCAAGCGCGCACGCTATGTCGCTTTATTGCCGTATACTGATAGCCATAGTTAAAAAATAGGTAACTATTTTGAAAGCCCTAGCTGAATATATATTGCGCGGGCGGGTGCAAGCTTTATTAGTGGCATTAGTTGGAATTTTTTTTCCATTAATTAGTTCGGCTACAATAGCGTTAGTATCTATTTGTAAGGGTGCCAAAGAAGGAGTGCTTTTGTTCCTGTGGGTTTCATTAGCACTAGTGCTTGTTCAGCAAGTCAGTTCAGAGAACCCTCTTTTGACAGCTGTTTCTATAGCACCTTTAGGAATTATGGTTATTGCTGCTACAGTGCATAGAGTTTTAGCGTCGTGGCAATGGACCTCGTTAGTAACAGTTATAGTGGCAGTCTTTTGTGCCTTAGCTTTCGGGCTGTTAATGGGTTCATCGGTCACTGCATTTATGGCAACTGTGCAACAGATATTGGATGTGGTCAAAGGCCAACAGCAGGATGCACAGTTAAGTTTGGTACTATCTGAGACGATATTGCTGGGACTTGTAGCTACAATTTTGGCTATTGGCTCAATTATGAGTTTGATGTTAGCGCGATGGTGGCAAGCTGGGGTACAAAACCCAGGTGGATTTCAAAAGGAATTCCATAGCTTTACCATCGAGGCAAAAATTGCAGCGCTACTAATTGCAATTGTGCTAGCGGGACAGCTTTTGCCGCAAAGCTCGCAAATTTGGACAGACTTAGCGGTCTTGCCTTTATTGATTGCTGGCATCGCGTTAGTTCATTTTGCGGTTAAGTTATTTGGTCAAGGCAGACAGTGGTTGGCATTTTTATATGTCGGAATGATTATGGTGGGAAAGCCAGTAACACTTATCTTGGTGATACTGGGTTTAACAGACAGTTTAATTGATTTACGCTCGAGATTAGAAGGGTATAAGAACTCCAAAACTTGAGTTTATTAATAGATAAAGAGGTGTAAGAGATGGAAGTTATTCTATTGGAAAAAATGGGTAAGTTGGGAAATATTGGCGATCTAGCCAATGTTAAAGCTGGCTATGGCCGCAACTACCTCATACCTCAGGGTAAGGCATTGTTTGCTACTAAAGCTAATCTCGAAGAGTTTGAAACTCGTCGTGCTGACTTAGAAGCTGCAGCTGCCAACAAAATGGAAAAAGCGCAAATTC
This sequence comes from Porticoccaceae bacterium, assembly GCA_029246925.1. GTDB lineage: Bacteria > Pseudomonadota > Gammaproteobacteria > Pseudomonadales > Porticoccaceae > HTCC2207. Next base: position 11,335 of record JAQWMF010000029.1, read on the forward strand.
GTGCCAATAAGTTGTCAGAGATTGCAACAGTGACTATTGCTGCAAATGCTGGTGACGAGGGCAAGCTTTTTGGTTCTGTTGGGACTCGTGAGATTGAAGAAGCAGTGAATAATGCTGGCGGTGATATTTCAAAGAGTGAAATCAATTTGCCTGAAGGCGCTCTTCGCAATATCGGTGAATTCGAAGTTGAAGTTCAGTTGCACACAGATGTAACTCAGTTAATCACCGTTGTGGTAGAGGCTGAATAACGCTTATTCAGCACCTTACAGCAGGTATCGAAGCGGCATTGATTCCAATTAGAGTCAATGCCGTTTTAGTTTTTGAAAAATATTTTCAATTGCCTGTGTTAATTTAGCTTCTAGTCGCTCTATAATCTAAGCCTAAAATATTGAAATTCCAAACTATGAACGAAGCACTATTTGCCGAACCAACAATAAGCCAGCCCCTGCCGCATTCCCTTGAAGCGGAACAGGCGGTTTTAGGCGGCCTCATGTTAAAGAATGATGCCTTTGATTCTGTTGCGGAAGTTCTTGGTGAAAATGATTTTTTTGGTGCAGATCATCGATCTATCTTCAATGCTATGGTCGGATTGGCCTCAGAGGGTCAGCCCTTTGATCCTATTACTTTAACTGAGCACCTGCAAAATTCTAACGAATTAGGTGCTGTAGGTGGAGCGGATTATCTAGTCGATCTGGCACAAAACACGCCCAGTTCTGCCAATGTCAAAGCCTACACGCAAATTGTTTTAGAGCGATCTATTGTACGGCAGTTAATTACCGCCTCCAGTGAGATTGTGCGGAAAAGCTACAATCCAGTGGGCTGGGATAGTGGCAAACTTCTAGCAGAAGCAGAGGCGCGATTACAAGAAATTATTGAAAATCGTCCTAAGCAGGGCGGTTTTAAAGATGTTAACAATCTGATTAAAGATGCGGTTGCGCGTCTAGATGAGTTGTTTAACAACGATGCTGACATTACCGGTATGAGCACTGGCTTTTCCGATTTGGATAATATGACCTCTGGGTGGCAAAAGTCAGATTTAATTATTGTTGCTGGTCGTCCCTCCATGGGTAAAACCTCTTTTGCCATGAATATGGTAGAGCACGCTACCCTTCATCAGGATCGTCCTGTATTAGTATTTTCGCTAGAAATGCCAGCCAGTCAGCTAATTACTAGAATGCTGTCATCAATGGGTAAAATTGATCAAACTAGAATGCGCTCTGGCAATCTTCAAGAAGATGATTGGCCAAGGTTGAGCAGTGCCGCGCAGCGTCTTAAAGATCGTCCACTATTTATCGATGATTCAGCGGGTATAACGCCGCTTGAAATGCGCAGTCGCATCAAGCAGTTTACTCGCGAGCGCGTAGAGCAACTTCGGCAAATTTGGCATAAAGAGCATGGTGAAGATTCCCAGCCCGACAATGAAGAGCTCTATCGTCAAGCCCAACCCGGGATGATTATGGTGGATTATCTTCAGCTAATGAGTGGCAGTAATTCATCCGAGGGCAGGGTTCAGGAGATCTCGCAAATATCTCGAGAATTAAAGGGCTTGGCCAGAGAATATGAGTGCCCAATGATTGCACTATCTCAGCTCAGTCGTAATGTAGAGCAGCGGCCCAATAAACGTCCGGTTAATGCAGATTTGCGTGAATCTGGTGCCATTGAGCAAGATGCCGATGTTATTGCCTTTATCTACCGAGACGAGGTCTACAACGAAGACAGTCCCGACAAGGGTACGGCAGAAATTATATTGGGAAAGCAGCGTAATGGTCCCATAGGTACCTGCCGTCTAATGTTTATGGGTAAATATACGCGTTTCGAAAATCTTGCTGTCGATAATTTTTCTGAATACTAAGCTGAGCTTATAAGAATAGGGGAAAGCAATGCAGGTATTCCATACGGTAAATGGGCTAAGAGATATTCTTCGCAAGCACCGCAATAGCGAGCAATCTATTGGGTTTGTACCCACTATGGGAAATTTACACGACGGTCACTTGGCGCTGATTAAACAGGCCAAAGAAACCAATGATATCGTTGTCTGTTCAATATTTGTCAATGCACTTCAATTTGGTCTCAACGAAGATTGGGATAAATACCCTCGGACCTACGACTCAGATTGCAAAAAACTCGAAGAAGCGGGCTGTAATTACCTATTTTATCCAGACGATAGTGAGATGTACCCCAATGGATTGGATACCCAGAGTCGAGTCATCTGTCCCACCATGACCGATGTACTCTGCGGCGCTAGTCGTCCTGGGCATTTTGAAGGTGTTACCACGGTGGTTAGCAAGTTATTTAATATAGTCCAGCCAGATGAGGCAATCTTTGGCATTAAGGATTATCAGCAGTTAGCCGTGATTAAGCGAATGACGGAGGATCTTTGTCTACCGGTAAAGATTACCCCTGCGCCTATTCACCGTGAGGCCGATGGTTTGGCAATGAGTTCCAGAAATAGCTATATCACCGAAGATGAGCGCCCCAAAGTAAAGGTATTAAAGGAAGTTTTAGAGCTAATCGCCCAGCAAATCAAAGCGGGTAACTTAGGCTTTATAAAGCTTGAGTTGGAGGCGAAAAAGCGCATTGAATTTGAGGGTTTCAAAGCTGACTATGTGACCGTCAGTAACAGTAAAACACTTCAGCCAGCAGCGGTAGACGATCGTCAAATCACCATACTAGGTGCGATGTATACAGAGTCAGCGCGTTTAATTGATAATGTTAGTATCACTTTAGATTAGTTGGTCTATCTATATTTCCCAAACAATAACCTCTGTTGGTATAATAGCCGCATTAATGAAAAATTAGGACAATGCTTTGTTATCAGCCTTTTTAAAAGCTAAATTACATATGGCTTCTGTTACCCAAGCTGAGCTTTGGTACGATGGTTCCTGCGCTATTGATGCTGACCTTCTCAAACTGGCAGGTATGCGTGAGTTTGAGCAAATCGATATCTATAACGTCGATAATGGCGAGCGTTTTACCACCTATATTATTTCGGCTGAGGCGGGTTCTGGTACTATTTCTATTAATGGTGCAGCGGCGCGTCTTTGTCAGGTGGGCGACCGTATTATTATTGCGACCTATGGTCAGTTTAATGAGCAGGAAGCGGCTGAACACAAGCCCAAACTGGTCTATCTTAATAAAGATAACTCAGTTGAGCGCACTTCAAACACCATTCCAGTACAGCTAGCTGGTTAATTTTTAAGCAAATTTCTTACAGTTTTAGTTGACTACTTGCAAAAAAGTGGTAAATTAGCCCCAAATTGACTCGTATTGAGTTAGATTTTAAGTCCAAGTACCAGACAGGTGTAACCCATACCGCTGGTCATCATAAGAGATGGCGCTATTATCCATAGCCCCAGAGAGCGGTCAAAATCACTTATCGGTGAGACTGTTACTAGCTGCATTGCGCGGTGTCCCTATTGATGTTTCAGCTCCAGTCACCACTGGGAAAGGTTCTTTTATGCTCTTATATTTTTTGAGAGTTAAGTATTTAGAGGACAAATTATGGAACGTTTATCCGGTGGCGAAATAGTAATTCGCGCCCTGAAAGATGCAGGGGTAAAACATGTTTGGGGTTACCCAGGCGGTGCAGCACTGCACATCTATGATGCACTTTACAGGCAAGAGGATGTTCATCATCTTTTAGTTCGCCATGAACAGGCGGCTGTGCATGCGGCCGATGGTTTCTCAAGAGCAACGGGAGAGGTGGGTACAGCCCTAGTAACCTCAGGTCCCGGTGCAACCAATGCTATCACTGGTATTGCTACAGCCTACATGGATTCAATTCCATTGGTTGTTATTTCTGGTCAGGTTCCAAAAATTAAAATTGGTCAAGATGCCTTTCAGGAAACTGATATGGTGGGTGTTTCGCGTCCAATCGTAAAACATAGCTTCCTAGTAACTCACGCTGAGGATATTGCCGAGACTATTGCCAAGGCCTATTACATTGCCTCAACAGGCAGACCTGGTCCTGTGGTTGTTGATATCCCCAAGGATGTTACCGACCCCAACTACAAGGTTCCATACGAGTGGCCATCGTCGGTTAAGATGCGCTCTTATCAGCCAACCAATAAGGGACACCGCGGGCAGGTTAAGCGCGCGGTTAAGACGCTTTTGTCGGCCAAAAAACCAGTTATATACTCCGGTGGTGGTGTTGTCTTAGATAATGCCTCTGAGCAATTAATTGAGTTAGCTCAACGCTTAAATTACCCAGTAACCCATACGCTTATGGGTTTAGGTGCCTATCCGGCAACTGATCGTCAGTTTATTGGTATGTTAGGTATGCATGGTACCTTTGAAGCCAATACCGCAATGCATGAGGCTGATGTAATCTTTGCTGTAGGTGCACGGTTTGATGATCGGGTGACCAACGATTTGGATAAATTTTGTCCCAATGCGACGATTATCCATATTGATGTGGATCCAACATCAATCTCAAAAAATATCAATGCCCATATTCCGGTGGTTGGTACCTGTACTTCAGTACTGAATGAGATGCTGAGTATCGTCGATGAATTGGCCACCGAACCTGACGCGCAGGCGATCAAGGATTGGTGGGTGAAGATTGATCAATGGCGAGCAGATAAGGGTATCTACACGGCAAGCCGTTATGAGCCAAGCTCAGGTGATGTTATTAAGCCTCAGGATGTTATTAAGGCGTTGTATAAGGCGACTGACGGTGATGCTTTTGTGACTTCGGATGTAGGTCAGCACCAAATGTTTGCTGCCCAGTATTATTTGTTTGATAAGCCGCGTCGTTGGATCAATTCTGGTGGCCTTGGCACTATGGGTTTTGGTTTGCCAGCAGCTATGGGAGCGCAGTTGGCGCATCCAGAGGCGACAGTAGCCTGTGTAACGGGTGAGGGCAGTATCCAGATGTGTATTCAGGAGTTATCAACCTGTAGCCAATACAATTTGCCGATTAAGATTATCAATCTTAATAATTCGGCATTGGGCATGGTTCGCCAGTGGCAGGATATGAATTATAGCAGTAGGTACTCACAGAGCCTGTATGAAGACTCTCTGCCCGATTTTGTAGCCTTGGCTGAAGCCTATGGTCACGTGGGTATAAAAGTGACTCGCTACGAGGATCTTGAAGAGAAGATGCGTGAATGCTTTGCATTAAAGGATCGCGTGGTATTTATGGATATCTGCGTGGATAAATCTGAGCATGTATATCCCATGCAGATACCGGGTGGCTCTATGGGAGACCTGTATCTAAGTAAAGCGGAGAAAAGCTAATGAAACGCATAATTTCTATATTGTTGGAAAACGAATTCGGTGCGCTTTCAAGAGTAGTCGGGTTATTTGCTCAAAGAGGTTATAATATAGACACTTTGACTGTTGCACCTACTGATGATGATACGCTTTCGCGATTGACACTCACAACACAGGGTGACGATCAGATGGCTGAGCAGATTGTTAAACAGCTCCACAAGTTAATTGACACCATTAAGGTTGTTGATTTAACTGTGGGTGCACACATTGAGCGTGAATTGATGCTGGTAAAAATAAAAGCATCAGAGCCTGATGTGCGCGCTGAATTAAAGAGTAGTGTGGAGATTTTTAGAGGTCATATTGTTGATGTAACAGCCTCGACCTATACGGTGCAGCTCACTGGTGACAGTGATAAATTAGATGCATTTATCGATGCCGTAAGAGAAATCGGCATCATGGAAGTCGTTCGAAGTGGTGTTTCTGGCATCTCTCGTGGCGATAAATTTTTACGTGTATGACCAGTCGAACCATGAAAAATGGTTCTGTGATTGATAGAGAGTTATAAAAAATATCAATGACAAGAAAACAGGGGCAGAAAAAATGATAGAGATGATGACATTTTTTTGGTCCGACGCGGGGTGCATGGATGTGCCCCCTTGGGTCGAAGGCCCAAGCGAGCAAGCCATGAGCCAGCAAATTTGCGTATTTGCGCTAGAGCATGGCGTAGCGAATCCCTAAAAAAGTCAGGACGACTTTTTTAGCATAAACTAACTAAACTAGGTGAAATCAATGCAAGTTTATTATGATAAAGACTGTGATCTTTCAATAATCAAAGGAATGAAAGTATCAATTATTGGCTATGGCTCACAGGGCCATGCGCATGCCAACAACCTGAAAGACTCGGGAGTTGACGTAACTGTAGGTCTTCGAAAAAGTTCTTCTTCAGCGGCTAAAGCTGAAGCGGCTGGCTTAAAGGTTAAAGATGTTCCCAGTGCAGTCGCTGGTGCTGATTTGGTAATGATACTAACACCTGATGAATTTCAGTCACAATTATACCGTGACGAAGTAGAGCCAAATTTAAAGCAGGGCGCTACTCTAGCGTTCGCTCATGGTTTTGCCATTCATTACAATCAAGTTGTACCGCGTGCCGATCTAGATGTGATTATGATTGCACCTAAGGCGCCGGGTCATACTGTGCGTAATGAGTTTGTAAACGGCGGCGGTATTCCTGATTTAGTTGCAGTGCATCAAGATGCCTCTGGTAATGCTAAGTCTGTTGCAATGTCCTATGCCTCGGGTGTGGGCGGTGGTCGTACAGGTATTATCGAAACCACATTTAAAGATGAAACTGAAACTGATTTGTTTGGTGAGCAAGCGGTTCTTTGTGGTGGTGCTGTTGAACTTGTTAAGGCAGGTTTTGAAACATTGACTGAAGCTGGTTATGCCCCAGAAATGGCTTACTTTGAATGTCTTCATGAACTAAAGCTGATTGTTGATCTTATGTATCAGGGCGGTATTGCCAATATGAACTACTCGATCTCTAACAATGCAGAGTACGGCGAGTATGTAACGGGTCCTGAGGTTATTAATGATGAGTCTCGTGCGGCTATGCGCAATGCACTTAAGCGTATTCAGGATGGCGAGTATGCCAAAATGTTTATTTCTGAAGGTGCACTAAACTACCCATCAATGACTGCTTATCGTCGCAACAATGCGGCACATCCTATTGAGAAAGTGGGTGCAGAGTTGCGTGGTATGATGCCTTGGATTACCAAGAACGCATTGGTAGACAAAGACAAAAATTAATCAATTAATAATTTTGATTAAGCGTAAACGGCCCTTTTAAAGGGCCGTTTTACTTTGTTTTATCAGGGTTTTATTGTTGGCAAACAAATAAGGTTTTTAGTTGGTTAATCGCTTATAATTGCAATAATCGATCAGAGATCATTTCATGAAAAATACAGATCCACAAAGCAAAATTGTAGAGCTTGATAACAGTAAAGAGTCGCTCGACTCTGAGTCAAATCGGCCAAGAAAGGGCATATATTTGCTTCCTAACCTGCTGACCACAGGCGCACTTTTTGGTGGTTTCTTTGCGGTTTTGTCTGGTTTTAATGGTGGCTTTGAATTGGCGGCCATAGCTATCTTTGTGGCCATGGTATTTGACGGTCTTGATGGCCGTGTAGCGCGCATGACCAACACTCAAAGTGACTTTGGGGTGCAGTATGACAGCCTTTCTGACATGGTGTCCTTTGGCGTTGCACCGGCTGTAGTCGTTTATGGCTGGAGTTTAGAAAGTCTCGGCAAAGTAGGTATAGCAGCAGCCTTTGTCTATGCATCCTGTGCGGCACTGAGATTGGCTCGGTTTAATGTACAATCTGGGATAAGCAATAATAAGTTTTTTATTGGTTTACCCAGTCCTGCGGCGGCTGCCTTAATTGCCGGTTTTGTCTGGTCCGCGCAGTCTCTTGAGCCATCAATATGGCTGTCTAGCTTAACGGCTCTGCTGACTACCTGTGCAGGTTTGTTGATGGTGTCTAACTTTAAATATCCGAGCTTTAAGGCTATTGATCTTCGCGGCAAGGTGCCTTTTGTCGTTATATTGTCTATTGTGATGTCATTTGTGGTGATTACCATTGATCCCCCACGTATTTTATTGATGCTTGCATTAGGTTTTGCGCTCTTCGCACCCGTCAAATTTCTCTGGTTAAAATTTCCTCGTTAATTAAATCTTAGTTATTTTTTAAGAATAGACGGCCTAATCATAATCCAAATTTCATAGTCTGAATTACGGTGCTTTTGTTGCCCAAATAACCATCCAAGTAGAGGCAATTCTTTTAATTTTGGCAATCCCTCTGAGTGCTTGACCGCTGATTGCTGCATCATTCCTCCCAATAAAATAAACTCTCCATTATTGACGCTCACCTGATTGGATACTTTGTGTTTTATCAGCTGCAGATAACCATCACCTCCCACTACAATATCACTAACTGAAGCATCAATTATTTTCAGCGTGACGGTTTTGCTATCAATAATATAGGGGATAATTTCCATATTAATTCCATACTCAAGTGTTTCTCTTTCATTATCCTTTTTAGAACTTGAGGACCTCTGAGTGGCCTCGGGATCTTCCTCTTCTACCTGCCACTGATTTGCCTGTTGGGTGGTGGAAAACTTGGCTTTTTTACCATGGGCTGAGAGCAGAGAAGGCATAGCTTTAATTTGCGTTTGTCCTGATTTCGCCAGTATTTGCAGTTGCTTTATTAAATCGGGCTGATCGGAAATAATCCCTTGAGCCAGTGTGGCATTGTTATCATGCCAACGAATACCAAGGCGGCTAATATCGGTGGCGGTAATTTCTACAATACTCAATTCCAGTAATACCTGCCCTGGTGAATGGTCAAATACCAGTAAGCTCTCTTGTATTTTTTTTTGTAAACCAGGTGGCGCACTGATGGTTAAATAATCGGCTCCTTTAGGGTAAAAAACAAATTGTTTTTCAATTTCTCCCAGCGAATTAAACAATAGTTCAGCACTGACATATTGTGGCCAGTAGCGGCAGTTGATTGATAGAGATGACCAGCTGGGTGTATCGACGGAATTAACGCCCACCAAAATATACTCATTGAAGAATCTATAGCTTAAATTGCTAGTCGCTGAGATAAGATCAAGCGCCTTATCAAGACGGATATTGCTTGTCTCGATAGTGACTACACCTTCGACAAATTCATCGATCACAATGGGAAAATCAATTAATAAACTCATTTCTGCGAATACATCACGCACGCTAGCTTCATAAAAGGATAGGGCTACACTAGGAAGCTGATCAGGATATTCACCACTTTTGCTACAGTAAATAGGGGAGTGTGGCGTAGGTGATTCTATATCTGATACGGTAGATTGTTGTTGCAATGGTTTATTAGTGTTTGGTATTACCGATTCTAGCTGGATTTGGTCTTTATATTCCGCGGTTAAATTCTGTTGATTGGAGTGATTTCCTGTATGGCTGCAGGCAGACGATAGCAAAAGACTACAGGCAATAATAATTAGGCTAATGCGTGGATTTGATGAGCAAAAATTTGCGATCATCTGTCGTAAAACACTCCTGTATCACTCTATCCACTAGTTGATAGCAGTGCTTGGGTATGCAATTCTCTGCCTGTTACCCACAGTGAATGAGCGGTTATTATGATTCTTTTTTTAGAGGATATTTTGCAGTTTCAGCGGTCTTATCCTCAACCATGGACTGACCTGAATTATCTATACTTAACTTATAATTAAAACTCCGCAGTCTGATGCCATTAAATTTTCCAACAACGCGCATTTCGTAGTCACCAGCGGCTAAGGGTTTATCAATCTCACCCTCTACATGGACTAAATTGTTGGGAAATACCAACGAATACAACATATTACTTTTGTGAGATTGATTAGTTAAAAGGGGTATTTTTGTAATCAATCGCTTGTTGTGGCGTAAGTGCACTTCTAAAAAAAGCCTTCCTTTGTAGGTAGACTGATTATCAAAATCTAGATGAACCCTACTCATCCCAGATTCTTTATCCATCTTGATTATAGGATTTAAAATTGCGGTCTTAGGGCGTTTTTTGGATCCAGTAACTTTTAACTCAATGAGACTACCACTGGCATAATTTAAGGTAACACCAGTTTTTACACTAGGGGTCATCTCGGTCACGCTGATTAAAATATTATGAAAACCATGACTTTTGCGGCTGGGAATTTTGACAGTGCCTTTAATCGGCAAGCTTTGCTTGCCATTGATAGAAAATGTATTGCCACTGTCTAACTTGATCCAGTTCCATGGACCCTCTTGAGATTCATCTTCCAGTTTGATCTCTTTTTGAAAGCCATCTTTATCCTGAGCATAATAGGAGTAGGATATTTTATAGTCCCTCGGAGTATCGTTTATATTTTTTACCTCAAGGTTAAATATGACCTTATCGCGAGGTTTGGCTTCTATTTTAATACGGGTTGGTGACACGTTTGCGTTTGCATTGATGGGGAGAGTTATCAGTAATGTAACCCATAAAAAGGGCAAAATGTTGTAACCACCAGTAACCCTTTTAAAGGTGTTTTTTTTCATTAGGCAACCTATCCTTGGTTAATTAATCTATACATAAAAGAATAGCACAGCTGGCTGTAATATATTTTTTGATTAGATAAAAAAACCGACACTAAACTAAGTGCCGGCTTTAGGTGATGATTTAAGAATTTATTATGATACGGTAGGCAAGGCTCTAACGGTTGCTGTAGCCCTGTAAGTACCAGGAGCCTGAACACTACCCTCTGATCCTATTTGTACACGGAAATAAAATTTGGCCGCATGATCTGTGTAACCCACATCTGTATCAAATGCTGTTTGTGCATTAGGCCCGATCAATGTGTAGGCGTTGTTCATATCATTGCTCATTTCAGATACAGCAATACCTGGATTAGCCACAAAACTTATAGCGTCCACCGAAGATTTCCCAAACACATGTGAGGATTGAGATATATCAATATATACTGATGCATGGGGGATCTCATTGCGCTCGGTAGTCGCAGTATCTATATGAATTAAGATGAAATCGTCGATTGCAATAGTACTGTCGATATTGGCATGCCATTTAATAACGCCACCGCCAACAAACACCGACCCTGCACCGCCGGGAACATCTTCTGTGTTGGCTGCATCAGCATCATCAGCGCTGTAGGGGTAGTAATATAGCTCGATATCTGGCATCGCATCTAACAGCACAAATTCGTTGATCTCCATCTCTGTGCCATAGCTAGTGGTTTTTTCGCTATCGTCATTGGCAACATCATCAGTGCCATAGACGGCAAAAGCTGATTGTGAATAAAAGAATAAAAAGCTGGTGACTGTGACTAGTATAAATTTGAATAGTTTCATGATGGTGACTCCTGTCATTTTCGTTAACTAAAAACCTGTGGTTATAGTTGTTGAAAATTGAGATTGTTATTTTCAACGACTGTACCCTGATATGTTGCAATATCTATACCAAATCGAATATAAATATATTAGTAATTGATTTATATAGTATTGTTTAGTTTCTAGTAAATATTTTTTCTATGAATTTGACGTATCAATCTGTATCACTGGCTGTAACATCAACAGGGTTTTCTTATAAGTTTGTCATTATTGCGATAAGGTTACAGAAGATTAAAAGCTTTCATTTTGCGCCACAATGTCATGCGGCTAACGCCAAGGTATTGCGCGGTTTTACCACGACGCCCACTATTTAATGACAGTGCATCGACAATTATTTGAGGGTTTAATGTGGTTTTTATTCTTTGGAGATCTAATTCTAGGGCCGTTTGAATACTGTCTGGTAAATCACTAATTTTAAGTTTTTTTCCAGTCGCCATGGCAACAGTAAAGCTGGCGCAATTTTCAAGCTCTCTAACATTGCCCGGCCATGGGTAATGTATCAATTTTGATTTCAGCAGGGGGTCTAAATCCCAGCTGCTTGATGCCGACGCCCGCTTAAGAAAATAGTCAAAAAGCAATAGGATATCGTCTTTACGATCTCTTAATGGTGGCGCATAAAGAGGAATCACTTCGAGACGATAACGCAGGTCTTCACGAAATTGATGTTGCTCTATAGCTTTATCTAAACTTAAATTAGATGCAGAGATCACAGAGGCGGAAAATTCCTGAAGATTGATATCACCTACAGGATAATACTGTCGCTCTTGAAGTACCCTTAATAATTTGGCCTGTGTGGATGGTGCAAGACAGGTGACCTCATCGAGAAAAAGTGTTCCCTCATGAGCGGCATACATCAAACCGGTATTGTTAGTGATAGCCCCTGTAAAGGCGCCTTTTTTATGGCCAAATAATTGTGATTCGATTAGCTCGCTGGAAAAATTAGCCACATTAACGGCAATAAAGGGCTCCTTAGCTCTTGCGCTTTCAGCATGTATAGCTCGGGCGATTAACTCTTTGCCAACCCCAGTTTCTCCCGATATATAGATTGAAACATCAGTTTTAGCCGCTTTTCTGATTTTCTCGAATAGCTCTCGCATTTTGATATTGCGAGACAACATCCCATGAAATAAAATGGCTTTGTCTAATTGTGCTTGAGGTTTGATGATACTCTCCCTGAGTCAATCAACAGCTGCCATCCTTGATCAGCTTAGTACATAAATAATAATATTTATTCATGTATATATATTAAGTGTAGTTTAAATTACAATAAATAGAGATGATATTATCTGATCACTGCTAGTCTGCCCTAGACTTTGGCTTGGCCGTCTGCTATCTTCATAGGATGAACAGCACCATTTTTCCATCAGATTTCGCACACAACCGAGTCTCACTAGGCTTGGTGTCTATAGCTTCGCGCCTCCTGCCCTGAGGGGCAACGTACTATTTAATCCAATTAAATCTCGTTTTCGCTCGTAATACTTACATTATTTGAGCGAAATTCTATGCCCTTATAGGGAAATAAGTTTTACAATACTGCCAAACTATCTGGTGGCAGTTAATCAGGGAAATATAACCATGGATTCAAAAGATAATTTAATTATTTTTGATACAACATTGCGCGACGGCGAGCAGAGTCCCGGTGCGTCGATGACTAAAGATGAAAAAGTGCGTATTGCCAAAGCCCTTGAAAAGCTTCGAGTCGATGTGATCGAGGCGGGTTTTGCGGTATCTAGTCAGGGTGATTTTGATGCGGTGCAGGCGATAGCTAACAGCATCAAAGAAAGTCGTATCTGTAGCCTTTCCAGAGCTGTTAAAGGTGATATAGAAGCAGCTGCACAGGCACTAAAAGGTGCTGAAGCGGGTCGAATTCATACGTTTATCGCCACCTCGCCAATACATATGAAATATAAGCTGCAAATGGAGCCAGATCAGGTCATGGATCAGGCTATTGCCGCGGTAAAGTTGGCGCGAGGTCTAATTGATGATGTTGAGTTTTCTTTAGAAGATGCCAGTCGCACAGAATTTGATTATATGTGCCGCATAACCGAGGCAGTGATTAAAGCCGGAGCAACGACTATTAATTTGCCAGATACAGTGGGTTATTCAGATCCCGGCGAATATGGCAGCATGATTCAGCGTTTGATGAGCACCGTACCCAATGCGGATAAGGCTATTTTTTCAGTACATTGCCACAATGATTTGGGGCTTGCAGTTGCCAATAGTTTAGCCGCAGTTAAAACAGGTGCTAGACAGGTGGAATGTACCATTAATGGTTTAGGCGAAAGGGCAGGTAATGCATCACTTGAAGAGCTAGTGATGGCGATTCGTACGCGCAAAGATATCTTTCCAATGCAAACCAAAATCGATACTACGCAGATTGTACCTACATCGCGATTGGTCTCTTCGGTAACGGGGTTTCCTGTTCAGCCGAATAAAGCGATTGTTGGCGCCAACGCCTTTGCTCATGAGTCTGGTATTCATCAGGACGGGATCTTAAAATTCCGTGAAACCTATGAAATCATGAAAGCAGAAGATGTTGGCTGGAGTACTAATAAGTTGTCTCTGGGTAAGTTATCCGGTCGTGCGGCCTTTGCTGCGCGTCTAGAAGAGCTAGGTATTACGTTTGAAAGCAAAGATGACTTTAATCAGGCTTTTGTGCGTTTTAAAGAATTGGCCGATAAGAAACGTGAAATTTTTGATGAAGATCTTCAGGCGCTGGTGTCTGATGTGCAGATAGGTGCGGAAGATGATGCTATTACGGTAAAGGATCTCGAGGTGCTAAGTAAAACTGGTCAATTACCAACGGCTAAAATTTGTATTCGCTACAAAGACAAAGACCATCAGTCAGAAGCCAGTGGCGATGGTGCGGTTGATGCTATCTTTAATGCCATTGAGAAGTTGATAAATAGCGAGACTCATCTTCAATTGTACTCAGTAAATGCGGTGACTGAAGGCACTGATTCACAGGGTGAAGTAACCGTTCGTTTGGAAAAAGAGGGGCGTATTATCAATGGTCAGGGTGCAGATACAGATATTTTATTGGCCAGTGCCAAGGCCTATGTGAATGCACTAACCATAATGGGCAATCCAGGTCGGCTTCACCCGCAGTTAGGTGGTGTGTAGTGGCACAGAATCAGGGATCACCGACTCAGTTACGCGACCACTATTTGCAAACCTTAGGTATAGTGCAATATATACCCAAAGAGCTTACAGATGAAGTAGTGGTCGATAACTCAGTTGAGGAAACCCCTGTAACTGAGAGTCTTGCTACTGAAAACCCTGTAACCAAAAGTCCAGTTCAATCGGTACAGACAAAGTCGAGCCAGCAGTCGGCTATCGAAGCTTTATTGCAAGCTGATGCTGAAGATAATTCACCTAAAAAATTAGATAGAGCTGTTAAACCCTCACGTCAGGCGCAACAAGAAACATCCACACTAGCCCTTCAGTTTGTCTTTTGGCAACCCACTGATGAGTTATTAATTGCAACTGCTGCTGACCATCAGTTACCAGATAGTCAGCAGGTTAGTCTTCTAACAAAAATAGTTGCCACCATTGATAATCAGTTATCTGGGTTACCCCCGTTTGATGTTATCAGTTGGCCACCTCATGCGAGTATGCAGGGTGGTGAGCAAGAGGCTAGAGAGTTTCTATCCACTCTGATTAGCTCAAGGTTGGCGGCAAAATCAACGAAGCTTCTTTTAATACTGGGTGAATCAGCCCAAAACTGGTTGCTTTCTTCCAAGCAAAAAACGTCTGTCAAAGATGGCTTACTGCCGATGACTGCCGATGCAACAGCACTTATTGCCCCGTCCTTAACTGAAATGCTAAGTCAGCCACAGTCAAAACGCCTGACATGGCAAGTTATTTGTCAGTATTTCACTCAGCAAAAAGCTTCAAGCTAAGCGATGAAATTACCATTGGCATTAGATCTTGTGAATGCCAATGCTTGTTTACCGGCATCTAAAAGTCTTATTATCCGTCAATCAACAGCAGATGATCTGTCTTATATTAGTACTATAGAGCAGCTAACATCAGTCAATCCATGGTCCAATAGACAACTCAACAATTGCCTCGAGCAATCACTAGTGCTGATACAAGAAGAGCAGCTGATAGGCTTTGCCGTTATTATTCTAGTTGAGGATCAGGCTGAACTGCATAATATTGCCATCAATCCTCAGGTCCAAGGGCAGGGGCTTGGCCGCTTTTTTTTACAAGCACTTATTGAAGCTTTGCCGGTAACAATTAAACAATTATATCTTGAAGTAAGAGTCAGCAATTACCGAGCAATTCGTCTCTATCACCGTATGGGATTTTCAAAAATTGCCGAACGAAAAGATTACTACCGCAATGGATTAGGGCGTGAAGATGCGGTCATCATGGCGAGGAATTGCGCCACTTAATTACTGCTTGATAGGTTTCTTCTGCAACTTACGCTGCAAAGTACGTCTGTGCATACCCAGACTTCTAGCTGTTGCAGAAATATTACCCTGATTATCATTTAATACCTTTTGGATATGTTCCCATTCCAAACGGTTTACAGAAGTAGGTGCCGTTGGAACTGGTACCTCATTAATGTTGCTTTCTGAGGATGTAAATGCCAATACAATTTCATTGGCAGAGGCTGGTTTGCAAAGATAGTTAACCGCCCCCAATTTAATGGCCTCCACCGCCGTCGAAATGCTTGAATAGCCCGTTAAAATAAGAACCTCAGCATGAGGAAGAATATCTTTAATAGAGGTCAAAATAGATAAGCCAGATTCATTGTCTAACTTTAAATCAAGAATTACACGCTCAATATCATGGCTATCTTCACACAGACTAAAAGCCTGTGGGCCATTATTCGCGCTTTGAACACGATGCCCCTGACGCTCAAGCACTCTAGTAAGAACTGAGCAAAACGTATTATCGTCATCGACAATTAAATAGTTCACTCTTCATTCTCAGTTTTAAGCGTTAGATTTACTGGCAGGTTAATTGTCGTCAAGGTGCCGCCATCTTCAATATTTTGCAAGTTAATTGAACCACCAAAACGCGTCACAGTGCTTTGCGATAAAAACAATCCCAAGCCAAGCCCTTCCGATTTATTAGAAAAGAAAGGTTTGCCGATATTTTTTATATTGGTGGCATCAAGGCCCACGCCTTGATCTCTAATCTGAATCTCAATTTCAAATTTAGTCCAACTAATGGTTACCTCAACGGAGTTAGGGCTAGCATCAGCGGCGTTGTTCAACAGATTTAAGATAGATTGTGCAATGGTAGGGTGAAATGTCAGATCTGGAGCTGATACAGCGCAGTCTGCATAACTAATACTGGCTTTAAGTTCTGGACGCATTAGCTGCCAGCGCTCGAATAATGGGTCAAAATATGAAGATAGAGACTGCGCCGAATAGGCATCTGAAGTAGACTCATTAGCCGTCGTTTGCAGTTGCTTTAAGGTTATTCTACATTGATCAATTTGTTGACTTAATAGGGTTAAATCTTGGTTTTTATCCTGCTGTTCTAGCATTTCGTCCACCAATAACTTCATCGTATTGAGCGGTGTTCCCAGTTCATGAGCAGTCCCTGCAGCCAATGTACCTATGGCTAAAAGCTGTTCATCCTGTAACTGCTGTTCTCGATGCTCAGCGATTTTTTGTTGTTGCGATTTTAATTCGTTAGCCATGCGACTGACAAAGTAGGTAATAATTGCAGCGCTGATAGCAAAATTAGCCCACATTCCCAGAATATGTAAATTATTTCCGGCCATGGAATGACCCATACTATTTGGAGCTATAGCCGAGACGGGAATATGATAGTTCAGCAGTAAGCTATAACAGGCCATTGCAATAGCGGCAATCACAAAGGTATAAAGCCCAGGTAAAGCGATAGCGGCAATACTGATTGAGATTAAATAATAGGATATAAATGGGTTCGAAGCGCCGCCACTAAAATACAGCAAAATACTAAAGAAAAATATATCCACCAACAGATGAACAAAAAACTCTCTGTCGGTAATTGGTATATTGACTCTGCCCCTATTGGCAGTTGCTATAGTGACTGAAGCATAAATGGCTAGTACCCAAGCAATTGAGCTAGTTGGCAGATCAATGGGTTTAAACAGGCTAAAATAAACAAGTGCAAGCCCTTGACCCAGCAAGACAACGGCGCGAATTAGGCCCAGCCTTTTGAGGTTGTGGCGTGAGGCTGAATCAGCCTGATAGTTTGCATCATTTTTCATAAGCTAAGTTTACCAAAATTCCAGCATAAACAGTTCAAATTAATTGAGCTATAAATAAACATATATTAATTAAAAAGTACTAACAATTATCCGGCGAATCAGGCTTGAATGGTCTACTATTAAAGTTAACTAAGCGTGATTTTAATTATGGGTGTTAGAGAAAAGGATTCTCTAGAATTTTACAGGGAAGGTAAGCAATGAAGTTGTATCAATTTAGTTTCAATAATCGCATTTATCGTCAGGGGACTTTTTGCGCGGCTTTTCTTGCTGTGGCATTAATAGTTGGTTGTGTAAGTGGTCGTCAAGAGACATCCAATGGCGAAAGTTTTATAGTATCAAATGTTCAAAATACGCTTAATTATATTCCGCAAGACATTGATGCTAAAACCAGTAGCGCTAGGCAGTGGCGCGGCGGTGATATAATTTATGTGGCTAATGGATACATTGATCATATGGCTATGATTGATGACAGTGCCTTTGTTGCAGATAACGGTCCAGATATTATTGATAGCAATCGCAATGGTGTGATTAGGCGATATAATAATTTTGATAAATGGGCTGACCACGGGGGATGGGCTATCGTTGAAGGCTATTATGTCCCGCGAGAAGAAAAAACAGATTCAGTTGCCCAAAGCACCATAAATACATTTAATATTGGCGATGTTTACAACGCGCAGGCTGAAATTAACGCTGTGCTCAACCGTTACAAAAGAAATAGCCCGCCAAATACACATAGCTCACAGCTGGTAAGACAGGCCTATAAGCACCTCTATAATATTGACCTTGATGTCGATGGGGGCTGGTGGTCATGGCCAAAAGATATTCGACAAAATCCCAATGTCAAAGCTATACCTGGGGCCTCATTTGTCCGCTCATAATAATATGTAAAACGCTGTAGAAGGGTATAGCTTTGATAACAAAAATCTCTTTTTTGATGGTTCTTTTTTGGTCAATCTTTCTGTCCGCTTGCGGTTCTGGGTATGACCAAAATCAATCAGAAAACAGTTCCTCCAGTTTATTTTCTCAATGCGAAAATACATTCATAGTCTCTGGTTCTAGAAAAATTTATCTATTTGAGCACCAATCCGAGAGTGTCGAATTTGATCAGCTAGCAGTCTTTAATGATTGGGCACCCCTAAGTGCGTTTTTAGACTGCGCTAACAACCGAATTATTGCCCCCTATGGAGCAAGAAAAGACAATCGCAACAACTCAGGTGTAATGATTGTTGATTTAAAATCAGGTATTAAGACCGAATATCCTTTAGACACAAAAGGTATTCAGGGGATACCCGTTAAATATGACAATGGCATACTGCTGAGTACCACCTTGTTAAATCAAACAAAGCCGTCAAAAATACCGCCAGCCTATGGGTATTTGCCGCCAGGAGAACGCTATATGGATGCTCGAGGGGGCGACTATAGGCTATTTGCATCCACAGTATTTTTTGATTTATCTAGGTTGCAATTCACAAGGGAATTGGATTTAGATTTAGGCTATTCAGTCATTCAAGACGATATCCTCTATGCGAAACAGCGTGGCGCTATAACCGCTATCAACCTGCAATCCAAAACAACCGATGTTTTATACCAATCAACAGTTAATAGCACCACAGGTGAGGTAAAAAATAATCCCCTAAATCATCTTTCAGTCTTTTTAGACGCCGAATACTATATGGTACTTAACCGACAGAGTCAGAATAATTCTAGAGGGCAATTGGAAGGGTTTGAGGACAGTGCTCTGTACAAACTAGAGAAAGGCTCAATGGTGAAAGTGACTAATCTTCCCTATGACGATGCTGTTTATTTACTCGGATTAGATAGTAAGCTCTATATATTTACAGATTCATTTAAAATCATTGAATATGACCTCAATACAAAAAAAGTAGTCGAGCGAGAGTTGCCCTATTCGAAAGAAATAGTTGGCTACAGTATTGAGTCTGTGGGTTACACTCATCAAAATTTTATAGTGGCACTGGATAATCAGCGAACTGATATCAGTAGCAAAGTTATACTAATTAGCCGTGATTTTAGTCAGGCTAGCGCGCCACAAGTAGTTGATCTTCGACTAATCAGCGTAACCAGTAATTTGGCAATTGATACCTCTGACAGCAGGGGTGTTCAACTGCCAGTTCATCAAAGTTCTTCATTGAATTAGGTAATCTGTACTATTTAGTTAAGGTAAAAGTGGCAGCCTTATACTAAAGCGGTTAACATGGCGCCAATTAATTTATTCAATATTTCAAGAAGGCGTTAATGCAGTCACTGTCAGAAAATCTTCAGGAAAACTACGATCGTCTTATTATCGAAAGTCTCGAACAAGGCTGTATTTGGGGCTTGAGAGATGAGGATAATAATTGGGCAATGGTTGAGTCGAGTATAGACCCTGACATCGGCGTTATTCCCTTCTGGTCCAATCAAGGTTTAGCGTCCCAGCTATGCAGTGATCAATGGTCAGTCTATCAGCCTGTGGCCATTGCTATGGAAGAATTTCTTGATGATTGGCTTATTGGCATGCATGAAGATATTTTGCGAGTTGGCATTAACTGGAATACCGATCTTGAGGGTCAAGAGCTAGAACCCCTAGATTTACTTGAAGAATTTGAATCCGAATTAGAGTAGCAGATGTTTTTACAGCCTTTTTTTTCCCAAGTTAACAACCAGTTGAGCATTAGTGCTGAGCAGGGCAGTCAATTTGCAAAACAAATTTGCAATGATTTCAACCCAATTCATGATATTGACTCCAAGCGCTTCTGCGTTCCCGGAGACCTTCTTTTTGCTCTAACCCTAAATAACTATGGGTTAAGTCAGAAAATGCAATTTGATTTTTCAGGACTAGTACCCGCAGATAAAGAGCTTATATTTCCCGATTGGATCGAATCTGATTTGTCGATTAAAGACAGTCGAGAAAAAGTCTATCTCAATGTTCATCGCGATGGACAGGCCACACAACAACAGACTGCGATTGAACATCTGGTTCGTAGCTATGTTGAGTTCTCAGGACACAGTTTCCCCTACATTCTGGTGCCACTAATGCAGCAGCATAACGTGATGATTAATACCAGCCGTCCGCTAGTGATGTACCAATCTATGTCATTAACTTTAGATCAACTATCAATAGCTTCACCTGAGGTGAAATTTATAGAGGCTCAGATGGAAGTCGATGGCAAGCGCGGCAATGTAACCCTGCAATTTTCCATCAATGACGGTGAAAAATCCGTTGGCTGTGGCGAGAAAAAGTTAGTCCTAAGCGGCCTAAGAGAATTTAATCAGCAAGCGATGGATCAACTTATCCTAGATTACGAAGCTAGAAAAGCCTAGCTTTAAAGCATTTTCTTTAGGAAAGCCCCAGTATGTGACTTCTTCACCTTAGCCACATCCTCTGGGGTTCCTGTTGCAACGATTGTTCCGCCGCCAGCACCACCCTCTGGGCCCAAATCTATAATCCAATCAGCGGTTTTAATCACATCCAAATTATGTTCAATAACCACTACCGTATTACCGTGATCACGCAGTCTATGTAAAACAGTTAACAGCTGCTCAATATCGTGAAAATGAAGCCCTGTTGTCGGTTCATCTAAGATGTATAGGGTTTTACCCGTATCTCTTTTAGACAGCTCTTTAGACAGTTTTACCCGCTGTGCCTCGCCGCCGGAAAGGGTAGTTGCCGCCTGACCCAGTTTGATATACGACAGCCCCACATCAGTCAGTGTCTGAAGTTTGCGCGAAACACTGGGAATCGCCTCAAAAAATTCACTGGCATCCTCAATGGTCATATCCAACACCTGATGAATATTTTTACCCTTAAAGGTGATATCCAAGGTTTCGCGGTTATAGCGTTTACCCTTACACAGATCACAGGGAACATAGATATCGGGCAGAAAGTGCATCTCAACCTTAGTCACGCCATCACCCTGACAGGCTTCACAGCGGCCACCTTTAACATTGAAGCTAAATCGGCCAGGCGTATAACCTCTAGAGCGCGCCTCTTGGGTGCCCGCAAAAATCTCCCTAACAGGAGTAAAAATACCCGTATAAGTCGCAGGGTTTGACCTAGGAGTTCGACCAATTGGACTCTGATTAATATCAATGCATTTATCAAAATGCTCAAGGCCAGAAATTGCTTTATGAGCAGCAGGTTTCAATGTAGTAGCCTTATTAAGTGCCACTGCCGCCGCAGGGTAGAGTATTCCATTGATCAGTGTTGATTTTCCAGATCCAGAGACACCCGTAATACAGGTGAATAGGCCCACCGGAATATTGGCATCAATCGACTGTAAATTATTGGCTTTAGCGCCATTAATATCGAGGGATTTACCCTTACTCTTATGCCGTTTTTTGGGTACAACAATGCCTCTTGTGCCCGATAAAAATTGCCCAGTAATCGACTTAGGACTATCAATAATAGACTGGCTATCACCCATGGCAACGATCTCGCCGCCATGCACGCCGGCACCGGGACCAATATCAATAATATAGTCAGCGGCTTTAATTGCATCCTCATCATGTTCAACCACAATAACCGTATTGCCTAAGTCACGAAGACGTACAAGGGTTTTAAGCAGTCGTTCATTATCGCGTTGGTGCAATCCGATACTGGGTTCATCGAGAATATACATAACCCCCACCAATCCAGCGCCGATTTGACTGGCCAGCCTTATACGTTGCGCCTCGCCGCCAGAGAGTGTTTCAGCACTGCGGTTCAGCGACAGATAATTAAGCCCCACATCCACCAAAAAGCAAAAGCGGTCGCGGATTTCTTTAATAATCTTTTCAGCAATTTCACCCTGACGGCCGGGTAAATCTATGCCTTCAAAATAGTCATAGCACTCACCCACAGGCATAGCGACAATATCTTCAATGCGTCTATCATCGACAAAAACATTGCGCGCAGATTTACAGAGTCTGGTACCTGAGCATTCCGGACAGTTAGAGGTTGCCATAAACTTACTGAGATCCTCTCTAACCGAGTTGCTCTCAGTATCTTTATAGCGACGCTCCATATTAGGGATAACTCCCTCAAAACTATGTTGTCGGCGAAATACTGTACCGCGATCATTCTCGTAGTTAAAGGTAATTTCCTCATCGTCGCTACCAAACAAAATTTTCTGCTGATGCAAAGGCGATAACTTATTCCAAGGGCTTTCAATATCAAAATCGTAGTGCTCAGCTAGACTGCGTAGCATATTGAAATAGAACAGTGAGCGTCTATCCCAGCCGCGAATGGCCCCCTCGGCAATCGAAGCCTCTGGATGCTGAATAATACGATCCACATCAAAAAACTGATGAATGCCAAGACCGTCGCAAGTATCACAGGCGCCAGCGGGGTTATTAAATGAAAACAACCTAGGCTCAAGTTCAGTTAGGCTGTAATTACAAATAGGACAGGCAAATTTAGCGCTAAACATTACATCCTTTTCGTCGCCATCCATATAGCTAATAAGAGCGATACCCTCAGCCAGATTAAGCGCCGTTTCAAAAGACTCTGCGATGCGAATACCAATGCCATCCTTAACCTTAAAGCGATCCACCACAACTTCAATACTATGTTTTTTCTTTTTATCTAAGGCAGGAGTCTCATCTAGATCACAGATTAGCCCATCGATACGAGCGCGAATAAACCCCTGACGGCGCAAATTATCCAATAAATGAACATGTTCACCTTTTCTATCCTGAACAACAGGGGCTAAGAGCATCAATTTAGACCCCTCAGGTAGCTCGAGTACCTGATCAACCATTTGGCTGACAGTCTGCGCCTTTAGAGGCCGTTTATGCTCAGGACAGCGCGGTTCACCCGCGCGAGCAAATAACAGGCGCAAATAATCATATATTTCAGTAATCGTACCCACAGTAGAACGCGGGTTATGGCTGGTAGATTTTTGCTCAATAGAAATAGCTGGAGAAAGACCCTCGATATGATCAATATCCGGCTTTTCCATCATTGAAAGAAATTGACGAGCATAGGTAGATAGGGATTCTACATAGCGCCTCTGACCCTCAGCGTAGAGCGTATCAAATGCCAAAGATGATTTTCCAGAACCCGAAAGGCCAGTAATAACAATTAACTTATCGCGGGGAATATCGAGGTCGATATTTTTAAGATTATGGGTTCTTGCACCGCGAACTTGAATGGTATCCATTGACACTACTTTTATTTAGGTTAAAGGATCTATTATAAGGCTCAATCCATAGGTCGAGCAAAGTGAAATAGTGAAATAAGTGATTCTATTTACTCTTATTGCATCAAAATAGATGAATAAAATTAACGATAATTATTTTCCCACGCCAAACAGACTGTTACTATAGTGATTCTTCACATCACTCGGTAACAAAAGCGCCCAAATTGACAGATTCCTCCCCGCATTCAAACCAATTCACCAGCGTAGAAAAGCGAGCCATTATTTCGATTGCAAGCCTTTACGGTTTTCGCATGCTAGGTTTGTTTATGGTGCTACCAGTTATGTCGCTGTATTTCGATGGGTATCAGCAAGCCTCAGCCTTTATGCTCGGGCTCGCCTTGGGGATCTATGGTCTTACCCAAGCAATTTTTCAAATACCCTTAGGGTTATTATCTGACAAAATTGGTCGGCGCCCAGTTATTTTTGGTGGACTACTATTATTTATTCTAGGCAGTGTAGTGGCGGCAGTCGCAGACAGTGCAATCGGCGTTGTAATGGGTCGCGCACTGCAAGGTATGGGTGCCATAGCAAGCACATTGATGGCATTAGTCACCGACCTTACTGCCGAGCAAAATCGCACCAAAGCCATGGCCTCAATAGGCGGTAGTATAGGTATATCCTTCGCTATTGCCATGGTATTAGGGCCTATTGTGGCTTCACACTTTGGTATGGCAGGTATATTTTGGCTAACAGCGATACTGGGTTTGATCGGTGCCGTCATCGTTTATACAGCCATCCCTAAAACATTCTCAATGCGACAAAATCGCGAGACCCAAACCGACCTTCAGCAACTAAGTCGTTTACTGCGAACGCCCGCATTAATGCGTCTAAATATAGGCATATTTTTTCTTCATTTAACGCTAATGGCCGCCTTTGTAGTTATCCCGAGCATACTGGTGCAACAGCTTCATATTGATCCAGATCAGCTTTGGTGGGTCTATTTAAGTCTGCTAGGGGGTGGATTTATTGCCATGTTGCCAGCGATGATTGTGGCCGAAAGACGCAATGCCCAAAAGCAAAGTTTTGTCTCCGCCGTCGTGCTAATGACAGGTGCAATGTTCGTTCTCGGTAGTGCTCAGACAACGGTGGTTATTTTAGTGATGTTATTTATTTATTTCGCCGCCTTTAATCTTCTGGAAGCATCGCTTCCCTCATGGCTCAGCAAAATTTGCCCAGTGGGCAATCGTGGAACAGCCATGGGTATTTATTCAACCTGTCAATTTTTAGGCGCCTTTACCGGCGGTATTCTTGGCGGTTGGGCACTGAGCACTATCGGTGTAAATGGACTATTCTGGTTATTAGCTTTTATACTGCTTTTTTGGTGTTTTGTAGCAATCACAATGACCTCCCCCAAACCTTTGCAGACCATGATATTGCGAGTGGGAGAAACAAAAGCCAATGAATTTGTAAAAAGTATTTCTACAATCGCTGGAGTAGAAGATATACTGCTCATTGAGGGTGAAGATTTAGCCTATGTTAAGGTGGATAAAACCTTAATAGATCTAGAGCGCATACAGCCCTTTATAAATCGCACATAGACAGGGGAAAAAAATGGCACGCGGAATTAATAAAGTAATCATAGTGGGTAACTGTGGACAGGACCCAGAGACAAGATATATGCCTTCAGGTGGCGCAGTCACAAACCTAAGTCTTGCCACATCAGAAACTTGGAAAGACAAAAACACAGGCGATCAGCAAGAGCGCACCGAATGGCATCGCGTAGTGTTTTTCAACCGCTTAGCCGAAATTGTCGAGCAGTACGTAAAGAAAGGCTCAAAGGTTTATGTTGAAGGCTCCCTGCGAACCCGCAAATGGCAGGGGCAGGACGGTCAAGATCGCTACACAACCGAAATTGTCGCTAGCGAAATGCAAATGCTCGATAGCCGCGGCGGTCAGGCAGGACAGGGTGGATACGATCAACAGCCTGCGCCATCAGAGCCCCAGCAGCAACAAGCACCACAAAAGCAAGCCACAGCTCAGCCAGCTGCGCCTGCAGGCGGCATGGGTTTTGATGACGATATCCCATTCTAGAAAGCTGGGTTTAAATTAAATTATTTGGAGTCATTTATGACGATTAAAGTTGGAGATAAACTTCCAGAAGGCGTATTTACAGTTATGGGTTCAGAAGGCCCAACGGGATTAACCACCTCAGAAGTTTTCACAGGTAAAAAAGTGGTACTATTTGCCGTGCCTGGAGCCTTTACCCCCACCTGCGCAATTGCACATCTGCCTGGTTTTGTCGTCAAATATGATGAGATTATTGCCAAAGG
The DNA here is from genome assembly GCA_029246925.1 of Porticoccaceae bacterium. GTDB lineage: Bacteria > Pseudomonadota > Gammaproteobacteria > Pseudomonadales > Porticoccaceae > HTCC2207. The sequence goes on from JAQWMF010000029.1 coordinate 37,156, forward strand.
CGTGGATACAGTAGCCTGTCTTTCCGTCAATGATGTATTCGTAATGGATGCATGGGGCAAAAGTTCCAATGCAGAAAACCTACTAATGCTAGCCGATGGTAACGGCACCTATGCAACTGCACTCGGCTTAGAGCTCGATGGTACAGGATTTGGTATGGGCGTAAGAAGTAAGCGTTTCGCCATGATCGTCAATGATGGTGTAGTCGAGTTACTCAATGTCGATGAAAGCGGTTTTGAGGTATCCAGTGCCGAGGCAGTTCTAGAAGCACTGTGATTTCAAGCGTTATAAACTAAAAAAGGCACCCAATGGGTGCCTTTTTTATTAGTATCCAGATATCGCTTATCCTGAATATTTTTCCATAACCAAGGTAGCGTTAGTGCCACCGAAGCCGAAGCTATTAGACATCACGCGATTAACCTGTTTGTCTTTACTTTCACGAAGAATCGGCAGGCCTTCTGCCTGTTCATCAACGTTATCAATATGGGCTGAGCCAGCGACAAAATTACCTTCCATCATCAGCATGCAGTAAATCGCTTCATGCACCCCAGCCGCTCCCAAGCTATGACCAGATAATGACTTGGTTGAGCTAATATCTGGGCAGTTATCGCCAAAGGTATTGCGAATAGCACCTAATTCGGCCAAATCGCCTACGGGGGTACTGGTACCGTGAGTATTCAAATAGTCTAGTGGACCATCAATATTTTCCATCGCCATTCGCATACAGCGCTCTGCACCTTCACCCGAAGGGGCAACCATATCTGCACCATCTGAAGTAGCACCATAGCCAGTGATTTCGCAGATAATATTGGCGCCGCGCGCTAGGGCATGTTCCAGTTCTTCAACTACCACTGTCCCCGCACCAAGACCAGGTGCAAAGCCATCGCGATCTGCATCATAGGCACGCGAGGCAACCTCAGGGGTGTCATTGTATTTGCTAGTGAGTGCACCCATAGCATCAAACATACCGGCCATAGACCAGTGCATATCTTCTGAGCCACCGGCGAGAAGGATATCTTGCTTGCCAAGTTGAATCAGCTCTGCCGCATGACCAATACAGTGGGCACTGGTGGCACAGGCAGAGGCGAGGGCATAGTTAACGCCCTTAATTTTAAAGGGGGTAGCCACACAGGCTGAAACGGTGCTGGCCATAATCTGAGTTACTCGGTAGGGCCCTGCGCGTTTGATACCGCGCTCGCGCATCACATCGATGGTTTCGGTAAACATTTCACCAGAAACGCCGCCAGAACCCATGACAAGGCCTGTTCTGGGGTTTGAAACCATGTCTTCAGTCAAACCTGCATCGGCAATGGCGCGGTCAGTGGCTATATAGGCATAAGATGCAGAAGGGCCCATAAAGCGCATAATTTTTCTATCAATATGATCTTTTGGGTCTATATCTAAGGTGGCGCCAACATTACATTTAAGGCCCATCTCGGCAAAATCTTCGCGGTAACGAATGCCTGAAATGCCTTCTTTTAAAGATTTTGAAACAGTTTCTCTATCATTCCCAAGGCAAGAAACTATTCCCAGTCCAGTAATTACTACGCGTTTCATTGGTGATCCTCTAATTCAATGACTAACAGCCTAAACTGCTAGAAATTCTCAGTATTTTCGAAAAGACCTACTTTAAGATCTTTTGCTGTATATATTTCGCGGCCATCGACTTCAACGCTACCATCCGCTATTCCCATAACCAATTTGCGTTGAATGAGTCGCGTTATATTAAGCTTATAAGTCACTTTCTTAGCGTCAGGCAAAATTTGACCAAAAAACTTAACTGTACCAGCGCCTAGTGCGCGACCTCTACCTGGGTTGCCATTCCAACCGAGGAAGAAGCCAACCAGTTGCCATAGGGCATCAAGGCCGAGACAGCCCGGCATAACGGGGTCGCCTTTAAAGTGACAGTCAAAAAACCAAAGATCTGGGGTAATATCAATTTCGGCGATAATCTCACCAAGACCGTGGGAGCCGCCAGTATTGTTGATGGTAATGATTCTATCGATCATCAACATATTAGGCGCAGGAAGTTTGGCATTGCCAGGGCCAAATAATTCGCCGCGGCTACATTTTAAAATATCTTCTTTTGAGTAAGAAGATGCTGGTATAAAAGTCATGGGATCCTTTTTTGATCTACTCTTTAGAGGGCGCATCGTAACTAGTTATGGTCTCTGCATCAATAGTTAAATCCATAGAGTACCTCTAATACGCATATTCAGGGTTGACAGCGCAGGGCGGTCTGCCTAGCATTCGGCCTACACAAACTTAGTAGGTAGCCCAGTAAAAAATGGCAATTTTCCACACTTCTGTCGCCGATGAATTCCAGTCGGTCAATCAGCTTATCCTCGATAGCCTCAAATCTGATGTTGGTCTGGTCGAAGATATAGGTGCTTATATTATTGACGCAGGCGGCAAGCGACTTCGACCTGTGTTGGTGTTACTTAGTGCTCTAGCAAACGGCTATTCTAGTGGTAAGGATCATATAGCTATTGCTGCGATTATTGAGTTTATCCATACAGCAACCTTGCTTCACGATGATGTAGTTGATGTTTCTGCTCTGCGACGTGGGCGCGAGACCGCCAATGAGAAATGGGGTAATGCGCCAAGCGTTCTGGTGGGAGACTTCCTCTATTCGCGTGCATTTCAAATGTTAGTTGAAATTTCTGATATTTCAATTATGCGTGTTTTCGCTGATGCTACAAACGTGATTTCAGAAGGTGAAGTTCAACAGATGGTCAATGCGGGGAATCCCGATTTGGATGAATCGACCTATAAACAAGTTATATATAGAAAAACAGCAAAACTTTTTGAGGCCGGAATGGAGTGTGGAGCCATCCTTTCAGGTTCAGAGAGACAAGCGATGAAAGATTATGGCAAGCATCTAGGTATGGCGTTTCAGATTGCCGATGACGTATTGGATCTTCAGGGGGATGCAAGCGTGATAGGGAAAAATATCGGAGACGATCTCACTGAAGGGAAAATGACTCTGCCACTAATTTATGCTCGTGAAAATTGTGACTCAAGACAGAGAGAAGTGATACGAAGTGCTATTAGTAATAAGTCATCGGAAAATTTTGATCAAATTTTAAAAATAGTCACAGAAGTTGGTGGGGTAGACTATAGTTTGAATAGGGCTAAAGAGCATTCAGAGCTTGCACATAAAGCCCTACAGGGTTTGCCAGAAACCGAATACAAAAAAGTATTGACTGAGCTGGCTACATTTGCGGTATCAAGAGACATATAAAGAATAACTCTAAGCTATTTCTAAGGTTAATCAGCGCAATTAGTGGCAAGTGTAAAATATGCCTTTTTTCAGAATATTAATGCACTCTCAGGTGTTTAATTGAGAGTGATTTTGATAAACTTATACCATAATAAGAGTTCATAAATGTGGGCGTTTTATCATTAAGGAGAATGACGTGATTATTGGAGTTACACGGGAACTAGCTACAGGAGAGAAAAGGGTTTCACTATGCCCTGATAATGTCCAGTCGCTAATCAACGCAGGAGCAGACCTGTGGGTAGAGCAAAATGCTGGTGTTCAAGCTGGCTTTTCAGACGAAAACTATCAATCAGTAGGTGCAAAGATTATCTCAGACAGGGATAAGCTTTTTGCCGGTGCTGACACAATACTGCAAGTTCAAAGTTTTGGTTCTAATACTGAAAATGCTGAACAAGACCTCAAGCGACTTAGATCCAAACAGCTTGTTGTTGGGATGATGGATCCTCTAGCACAGCCTCAAGCGGCACAGCAGGTAGCCGATACTGGTGCTACAGCTATTGCGCTAGAAATGGTGCCTCGCATCAGTCGTGCCCAGAGTATGGATGTTCTTTCATCAATGGCAACCCTTGCAGGTTATAGGTCAGTGCTACTTGGTGCAGAAGCCGCACCTAGAATTTTACCCATGCTTATGACCGCAGCAGGCACACTTCAGCCGGCTAGAGTATTAATTATGGGCGTAGGTGTGGCAGGGCTTCAAGCCTGTGCTACGGCTAAGCGTCTCGGCGCTGTGGTTGAGGCCTATGATGTTCGTCCTGCGGCGCGTGAACAGATTATTTCAGTAGGGGCAACACCGGTAGAGTTAGACTTGCCTACCGAGAGTTCAGAGGGTGCTGGGGGCTATGCCAAGCAGCAGAGTGAAGAGTTCCTTCAGCTGCAAAGAAAATTAATGACTGAGGTGGTTGCTAGGCAAGATATTATTATCACAACAGCAGCGGTTCCTGGCGCTAAGTCTCCCATTCTAGTGACAGAAGATATGTTGAAAGCTATGAAGACTGGTTCGGTGGTTGTAGATTTGGCGGCCGAGCGCGGCGGTAACTGCGAGCTTACCAAGATGGGCCAAACAACGGTTGAGCATGGTGTCACCATTTTGGGGCCAGAGAACCTAGCCTCAGATGTTGCCTATCATGCCAGCCAGATGTATGGAAAAAATATACAAACGCTTCTAGAGTTAATTTTACAGGATGGAAATATTAACCTAGATTTTGATGATGAGATTGTAGCTGGAACCGTAGTCGCTCATGATGGCGAAGTGCCTCACCCGCATATGAGAAAACTATTGAATCTACCCTCGTTAGATAGTGAACCGCAGAGCAAATAAAGGACTAAACCATTGGAAATTTTAATTTTATTACTTGCACTATTCGTATTGTCTCTCTTTTTGGGGGTTGAGCTAATCACTAAGGTACCGCCGACCCTACATACGCCATTAATGTCTGGGACTAATGCAGTATCGGGGATTACCCTTGTAGGTGCGCTTCTAGCGGCTGGGTCAGAAACCTCACCCATGCTAGTTAATGTATTGGGCTTTTTGGCAGTTACCTTTGCCACCATTAATGTGATTGGCGGCTATTTGGTAACCAACCGTATGCTCTCGATGTTTAAAAGGAAGTAACCTATGAGCTCTTCTATTGTAAATTTAGTTTATTTGTTTGCTGGTGTTCTATTTATACTTGGGATCAAAGGTTTAACCAAGCCGTCTACCGCTGTTAGAGGTAATATGTTATCGGCCATAGGTATGCTGGTTGCCGTAGTGATTACACTGCTTAACTCTGAGGTTGTTAATTTCACCTATATTATTGCAGGGGTTTTATTTGGTGGTGCAGTCGGCGCTTTTATGGCTCTGCGCATACAAATGACCTCCATGCCGCAAATGGTTGCCTTGCTCAATGGCTTTGGCGGTGGCGCATCATTAACTATCGCCTCAGCTGAATATTTTTCTGTACTAAATGTAGAGGCGCAGTCGTTTGCTGACTTGCTAGCGCCAGTAGCTCTAGATGCGAATGCATTTGGCCTTGGTGCAGAAGGACAGGTAACACTTGTGTCCATTGGTTTAACCATTCTTATTGGTGCAGTAACCCTAACCGGAAGCCTTGTCGCCTTTGCCAAACTTCAGGGTTTAATTAAGAAAAACTTCGGTCTGCCCGGCGGTCCAGTAGGCAACGCTCTACTGTTTATAGGCGCGCTGGCGGCACTTGTCTGTATAGTTATAAATCCAAGCCAAGCTGTAACTGTTTTAGCTCTAGTGGCGCTGGCTCTGTTGTTGGGCTTATTTTTGGTATTGCCTATTGGTGGTGCCGATATGCCCGTAGTGATTGCACTACTTAATTCGTATTCAGGACTGGCGGCTGCGTTGGCTGGGTTTATTCTCGGTAATACAGTGTTGATCGTTGCTGGTTCATTGGTTGGAACCTCAGGATTAATTCTAACCAAAATTATGTGCGTGGCCATGAATCGTTCACTGGGCAATGTACTCTTTGGCAAAATGGCAGCTACCGGTGAGGTAGTTGATGCCGATGAGATTTATGCCGGCAAGGTCACCAGCGCGCAACCTGATGAAGTGGCTATGATGTTAGAGGTGGCCAAGCGCGTGGTAATAGTCCCAGGTTATGGAATGGCAATGGCTCAGGCACAGCACGCAGTGCGCGAGCTAGCGGATTCCATAGAAAGCAGGGGCATTGAGGTTGAATATGGTATTCATCCAGTCGCTGGCCGGATGCCCGGGCATATGAATGTATTGCTAGCTGAAGCAGAAGTGCCCTATGACAAGCTGGTTGAAATGGATCGAATCAACCCCACCTTTGAAGAGACCGATGTGGTGATTGTGATTGGTGCTAACGATGTGACAAATCCAATGGCGCGCGAAGCCGAGGGTAGCCCCATTTATGGTATGCCAATTCTCAATGTGGATAAGGCGAGGAATGTGGTGGTTATTAAGCGCTCACTAAGCCCTGGGTTTGCTGGATTACCTAATCCATTGTTTGCAATGGATCACACATTGATGGTGTATGGTGATGGTAAGAAAGCAGTGGTCGAGATGACCACTGCGTTAAATCAGAACTAATTGTTTAGTCTTGTGGGGTCTCAACCAAAAAGGGTTCAGGCTCCATAAAAGCAAGCTTAACAATAATGCAGTCACTCTCTGGCTTAACCGCCATCATAAGCACATTGATATCCCCATCTATTTGAACGCCGCTAGGAATATTAAATAAAACCTCACCGGTGTCTTGATTAGTAAGCGTTCGCAAGGTCTTTAATTCTTTGTCCTTTCGTACCTCGGTTTCAAACTTTTGTAGCAGAGCGCGAAGCGCCACATCGAAATTGGGAAAGTTAAATTGACCACAGTATTGCTTTCTGTCTATTTCAAACTTTATGGGTATAACCTCGCCAGTTTTATCCGACTTAAGTTGCCCGCCCTTAAGCGTTTCGCCCTGTTTAAGTTGCTTAAACAGCTTTTTTGCGTCGCTTGAGTTTTGTTTAATAAAACCTGCAATAATAAGATTTACCCCGATATTAAACAGCTTTCTTGGGTCAATATTAATAGTCTGTTCGGTTTCCATAGTTAGCTACTCAAGTAATCTAAAAGGTCTTGTTTAGTTGATAAGATTATACTTGCTACTCAAAATCTCAATAATCTCAGCTTTTGGATTCGACGATAGTGGCAGTGGTTGCCCAGTAATTTTCTCTGCTAAGCTCACATAAGTATTGGACACTTCCATCATCATAGATTCAGGTAGCTCGTTATCCTTAGCTAGCGCATAGCGCTCATCCATACGATTTTTATCCAGAAGGATATCTGAGTCGTCAAAGTGATTGAGAAGCAGTTGACGGAATACTTCTTTAGAGTTTTCTACCACAGAGCCTTGGTTGTATTGTTCGCCATCCCAAATACGCGATGAGTCTGGCGTACCTACCTCATCCATATAAATGAGTTTATCTGCACCCGAACGATCTTTAACGTAGCCAAACTCAAACTTAGTATCGACAAATACTTGGTCTAACTTAGCTAGCTCATTACTGATAACATCAAAACCCTGCTGAAGTAATTCTTCATACACATTGATATCTTCAAGGGAATTAAATTTGAAGGCAGCGTGGTTGTTTTCTATATCAGAGCGCGAAATATTCACATCATCCACCTCAGGAACGCCGGGAATTCCCTCAAGAATGCCCTTAGTTGATGGAGTGATTAGTAGTTCGGGTAATTTTTGATCTTTCTCAAGGTCATCAGGCAGTTCGATGCCGCAGAAATTGCGCTCGCCTTTAACGTAAGAACGCCACATAGAGCCAGTAATATATTGACGGCAAATCGCCTCAATCATTACAGGCTTGGCTTTTTGCACAATCCACACCAATGGGTGGGGGATATCTAAAATATGACTGTCGGCAAGGTTGTTTTCGCGAAACAGCTTAAACCAATGGTTAGAGATAGCATTAAGCGCCGCTCCTTTACCGGGAACACCCTGCATATTGCCTTCGCCTTTCCAGATACATTCAAAGGCAGAAATCCGATCGCTAATCACCATAATTGCCAAGGGTGAATCAGGTGCTACGTCATAATTGTTTTCTTCAATTAGTCTGCGGCTATCGGCTTCAGTTAGCCAATAGACAGAGCGCACCTTACCGCTATGCACAGGTAAATTTGTTCGGATTGGTAAATCATTGTTTACCGACAACACTTTGTCAGCGAGGCTCATAGTTTGTACCCAGATATAA
>JAQWMF010000030.1 GCA_029246925.1 Porticoccaceae bacterium
TAACCAGCTGAACTACCGGTCCACAATAACCTTGCTTCCTTGGTGGGTGGTACAGGGATTGAACCTGTGACCCTCGCCTTGTAAGGGCGATGCTCTACCAGCTGAGCTAACCACCCTCTGGGAAGAGGCGTGCATTCTACCGAACTGGCACCTACTGTCAAACATTTTCTGATGCTATATACATATCTTGTTTAGCAACCTAATATAGCGACCTTAATTATTGGGAAAAATGTCGTAAATAATGCAGATATATAAAGAATTTAATATTGAGGCGGCTCATCGCTTGCCGAATGTGCCAGAAGGGCATAAATGCTCACGTTTGCACGGTCATTCGTTTATGGTTTCAATCTATGTTGAGGGTCCAATTGGCGATGAAACTGGCTGGGTGATGGATTTTGGTGATATTAAAAAAGCCTTTAAGCCAATCTATAATCAATTAGACCACCATTATCTAAATGATATAGTCGGGCTAGAAAACCCTACCAGTGAAAATATCGCAAAATGGATTTGGCGGCACTTAAAGCCAAACCTATCGCTACTGAGTGCGGTCAAAATTAAAGAAACTTGCACCAGTGGTTGTATTTATCGTGGTGATTAATTTTATTATCACTTTGCCATTAACCTCACAAAGAATAAATTTATGCCCCTAGAAATTGGACAGTTCAACAACTTACAGGTTGTTAAAATCGCCGACCATGGTGTTTATGTGGATGGTGGTGAAGAGGGCACTATTTTATTGCCTAATCGCTACGTGCCCGATGGTCTAGATTTGGATGATTGGGTAAAGGTGTTTCTATATTTTGATTCCGACGACCTGTTGATTGCCACTACCGAAACGCCGAAGGCCTTGGTGGGCAGTGTTGAGTTATTAAAAGTGATCGATGCCAATCGAGTGGGTGCCTTTTTAGATTGGGGGTTACCTAAAGATTTATTAGTGCCCTTTAGTGAGCAGCATCACCTTATGAAAGAGGGTGAGTCTTATATGGTCTATGTATTTCATGATCATGAAACTGACCGCATTCTCGCGTCGTCAAAGCTGAATAAGTATTTTGAGGAAGAGCCTGAAGATCTTGTGGAAAAACAAGCAGTTGATCTTCAAATTTCCGATAAAACAGAGCTTGGCTATAAGGCATTAATTGATAATCAATACTTAGGGCTTATTTTTCATGGTGATGCCTTCCGCCCGCTAGCTATTGGTGAGCGCCTAACGGGTTATGTAAAGACGATTCGCGAAGACGGTAAAATTGATTTAATTATTTCTCAGCACTCATCACAGGGGGATAATAGTCTTGAAGATCAAATATTGGCGCACTTAAAAGCATCTGGTGGCGAATCTAATTTAACGGATAAAAGTAACCCAGATCTTATTTACAGTCAGTTTAAGGTATCTAAGAAAAAGTACAAAAATGCTTTGGGTGCTCTGTATAAGCGAAAACTTGTCGTTATTACTCGTGATAAAATCACCTTGATTAGCGCCAAAAAAACCAGTTCCATATGGGGCTAAGAAAATCTAAACTTATTTTATCTAAAGTCTATAGTTGCAGCGGAGAATTACAATGGTTCGGTTAATGGTTGTTAGCCTAATTATACTAATCAGTGGGTGTTCGACCTATCAGCCTAAACAGGTTAATAATGTCTGCTCTATTTTTTTAGGTGAAACTGATTGGTACAAAAGTGCCAAAAAAGCTCAAAAGCGCTGGGGTACGCCGATTCATATAAGCATGTCAATTATGAAGCAAGAATCAACCTTTAGGGCGAAAGTTAGACCTAAACGCCCAACCTTTTTCTTTATTCCACTGCCTAGAAAATCCTCTGCCTATGGTTATGCGCAAGCTCAAAACCCTGCATGGAATGACTACCGTAAAGATACCGGCAACTGGAGTCATGACCGCGACGATTTTGGCGATGCCATCAATTTTATTGGCTGGTATACCCATAAAAGTAGTAAACGGCTGGGTATTTCAAAATGGGATGCCTATAAGCAGTATTTAGCCTATCACGAAGGCTGGGGTGGATATTCAAGCGGTAGCTTCAAGAAAAAGCCTAAATTAATAAAGGTGGCTGGAAAGGTTAAGCGCCAAGCAGAAATCTATGGTGTTCAGCTAAAAGGCTGTAAAGCAAAATTGGATAAAGCCGTTAAAGGGTGGTTTTTTTGGTAAAAAAATCCTCTGATTAACAGGGTTTTCTCCCCCCTTAAATATTTTCTTTGAGATAAAAATAAGACTTAATTAGCCAAATCAAGAAAAACACCATATAATACAGAAATCTGAATTAGCGGTTACACACTTTAGTGTCTGTTGAAACAGTAATATCTTCGCTCTTATTTAGATCGAAGGTAAGGCTAGCCCGTTTCGAGGCTGGATATTTTAAACGCCTTAAACGGTATATTTTTTTTTAAGTGAGGTTAGTTATGTCGGATAGAGTTTCTGGCACTGTAAAGTGGTTCAACGACAGTAAAGGTTTTGGTTTTATTGAGCAAGAAGGCGGCGGTGATGTATTTGTACACCACAGCGCTATTCAAGCTGAAGGTTTTAAGTCTTTGAAAGAAGGCCAAGCAGTAACTATGGAAGTTACTCAAGGTCAAAAAGGCGCACAAGCTGAGAACGTAGTTGGCGAATAATTTGTGATATGCCTTAGGGCATTGATCAATTTTGCTAATTTGAAAAACCCGATAAGAAATTATCGGGTTTTTTATGCGTAGAATAATTGGAAAGCGTATCTTTGGTTTGTTCTGCAAACCCTGTAAGTTAAATTACTTTTAAAGCGAATAATCAACGCCAAATTTTAGTTTACGATCAATTTTTTCATTGCCTTGCTCGGGTTGATTGTCAAACGACCAGTCCCAAGAGATTTTAGTGTCTAGTTTTTTTGTCACTGGAATTATAATCCCGACATCAGCAGTTAACTGTGTATTTTCAGAATCTCTGATAGAAACATTTAATTGATGAGAATAAGAGAGAGATACTTCTCTAATGAGTTGTTTTTTATAATCACCAGACCAACTCCAGGCAAGACGATCATCGGTAACTGCACTAAATAATTTATCATTAATCCATGTTAATCCAATCGCTGTGGATAATTTACCTTTATCGTTTTGCCAAAACTGGTAGCCCATGTTGCTTCCAAAAGAGACTGATTGATCAATCTGACGTTTATCGTCAGCACCGTATGAAAAAATATTGCCCCAGTACCAACCGTTACTCATTAACCAATCTATTCCGTAGTTAATGCCATAGTCATTTATGGTTGATTCATTATCCTGCCCAAGGGTTTCATAATGTACTTTTGCGTTATGTGTTGAATCGCCTTTTTTAAAGGTGAATCCAATATTTAGCTCTAGATCATCGCGTTGTTCGTTGCCACTAAGGTATGTGCCTGATAGCCCTACATTACCTTTGTAAAGTGCCTTTTCTTCAACCGTATTTATTGCTGCTGGTTTTGTATCTGGGCGATTAATAAAAGCGATTTGATTTGTTGGGATTTGTAATGCACCAAAATTATCGGATTCCCATAACACATAGGCATCTGTTTGAGAGGTTAGGGTGCCCTGTAATATATCGCCATTTTTTAAACTGATTTGATCGCTGTAGGCTAGAGAGCTAAGAGCAAGAGCTACGGTTGCAGTTAAGGTGGAAAGTGGGTTTCTTATATCCATGATTGTTTCTCTTTTTAAAGCGTTTAATGATCCAGCTCAATGACTTACGAAGCTTGCAGATATCAAAAATTATCCGTTTTTTTGGCTAATTGGTTTGAATACTGGGTTTTTCCTAGGGGAATATCGCTTGATAAGGCGACTTTGTATTAACTTTTCTCCGCGGCGAGAAGTATAAATACTTAAGTCTTAAAACAAAATGGCGTTGGGTTGTTTTTGATTGGTTTTT
>JAQWMF010000031.1 GCA_029246925.1 Porticoccaceae bacterium
GGGGAATAGAGTGACCACAGCGCGTTATTCAAAAATAATAGAGGTGCTAAACCAAAGACAGCCTGATTTGGCCGTTGTTACTGATTCTGTACTTAAAGGGCAGAATTTATCCGCCATTATAAGAACCTGTGATGCCGTGGGGGTTATGGATTTATATTCTGTTTCGCAAAATGATTTCTTTGGTGCTAATAGAGGCACTAGTGTAGGGGCTCACAAGTGGGTTAACACGCAGCTCTGCAAAACTATTTCGCAGCCCTTAGAGGCGCTCAAAGATAGTGGTCATCAAATTGTTGCTGCAGAGGTTACTGCAACTAGTAAAGATTATCGACAGGTAGATTTCACCAAGCCGACTGTGCTAGTTTTAGGTGCAGAATTAGAGGGTATTAGCGATGAGGCTCAACCCTTTATAGACCATAGCATTACTATTCCAATGATGGGCATGGTTGAGTCCTATAATGTCAGTGTAGCTGCCGCCATTATTTTATCAGAGGCACGTCGTCAGCGAGAGGATGCGGGCTTTTACGCGACCCGCCGTTTAAATGATCAGGTATACAGCAAACTGTTGTTTGAATGGATGCAGCCGGTACTGGCAACCTACTGTCAAAAGTATCAATTAGACTATCCTGAGCTAGATGGTGAAGGCGATGTAGCCGATCCAAATTGGCATCAACAGGCTATGGGGAACTAATCTAAAGTCGCTTCCAATGTGTTTAGAATTAAACGAATTTTGTTCATGGATTCTTCAAACTCACTGTTAGCATCTGAGTCTGCAACGATACCGCCGCCGCCCCAGCAATGCAATTCTCCGTTTTCAGCAAGTACTGTGCGAATAGCAATATTGGTGTCCATTTGATTGGATGCACAAATATAACCAATGCTTCCACAATAAATTGATCGTTGAATAGGTTCTAATTCATCGATAATTTCCATAGATCGTTTTTTAGGTGCCCCAGTGATTGAGCCGCCCGGAAAACAACCCTTTAAAAGGTCCAATGATGAACAGTCAGGTTTAAGTATGCCAGTCACAGTGCTAACAAGATGATGAACATTAGGAAAGCTTTCAAGGTCGAATAACTTAGGTACTTTGATACTCCCAGCAATGCAGGTTTTACCTAGGTCATTGCGAAGCAGATCCACGATCATTAGATTTTCAGCCCGATCTTTATCGCTATTCAATAGCTGGATAGCATTTTCTTGATCTTCCTCTACAGACTTGCCGCGCAATGCCGTGCCCTTAATAGGCTTGGTTTGAGCTTGAATATTGCCATTTTCACATTTGGCCTGAATAAAACGTTCAGGGGACAGAGAAAGTACCGCCTGATTACCCCATTGCCAATATGCAGAATAGGGGGCTGGATTAGCCTTTCTTAAGCTGAGGTATGCCTGCCATAGATCACCCTTATAGGGTGCAGACAGATGTTGCGCATAATTCACCTGATAACAATCACCCTCAGCGATATAGTCTTTTATTTTCCCGATATCCTGCTTGTATCTGTCTTTACTTATGGTTGATTCAAAGTGATTCTCAAGTGTAAAGTCTGAGATTTTGTGTTGATTGCCAACGGTATTTTTGAGGCGATTGTGAATCTGTTCAATAAGCGATTTTTCGCAAGAAGAGTGAAAATATACTGTGGTTTTTCTAAGCTCATGATCAACCACTATGCTCCATAGATACAAACCTAGGCGCATATCAGGTAACTTTGTGGCAGAGGTATTATTTGATGAAATGGACTCAACTGGTCGGTCAAGATCGTAGCCGAAATAGCCAACTAGACCGCTGGTAAAGGGAGCATTGGGTATGACTTCAATAGGCTGTATTTCATTGAGTAGTTGTTTAGCAATATCGAATGGATTGATATCGTATTTTGTTGTTACGCCATCAATGGTAATAATGCATTGTTTGCCCTTGGTTTCAATCAGCGATTTAGGGCAGGCAGAGATAATATCATAGCGACCCTGAAGGCTTCGCGGCTTGCAGCTATCTAGCCAAATAGCCTCTGGAAGATCTCGCAGGCAATCAAACAGCAGTTCGCTATTTGCCTGATAGGGGATTTCTTCGCTGTGTATATTAAACATAAAAAGACTGGTGGTTGTGTGACAAATTCAAGACCGCTTACTCTAGAGGTTGAGTTATTAATACGCAATGTTTAATCTTTTGATTGAATAACCTTTGACCTTATAACTAGAGGTTAAATTAGGTCGAATATACCTTTTTAGTTGTATAGCCACGATATAATTTACTATCTCGCCTCACTTTAAAATGAAGAAACCTATAAAAACAGGGTATAATGGGGGCTTACTTACAATTGTTTTGTCGTCAGATTGATGATCAAATCCATTTAAGGTTTTTTAATGAATCCTCAAGCATCCTCTCCAACCGCACTTTACGACCACCCTAAATATTGGGCGGAATGCCTGCTGCCCGCACCATTTTTGCCCATGTCTAGAGAGGAAATGGATCAATTGGGATGGGATAGCTGTGATGTAATTCTGGTTACAGGTGATGCCTATGTTGATCACCCAAGTTTTGGTATGGCGGTAATAGGCAGAGTTCTTGAGGCTCAGGGCTTTAGGGTTGGCATAATTTCTCAGCCAGACTGGCGCAACGCAGAGAGTTTTAAAGTATTAGGTGAGCCCAATCTATATTTTGGTGTAACTGCCGGTAATATGGATTCAATGATCAATCGCTATACCGCTGATCGCAGAATGCGTCACGATGATGCTTATACGCCACATGATGAGGGGGGCAAACGTCCCGATAGAGCAGTAACGGTCTACACCCAAAAATGTCGCGAAGCCTACTCACATATTCCAGTGGTAATAGGCGGTATTGAAGCAAGCCTACGACGATTGGCGCATTATGACTATTGGTCTGAATCAGTTAAACGTTCGGTGTTAATCGACTCAACGGCCGATATCCTTCTTTATGGAAATTCAGAGCGAGCACTGGTTGAACTTACTCATCGATTAGCTAATGGCACTTCTATAAAAGATATTACTGATATGCGCGGTAGTGCTTTTCTACGCAAAAAAATACCACAGGGTTGGCGTGAAATTGATTCAACCAGTGTGGATCAGGTGGGTGCGAGTAAAAAAGCTAAAAACCCCTACGATGCGCCTCATCCTAGTAACTGTGATGATGCTAAAAAAATACGAACCGAAGCTGAATCTCCAAAGATTAGTCAGCAAGAGACTCAAGTTGTCTCACTGGTGCCAGATACTCAGGCCATTAAAACCGATCCCAATAGTACCTATATTCGTATGCCATCCTTTGAGCAGATAGAAAACGACCCAGTGCTATACGCCCATTCAGATCGTATTTTTCACCGTGAGACAAACCCAGGTAATGCGCGACCCCTTGTGCAGAGTCAGGGTAGAAATGATATTTGGGTGAACCCACCACCGATCCCATTGGAAACTGAAGAATTAGACTGGGTATTTGAGCAACCCTACAAGCGAGTTCCGCACCCAACTTATGGCGATGCCAAGATACCCGCCTACGAGATGATCCGCTTTTCGGTGAATATTATGCGCGGCTGTTTTGGTGGCTGTACCTTCTGCTCTATTACCGAGCATGAAGGACGAATTATTCAAAGCCGGTCAGAGAAATCGATTCTTAATGAAGTCGAAAATATCCGCGATATGACACCTGGTTTTACCGGTGTTATTTCCGATCTTGGCGGTCCAACCGCCAATATGTATCGGCTTAATTGCAAAGATAAAAAAATTGAAGAAACCTGCCGCAGGCCTTCCTGTGTCTATCCGTCAATTTGTGTCAATCTTGAGACTGACCACAAACATACCACCCAGTTGTATCGTAAAACCCGCAACTTGGATGGCATTAAGAAAGTGGTTGTTGCTTCCGGTCTACGCTATGACTTGGCAGTTAAAGACCCAGAATATGTCAAAGAGCTAGTGACTCATCATGTGGGTGGTTACCTAAAAATTGCTCCTGAGCATTCAGAAGATGGCCCGCTTTCCAAGATGATGAAGCCCGGTATGGACAGCTATTACGAGTTTAAAGAAATGTTTGAGCGCTTCTCCAAAGAAGCGGGTAAAAAGCAGTATTTAATACCCTACTTTATCTCTGCCCATCCAGGCTCAACCAACAAAGATATGATGCATCTATCTCTTTGGCTTAAGCAGAATAAATTTAGAGTGGATCAGGTACAGAACTTTTATCCATCTCCGATGGCCTCAGCCACCACCATGTACTTTACCGGTAAAAACCCGTTAAAACCGCTAAAGCGCAACGCTGAAGATCCAATTTTCAGTGCTAAGAGCAAAGAGCAGCGAACATTGCACAAGGCATTCCTGCGCTATCATGATCCAGAAAATTGGCCTATGTTGCGCAAAGCATTGCGTCGAATGGGTAAGGCAGAGTTAATTGGTCATGGCGATGATTGTTTGGTACCCGGTGAGTCAAGGCGTGAAAAAGAAATTCAAAAACGTGAATCCCGCAAAGTAAAGCAAAACCCCAAGGCTAGGGGTGCACTTAACAAGCGCCGTAATCGCTAAATTCACTTAACTAAGTAAGCAACGCGACGCCGTAGGCGCGAGTTCTTTTAACGTTAAAGCTTACTAAAAAGAAATATGCGAATTTTAATTGGAGTTGTCTCCGCTATAGTATTATGCGTAAGTGCCTATCTATTTATTTTAGCGGGTGAATTTGTGTCATCCGAGTATGAAGCGAAAGCTGTAGGTATGATGCTCGCTATTCCTGGATACATAATTATTGCTCCAGGGCTTCTTGGAGTAGGGTTAATCGATTACTTGCCAATATATCTTATCTTCCCAAAGGGTGGGGCATCGGGAGTGTTTGGTAGTATTTTACTGTTTGCAATAATCTTCTGGTCAGTCTTACTTAGTTTTTTGTCCTGTAAACGGTATTGGCCATTTTAATTAGGGAAAAGGCGAGATATTAACGTGGGTATTGCGGTCTCTACTCGTAAAATTCTAGGGCCAAGGGTTACCGCTTTTACACCCACCTCATGCAGTTTTTCAATTTCATAGGGGATAAAGCCACCCTCAGGGCCAACGACTAGGGTTGTGGGTTGCTGAATATTAACAGGGCAGGACTCAATTCCCTTTGGATGACCCACTAAAGCCGTTGTTCCACTGATAAGCTCGCCAAGTTCATCTTCCACAAAAGGCTTAAATAGTTTTTTCTGATAAACATTGGGCATTATTGTGTCCTGCGCCTGTTCTAAGCCCAGAATTAATTCATTTTCTATTGCCTGTTTTTCTAAAAAGGGCGTTTGCCAAAAACTTTTCTCTACTCGTTTTGAGTTGATTAAGTAAATATCCTTGATACCCATAGAGCTCACTGACTGTAGGCATCTCCGTAACATCTTTGGTCTAGGCATAGCCATGATTAGCGTCAGGGGTAAAGGTGGTGGCGGTGAGGTATCTAATTCAATCGCTAAAACGGCAAGATCCTGATTAATCGACTTAACAATACCAGTGCCCATTAATCCGTTGATTTCGCCGACACGCACAGATGAGCCTTCATCTAATTTATGAACGCTTCTAAGATGCTCTAATTGACGACCGCTAACAGTCCCTTGGCTACCGTTAATTTGGTTAGATTGCAGTAATAATAAATTCATTAGGGAAATTGTAACGGATTTATAACCTTAGGTTTTAATTTTTGTCTAGTGGAATTTGTATTATGTAGGCATATAATGAAGTGAAGTCCGGTTCGATTAACAGGATAAATCCGTCGCCTCCTAAGCGACTGCTGGGGGTTCGAGCCCCTCACCGGACGCCATTTTTAAGAAGTTAACCGATAATTTTTGCTAGAAAAATTTCGTTTATGTTAGAGTTGGTATTATAAAAGACTATAAAAAGCATCAAAATTTTAGTGGTCTTCAAATAATAAAAAGGTAACCATCATGTTTCTTCGCGTTAAAGTAAAGAATACGCTAAACCTAAAAGTATTAGCTTTGCTTCTCCTCATTATTCCTAGTTATGCGCTTTCTGACCAGCAATCTGAGTCAGTGAATGATGCAACTGAACACAAAATAGACGTCGAGACTTTGGGTTACAAGGCTAGTCTTAAAGGTGTTTTTGGCGACAATAAAGTGCCTGTTGCACACAAGCATCGTCGGGATAAGAAATGGTCAGAGCATGTTAAAGAGGCGCGGTCTTATTTTAGGATGAGATTGAGAGAATTCTTTAGCTATCTTCGAAGAATTAGAGTTGCCCTCAAAGACCCTGAAACTGATTGGGATAACTTCGATTGGAGTTATCCGGGCACTAATGATTCCACAGATGATGATTCCACAGATGATGATTCCACAGATGATGATTCCACAGATGATGATTCCACAGATGATGATTCTACGGATGATGATTCTACGGATGATGATTCCACAGATGATGATTCTACGGATGATGATTCCACAGATGATGATTCTACGGGAGATGATTCCACAGATGATGATTCTACGGGAGATGATTCTAATAATGATAATAATTTGCCTATTCAAAAAGTCAGTGTTTCCAATCAGCCAACGGGTTTATTGGGTGAAAATGTACAGCTGGATGTAGGCTATGTAGCCAGCGACCTTAACAACCAACTGTCTGGCTTGGGATTGCGCGTTCATTTCGATAGTTCTATTTTGAGTTTTAACTCCGTAAGTGATGTGTTGCAGCAAGATATTATTGTGAATGGAGAGGGTCCGGTAAATGATGTGGAGGATTTTGACAACAATCCACAGACGGATAGATTTATTACATTTGGCTGGGCGTCTTTATTTAATAATTGGCCAAATACGGCGCTTCCGTCACTATTGTCTAAGATTACTTTTGGTGTTTCGACTTTAGTTGATTTGGAATTGGTTGCATCAACCGACATCAATTTTACCGGTATAACCACAGCAGCTGGTTATCAGTTTGAAAGTGAAAACTATACTCTTGAGTTAGCTGACTCTGAATCCACATGGGATTTTGATGGCAATGGGGATGCAGATGCGTTAACCGATGGTCTTATTATGTTGCGTCATTCATTTGGTCTTCGTGGAGAGTCGATGGTAAACAATGCTATGGCGCCCAATTCCCTGATGACAGTGTCACAGGTTGAAGAGAGAATGTCCGGTGCAGCTAAAATAGCTGATGTCGATAACGATGGCGATGTCGATGCATTGACTGATGGGCTGCTTTTACTTAGACATTTATTTGCCGTAGATGATGAGTCTTTGACTCATGGTGCTGTTGGTTTGAAGGCCTCAAGAAAAACCAATGCGGCAATCAAAGAACATCTAAATAAACATATGCCTAAAAAGCGTTAGATTCTAAGTATTTACGGTAAAGTAATCGATAGTTACTTTTTTCATAAGGGCTCAAAAGAGCCCTTAGATCCTCATAATTTATTGCCGTAGTAGGGTGCTAACGTTATTTTTTTGAATTAACAGATCATTTCCCTAACGCTCATTTCCATGTTGCAAGTATGTCAACGTTTTGGTCAATAGGCCCCCATACTATAAGCTTTCTTGGTTTCTAGGTAGTGGTTCTTTTCATGCTTAGAACTTGCTATTTGTTCGAATTGAACCAGTCGAACGACTTTGGTAGGCATTTAGTGCAGTATTAGGCTATTAAAAACCGCTCGTGAATTTGACCAAAGAGTCACCAAATAAAGACGATACAGGGTCTTTTTGTATATTGCACAGCGCGTAAATAACTTACTATTAGCACAATAATCTATAATAAGATTAAAAAAAGAAGGGCGTATATGTTGAAATTTAATAAACTTGTCTTTGTTACTTTGTTTTTAATGTCCATAAATTTCTATGGTCTTAAGGCCTTTGCTGGCGATGGGGATGGTAGTTCTAATGGGCTTATAACTTGGGATTTTGATGACAATGGTGAGGCTGATGCATTGACAGATGGTCTACTATTACTTCGACATAGTTTTGGTTTAACAGGTGAAACATTAACAGGTGGTGCAATATCAGCCAGCTCCAGCCTATCTTCCTCGGACGTAGAGGCGCGAATTCAGTCTTCATTAACGATTGCTGATATTGATGGTAATAACCAAGTTGATGCCTTAACCGATAGCCTCCTTTTACTTCGTTACCTATTTGGTTTAACCGGTGAAGATTTAATTGCTGATGTAGTTGCAACTGGAGCAACCCGAACAACAGCAACACAGATTAGTGAATATATTGCTTCTTATTTACCAGGCCAGACTCCCATAGATAGTGAAGGAGACGGGTCTGCACCTACGCCTTCCGAATCTGCTAGTGATGTATTATCCATCTTTAGTGATAGCTATACTGATATTTCGGGTGTTAATTTTGACCCTAATTGGGGTCAGGCAACCTCAGTGTCAGTTGCTGATGGAGAGATCAATTACCAAAACTTAAATTATCAGGGTACAACCTTTGGTGGAGCGAAAAATGTTTCTGGTTATGAGTATTTTCATATTGATGTTTTCCCCCAAAATGCAACTTCGCTTCAGCTATTCCTAATTAATTCTGGTGCAGTGACAGGTGGTGTGGCGATTGAAACCTTTTTTGATCTAAATTTGACGCTCAATCAGTGGAATAGTGTTGATATTCCATTGAGCTCTTTCTCTACAGTGGTTGATCTAACTAAAGTCGATGAAATTAAAATTGTAGGCAGTGGCACTGTGACTTTTGACAATTTGTATTTTGGCGGCGTTTCTGGAAATGATAACGGTGGCAGTACTGGAGGAAATAACCAGGGTAATGAGGTTATTCCTACGGAAGAAATTTCAGTTTCAAATGGCGTTCTAGTGGGTGGTGTAAACTCGGACAAACCACAGTTTGTGGTTTATGTGTTTGACAACGACCCCATTTCAGGTGGTGTAAGCAACTGCTACGGTGGTTGCGCCTCAGCATGGCCGCCCGTTTATGTAACTGATGATTCAGCATCTGGCGTAACAAATCTTGATTCAATTACCAGAAGCGATGGCACTCAGCAGGTTACCTATGAAGGTCGCCCCCTTTATTTCTATGCAGGTGATCAGCAAGCTGGTGACAGAACAGGTGATAATGTCAACGGTTGGCATTCCATTGAATATAGCAATCTTGGTCAAATTAATAAGCTTTTCAATGACAGCACACCACTGGAGCCTATTGCATCATTTACTAGAGGCGATGGTGTTGTTGTGACCCGTCTTGCAGATCGTGGTCGAGATCGACATGCGAAAGATTCGGGTGTTCAAGACCATTATGATCATTATCTAGCCCATTATTGGCAATTTAGAACTATGCGAATTCAGCTAGAGGACTATGTGCCTTTGGGGCAAAGTAAAATTGCAGTTACTTGGATTACTGAATCTCAAT
Source organism: Porticoccaceae bacterium (assembly GCA_029246925.1). Taxonomy (GTDB): domain Bacteria; phylum Pseudomonadota; class Gammaproteobacteria; order Pseudomonadales; family Porticoccaceae; genus HTCC2207. The sequence continues at coordinate 9,312 of JAQWMF010000031.1, forward strand.
TGGGCGCCAAAGAGTTTAGAGTATGGTATGCAGGGCAGAACACAAGCGGTCAATTCTGGTTTAACCCTCAACCAGTTGGTCAGCAGGCAAATCCAAATGAGCCTGGTGTGGCCTATCATGGCTCAGGAACATGGAATGACGATTTTGTTAAGACCAGTTCTCATGGTAGCCAGCATAAATATACCCTCAATATAACCACTAGATGGCAATTAGGTGGGCAGATTCAACAGACCCTTGCTATGGGTATGAATATGGAATTTGAGGCCAGTATGTTTCTGCTAAACCCTCCAGCCGGCACAAGGCTGAATTATTACGGTACAAGTTTTGTCTATGTGATAGGGCAAGAGGGTGCGCATCCCTTTCAATGGCAGTCGGGTCAGCAAGATGGCACCCCAATTCCTGAAAAAGGACTAAGCGGCGGCGGAACCACATTGGGTTATAACTATACCAATGAGCCAGCAGGTCGGTTTATGCAAATGGCTACCAATATGAGCCCAGGTAATGCTGAGCCATTTGTAAGAGGTCGTCGAGTCCACCATACAAGCTTTGTCAATGGTGTTCATGGTGAACGAAATGACAACCCAGTTTGGACGCAGCAATCAGGGAAGGCTGGCACGCGTTTCATCAATGATGCCTGTGCTGGCTGTCATGTGCGTAATGGTCGCGCCCTAGTTGCAGACGTGGGTGATAATTTAGATAAATGGGTGTTCAAAGTAGGTGACGAAAATGGTAACCCATTAAGCGCAATAGGGCGTGTATTACAGCCAACTAAAATTGGTGGTGGTACTTCAGAGGGTTCTGTAACGCTCGGGGCATGGACAGAACACAGCAATGGCCTAAGATCGCCAAACTACCAGTTCTCAAATGGCACACCGCCACAGTTCTCAGCACGAATCGCGCCGTCGCTAGTGGGTTTGGGTCTTTTAGAAGCAATTGATGAATCAACCATCATGTCATGGGCTGATGAAAATGATGCCAATAACGATGGAATTTCTGGACGCACGTCGCTTGTTGAAGATCCTATTAGCGGCGTAACAAGGCTGGGACGCTTTGGCTATAAAGCTGGGGCTTTCAGCGTTAAGCATCAGGTTGCGTCTGCATTTAATACCGATATGGGTGTTATGACCTCAATGTTACCCAATCCAGATTGTGGCAGTCAGCAAACTAATTGCGGTAACTCTGGTTCTGAAATTGCTGATCAGCATGTTGACGATTTGGTTAAATATGTTTCCTTGTTAGGTGTTGGTGCACGTAGAAATTACAACAGTCAAGCTGGTGAAGCTTTATTTCAGACAGTGGGTTGTGCCGACTGTCATCGTCCGTCTGTTGTGACTAGTAACTACGCCCCCTTAGCAGAGCTGCGTGGTCAAACTATCTATCCATATACGGATTTACTTCTACATGATATGGGTCCTGGCCTCGCTGATAACCTAACAGAGGGTTCTGCGAGTGGTTCTGAATGGCGTACCGCGCCACTCTGGGGGCTTGGTTTAACTAAACATGTTATGCTGGGTGACGCCAAAGGTAATGACTCGGTATCCTTAGCTCGCGATTACCCCAATGACCTCAACCGAATTGGTTATCTACATGACGGGCGTGCTCGTACTATTGATGAGGCAATTCGTTGGCATGGTGGTGAGGCTCTTAATGCGAAGAACGCTTATGAAGCGCTTTCCACTGGTGAGCGAGATACAGTTGTCGATTTTCTTGAAAGTCTATAGCTGATATATTGATAATATTATAAATTGATAGCACTAGAGGGCTTCAATTAAGCTTTTCTCGTATAAATTATGTGCGTCATAAATTACCAAATAATTAATAATAATTTAAAGTAAAGCAAAGCAAGAGGGTTGTAAGATGTCATTTATTAACAGGTGTTTTAGTTGTTTGACTATTCGTTACCTAAACAAATTAAACGCTAGAGATACTGTGAAAATACTCGCTGTAATATTATCTATTACAGTGAGTGGGTCTTCCTTTGCCAATGCTGCTGTATGGTCTGGTTTTGGTGGCGCCACTGTCACCGACCAAGAAGTGCTTGAATTTCCAAATGGCGCAGAAACCTGGTCTGGATTTGCCAACACCAATGACAGCATATACCCTCTTAGTCTTCCCGATGGTGGCACTATAACCTTCACTGCTTCAGTGAGTGGATCAACCAGTGTTCGTTTTCGATTTGAACATCTACCTTATCCAGATGTAGATCCAGCCTATAACACGACTTCGGTATCTGTTAGTGGTACTACTGAAGCTACTTATTCAATCGCCATTCCTGAACAGGGAAGTAACACCTACCGTTCTTTTATCCTATACCTCAATGATCGAAACACGCCAGTAACCATAAAAAATGTTGAAGTGACGCCAAATGGAAATAATCAAAATGGCTGTGATTTTTCTCCACAGTCAAACGGTGTTTTAAAAATTGAGGCCGAGTGCTATAACATTGCTGATGGCATTCAAACCGAAAATACCAGTGATATAGGTGGTGGTGAAAATGTGGGTTACGTTGATACCTCTGATTCGATGACCTATGTTATAAACGCCCCCTCATCGGGTAATTATCGTCTTGATTATCGCGTCGCTAGTGCCAATGGAAGTAGCCCGGGTTTCAGAGTATTTATTGATAATGAATATTCAGATCTTTTCGCGATCCCTTCAACCGGTGGCTGGCAGAGTTGGCAGTCTGAGCAAGGTAGGGTAGTGAACCTGAATGCAGGCGCTCATACCTTCAGGTTTGAAGCTGCTTCGTCTGGAATGAATTTAAATTGGTTTAGCTTAACCTCAACCAATGAACCTGCCGATGAATCGCCCAGTAGTGGCATTGGTGATATTGATGTTAATGGTGTTGCTGTAGATTCAACTAAATGGTTTCATCAAACGAGGTTGCCCAATGGCAACAGTTGGTACAATGGTGAAGTTCAGCACTATACCGATCGTGTCAGTAACGCCTTTGTTAGCGATGGCACTCTAAAAATTGTTGCCAGAAAAGAACCCTATACAGACCAAGGTGTCACCAAGCAATATACATCCACTAGACTAAATTCAAAGTTTGCTTTTAAATATGGCCGCGTCGAATTTAGAGCCAAAATGCCAAGTGGATATGGTACCTGGCCAGCAGTTTGGATGCTCGGTAAAAATATTAGCGAACCCGGTACTTACTGGGCAAATCAAGGTTTTGGAACCACTGGATGGCCAGCTGTTGGTGAAATTGATATTTTAGAGCACTGGGGTAAAAATCAAGGCTATGCCCAGAGTGCCATGCATACCACCTCAAGTAACGGGGCTACGGTCAATCATGGTGGTCGCCATATATCCAATATTTCATCCGCATTTCATACCTACAGTATGGATTGGAATTCAAATAGAATTATCTTCAAGATAGATGGTATAGAGCATTATCGTTACAACCCTAGCGTCAAAAATGCTGACACTTGGCCCTATAATTCTGAATTTTTCTTGCTTCTTAATATTGCTATAGAGCCTAATATTGATGGTGGCTTTACTGAAAGCGCCATGGAAGTTGATTATATTCGCGTGCACGATCTTAATAATCAGCTAATTTTCTCAGATGAATTTAGCTCTGATTCTGATGGCGATTCTGAGACCGATTCTGATGGCGATTCTTATCCAGATGATCAAGATGCATTTCCAAATGATCCATCCGAGTGGCTAGATACGGACGGTGACGGCATAGGTGATAATGCCGATAATTCATTTAATCACCCGATAGTGGGTGACTGGAAGTTAGCCCCAATTGATACCGCTCTCGCAGTAGGTGAGCAACAGGGCGGTGGTGAATGGTGGTCAAGTAGTATTTCTGATATTACCACTAGGTCATGTTTTTTTGATGATATTTTTAGGTTTACCTCAGACGGTCAGTTTTACAACCTGATGGGTGATACAACTTGGCTCGAAGGTTGGCAAGAAAACCCAGGCAACGCCTGTGGTACCCCCGTCTACCCCCACAATGGCTCAAATTCAGCAACCTATGAATATAATGAAGACAACAATACCATTACATTAAATGGGACTGGCGCGCACTTAGGCTTACCTAAAGTAGTAAACAGCGGTGAATTAGCAGCGCCAAATCAAGCGCCAACCTCAGTTTCTTACCAAATTACAACGCTGACAGATAACGATTTAGTGGTAGACGTTAATCTGGGTTGGGGATGGTGGCGTTTTAATCTTCAAAAAGTAGCCAATACTGATCAAGATAACGATGGTGTAGATGATCTAGATGATGCATTTCCAACTGACCCAAACGAAACCATAGATACTGATAATGATGGTATTGGCAATAATGCTGATACAGATGACGATGGGGACGGATTTGCCGATGCCCTAGATGCATTTCCACTGAATAATTCAGAGTCTCTCGACACTGATTCAGATGGCATAGGTAATAATGCAGATACAGATGATGACGGCGATGGCGTTACTGATTCCGCTGATGCCTTCCCATTAAACTCAGGTGAATCATTAGATACTGATTCTGATGGGATCGGCAATAATACTGATACCGACGATGATGGTGATGGCATTCTAGATACTGAAGATGAAGAGCCATTAAACCCAAATAATACCACTGACTTTCAAATTATTAGTGTAAGCAATAACCCCGTAGCAGCCAGCTCACAAGAGGTAACACTCGATATTGGCTATGATGTTTCTTCAGGCAATAATGCGCTTACAGGACTGGGTTTAAGAGTTCACTATGATAGTTCAGTGCTTGAATTTGTTGAGGTCGTAAATTTATTTACCACTGACAATATTATAAACGGTAGCCTCAGTGAAGAAGATTCTGCAGACTATGATAGCAACCCTAATACTGACCGTTTTATATCAGTTGCATGGGCCTCTATCTTTGGCAACTGGCCAGCGCTAGCACTACCGACAAATCTATTAAGTATAAAATTTTCTGTTAGTGCAAACGTAGCCACCCAAAATACTGAGTATTCAACCATTGGTTTCTCCAAAACTAGTAATGCTCAAGGCTTTGGTTTTTCAGCGTCAAGCTATCAACTGAAAATTGTGCCAGCCTCATGGGATTTTGATAAAAACGGTAAGGCAGACGCCCTAACCGATGGTTTGTTAATGCTTAGACATACCTTTGGATTAACCGGTGACGCACTTTTAAGCGGTGCAATAGCAACAGATTCCTCGCTAGCCTATTCAGCAGTTGAGCAGTCCCTAGTGACATCCATGGTGATTGCTGATATTGATAACAATGGACAGGTCGATGCTTTAACTGATGGGCTTTTGTTGCTTCGTTATTTATTCGGGTTAACAGGAGAAACCTTAATCGATGGTGCTGTTGCGCTAGATGCATCCCGAAATACACATTCTGAAATTGAACAATATATTTTAAATCATATGCCTGGCGAAAATATGCAAGCGCCAGATACCAATCCGCCACAAATAACCCTAAATGGTGATTCAACCCTAGGTCTAGCCATTGGTGATAATTATATTGAATCCGGAGCTAGTGCGGTTGATGCAGAAGATGGGAATGTTGTTGTAACAATATCTGGGGCAATTGGTGCAGGGCAGGGTACCTATACGCTCACCTATACAGCAGTCGACACTGCAGGTAATTCATCCTCAGTCACTCGAACCATAGTGGTTGATCAAGCGCCAAATATAACCAGTTTTTCATTTTTAACGGCCAATAATCCTGCGCTTTCAAACGATGTCATACTTGAGGTTGGAGCCAATACTATTGCTGGACGAATTCCTGAAAATGTATCTGTTAAGCAGTTGGTTGCCAGTTTTCAGCACGAAGGTGCAACAGTTGCGGTCTCTTCAGGCGATCAATCCAACGGTTTAACCGCAAATGATTTTACACAACCTGTAGAGTACAGGGTTTCAAAAACCTCTGGTGTTAGCAAGACCTATTCTGTGGATGTCACCAAATTTACCGGACTACCCATCGTCAACATCACAACCGATAATTTCGTATCTATTGACTCAAAAGACGACTATGTAACTGGGACAGTTTCAGTTGATGGCGGCCGCCATATCTCAGATATGGACGCTATGACAATGGAAATTAGAGGCAGGGGAAACTCCACATGGCAACACCCTAAAAAACCTTATCAAATGAAATTAGAGAGTAAAGAAGAATTTTTGGATATGCCTAAAGATAAGAAATGGATTTTCTTGGCAGAATATTCTGACAAATCTCTATTGCGTAATACCACAGCCTTTGAGCTTGGATATCTAAGTGGCTTAGATTGGACTCCGCAAGGCGAATTCGCAGAGGTTTACATCAATAATGCGTATGTAGGCACATACAACATTACGCAAAAGGTAGAAGAGTCTGGCAGGCGAGTCGATATTACCAATGATGGTTTTTTACTAGAGGTTGACCAAGACTGGCGACTTGATGCCGATGATGTTTATTTTTCAACCGATTCATTTCCAGTGATTGCTATCAAAGAACCAGGCATTGATCGAATTGATCAAAATGATTTTGCTTACCTTCAAGACGAGCGATTTATTTATATTAAAAATTATGTCAATCAATTTGAAGATGTACTGTTTGGCAGTAATTTTGCCAGTACTGTTTCAGGTTATGCCGCCTATATAGATGTAGAAAGTTTTATTGATTGGTTTTTAATTAATGAAATTGTTAAAAACGTAGATGCAAAATGGTTTTCAAGTATCTATTTTCACCTTGCTCCTGGCGAAAAAATAAAAATGGGGCCACTTTGGGATCATGATTTAGGTTTTGGAAATGTTGATTATGCCGATAGTCGTTACACTCAAGGTTGGTGGATTCAACAAAATCCATGGATAAATAGACTTCTCGATGATCCAGTATTTGTTTCACAGGTCAGAACCAAATTCGACTACTATCGACAGAATGAGCAATTTATCCTCGATAAAATCGATGCTTATACAGAAAAACTACAATGGGCCCAGCAGGAAAATTATTCCAAATGGCCAACCCTAGGCGAGTATGTATGGCCTAATCCAGTGATATTTGACACACATCAAGAAGAAGTTGATCACTTAAAGCAATGGTATCAAGACAGAATGGATTGGCTAGATAGCGCCATAAATTCGCTTTAAAATTGATGTTCGCTTAAAAATTGATATTCGCTTTAAAATTGATAGTGGTCACAGTCTTTCATTTTTAGCTATACTTTCACACTGTGAGAATATTTAAAACATTCTCACAAACAAAACTAGTTAAAATTTAAGGTATCAATATGTCTAATCACAAAGCTTTGAATATGTTTGGTCGTTCAGGTAACCCCTCATTAAATGCCCAAACGTTCGCCAATAGTGCTAAAGACGCAAACTTTAGCAACTATGTACCAGCAGCAACCATGACCCTAGAGGGCACCGTAAACAAAACTGGTATATTGCTCGCGCTAGTGTTTATTTCAGCTTTTTATACCTGGTCAATGTTCTTCTCCACAGGAAACCCAGCCACTGTAATGCCCCTAGCCATAGGTGGTGCAATTGTCGGCTTGGTATTAGCGATTGTCACAATATTCAAAAAACAATGGTCCGGTATAACAGCGCCTTTATATGCCATTGCCGAAGGCTTATTTCTTGGTGCAATTTCAGCAATTTTTGAAGCCCAATATCCAGGTATAGTTATACAGGCGGTTGGATTAACTCTAGGTACATTAGCCTCATTACTATTCCTGTATAAGACAGGTATCGTAAAGCCAACAGAAAACTTCCGTTTAATGGTTACCTCAGCCACCATGGGTATCGCATTGCTCTATCTTGTTAGTATGCTGATGAATATGTTTGGTTCCGGTGGTATTGGCTTTATCCACTCCAATGGCCTATTTGGTATCGGCTTTAGCCTGTTTGTTGTAGGTATAGCCGCATTAAATCTAGTTCTAGACTTTGACTTTATAGAGCAGGGCTCAGAGATGGGCGCGCCTAAGTATATGGAATGGTTTGGCGCATTCTCTCTAATGGTTACTCTGATATGGTTGTATCTTGAAATGCTTCGACTTCTAGCCAAGTTGAGAAGCCGTTAATGGATGCCAACACAATAATATTCGGTGGTATTTCATTATTATCGCTAGCAGTATTTTTCTACTTGGGGCGCTTTAGAGCCTCATCCAAACAAACTGATCGAGAAGACCGGATAGACTGGTCTTCTCGTAAGTTTTCACTGTGGAAGATATTTCTTTACAGTCTGGTGGCAGTAGGCGGTATTATTTTGTTAACGCAGTTTATTTAGATCCAAGCTTACCTATTCAAGTTCCCCTTTATTCTAAACAGTAGTATTTGATTTAAAGCGTAATTCAGCGTTATTTTCCCTAAAAATCAATTTTTTTCGTGAACCCCGTCACAAAACCACTCAAAAAAAATTTTAACCACCTAAATCTATACTAGCTTAATAAAAAGGCGTGTTGTTGTTTCATTTGAGTACCTCTTAATTGGGTAGTTATTGTTGGTAGAAGTTCTTTTGTATATCACTCCTAAATTTGATCGATTAATTGATATAAGGAGATATCCCAGTGGATATATTGAGAATTGTAAAGCTGACAGTTATAAGTCTAAGTATTGTTATAGGCCTATCTGCCTGTAATAACTCAACCCCAGAAACAAAAGAAACCGCTTACCAAAAACGCAACCAAACACTTGCCCTAGAAAGCGAACCCGCATCGTTTAGAAAATATGCGTTGGTTTCTAGTGGTGATATTAACGTGCAAAACAACTTTACCACCGATGGTCCATTAGCCGATGTACATAGTAATGGAGCAATTAATGCCCGAAGCCTATCGCTCGACATATCAGGCAGAGTGACCGCAGCGAATAACCCTAGTGGTTCCATTGTTCGCTCATTTAACTATGACAGCCCATTAGATAAGCAAGAGGGTAAGTTTGTACAAATAAGAGCCTTAAAGGTCAGTGAATACCTTAATACCAACAACCTTGATGAATACTATCTACTGACCGCTGATGGCAAAGCCCTACACAGACAGCAAGGGGCAAAAGATACCCAGATCGCCAACAGCGATATAGAATTTTTATACGAAAATAACACATGGACTTTAACCACCAACCAAGCCACCTTAAATGCCCCTTTAGTTGTAGAGACCAGCCTTTCCATTCAAGCGACTAATTTATTTATCGCGGGTACCTTGATGGTTAAGGGTGACTTAGATGCGCGGGGTGAGCTAAATATCAATACCGGCACCCCCTTTGAAAAAGCCCTAATAGTCGATAGAAATATTAGCGTTGAAAAGCTAGTCACCATTGGCCGCCTTCATGGCAGTGGTTCATTTACCTCTTATGGCGAAGTTAATATTTTAGGTAATGCCGAAATCGATGGTGATGTGAATTTATATGGTGATGCCAAAATTAACTTCCTTGATAATATTTTTAAAGCAGCGCTTTACGAAGCCCAAGAGCAGGCAAGTGAAGAAGCTATCTCTATGACACTGGTTCACTCCCAGTTATTCTCAGATGTAAAAGGCAAAAACAGTGTGGTGCTTTTCACCTTTGTAGAGGGTGACTATATTCTTAACGAAAATGTGCTCAACTCGTTAATAGAAAATGGCCAAATAGATGACTTTAAATTTAAGTCCTACCTCTATGGTGCCAGTATCGACTTCGGCGCACAGCTGCAAAAATTTGACGGCCTAAGCCCTTACTTTGCCAACAAGCAAGCCATACTCAAAAAACTAGCTAACGAAGGTTATACCGGCATTAAAATTAGCGAAAGCTTGGATATAGCGCCTTCTAATCTGTATCACAGCTTCAAAGATCAACAGGGAAACCTACTAGGCACCTATCAGGTTTACTCCCTTGCCAATGCTTTTAATCAAGATAACCCAATAATGCTCACCCAAGAGGGCAGAGAGGGCGCTATTTATGAAATGGATAACAAAGCAGAAATAGAACAGCAGCAAGAAGACCAAGCAAAAGAGCAATTTGCACTCGCCAAACAGGAAGTTGTTGCCAGTGACGACTATGATGAAGAGAGCAAAACACAGCTTTTAAGCGAGATAAATGACAGCATGGACGCTGAACAATCAGTAGATAAGGTTGCTCTTGAAAAGGAAGCCACCGAAGACAGGGTCAATGAATGGGT
>JAQWMF010000032.1 GCA_029246925.1 Porticoccaceae bacterium
GAGGTTTTCTTCACCGTGCCATTAGCGGTTGCCATAATGACATATTGATCTGCACTGTATTCTTCCACTGGCAAAATAGAACTAATACGCTCACCTTCATCTAACGGCAAGAGATTAACCATCGGGCGCCCTCTTGAGTTGCGACCTGCCACGGGTATTTGATATACCTTGAGCCAATAAACCTTGCCAAGGTTGGTAAAGCATAGAATCGTTGCATGAGTGCTAGCAATAAGAAGATGTTCGACAAAGTCTTCATCTTTAACCGCAGTAGCAGATTTACCCATTCCACCACGACGCTGCGCCTGATAATCGGTCAGCGGCTGAGTTTTAGCGTAGCCACCATGAGAGATAGTCACTACACGATCTTCTTCAGTAATCAAATCTTCAACGGTAAGATCGTGCTGCGATTCAGTGATTTCTGTGCGACGCTCGTCACCAAACTGCTCCAATACTGCTTCAAGCTCTTCACGAATTACCAGCATTAAACGGGTGATATTGCCGAGAATATCTTGATAATCAGCTATCTCTTCCAATTTGACTGTAAATTCTTCAATAATTTTATCCTGCTCCATACCTGTAAGTCGGTGCAGTCTTAATTCAAGAATATCTTTGGCCTGTTCTGGACTAAGGAAATACTGACCCTTTCTTAATCCATACTGATCTTCTAGCCATTCAGGACGGCTAGCCTCTGGTCCGGCACGCTCTAGCATGGCCACAACAGAACCGGGAGCCCAGCCCTTAATAACCAATGCTTCTCTAGCCTCAGCTGGCGTGGACGATTTCTTAATCAATGCAATAATTTCATCAATATTAGCCAGAGCAATAGCAAAACCTTCTAGGGTATGCGCTCTTTCTCTCGCTTTTTTCAACAAATAGATAGTTCGACGTGTTACTACTTCACGGCGATGTCGAACAAAGGCTTCAAGCATCTGCTTTAGATTCAAAATCTTCGGCTGACCATCAACCAGCGCCACCATATTGATACCAAATACAGACTGTAACTGAGTCTGGGCATAGAGATTGTTAAGCACAACCTCACCCATCTCTCCACGCTTAAGCTCAATGACTACTCGCAGACCATCTTTATCCGATTCGTCTCTAAGCTCAGATATGCCTTCAATTTTTTTATCTTTTACCAACTCAGCAATACGCTCTATCAAGCGCGACTTATTCAGCTGATAGGGAATTTCAGAGATAATAATGGTCTCGCGCTTGGTTTTTTCGTCGACTTCAATATCGGCTTTCGCTCGCTGATAGATTCGACCTCTACCCGTGCGATAGGCCTGAATAATACCAGCCTTACCATTAATAATTGCACCAGTTGGGAAATCAGGGCCTGGAATATATTCCATTAGCTCATCAATAGTGATGTCTGAGTTTTCAATAATTGCCAGACAGCCCTTGACCACCTCAGTAAGATTATGAGGCGGAATATTGGTCGCCATTCCCACTGCAATACCCGATGAGCCATTGACCAACAAATTAGGAATACGCGTCGGCAACACATGAGGAATGAATTCTGTTTCATCATAGTTTGGAACAAAATCAACCGTGTCTTTTTCTAGATCTTCAAGCAGCGCATGAGCTAGCTTGGTCATGCGAATCTCGGTATACCGCATTGCCGCAGCAGAATCACCATCGATAGAACCAAAGTTACCCTGACCATCGACTAGCATATAGCGCAATGAGAACGGCTGAGCCATTCGCACAATGGTTTCATAAACCGCAGAATCACCATGAGGGTGATACTTACCAATTACATCACCAACCACACGGGCAGATTTTTTGTAAGGCTTATTCCAATCATTGTTAAGCTCACTCATCGCAAACAGTACGCGCCGGTGCACCGGCTTGAGACCGTCACGAACATCAGGCAATGCCCTGCCCACGATCACGCTCATTGCATAATCTAAGTAAGATTGTTTTAGCTCATCTTCGATATTTACTGGGAGGATTGCCTTGGATGGATCAACCATAATTTGTCTCTAAATATTCGATTTTATTTTATTGCTGCAACGCCTTTATGCGGCTCAGAAAGACCATCACTAAAAAGTTTTGATCTACCCCCTCTGGCAACAGGATTTAAGCAGCTTATTCTACCATAGAACACAGGCTATAACCCATTAATATTACAGTCTAATTGAGGCTTACTAACAAACAATGAATTATCCGTTTTTTAAGACTTTAAAAGTGTAAATTTTTTAGCAAAACTCACTCAAAATGATACAAAAACTGGGTATACTTCTTTACCTAACCGAGGAAAAACTATGCAGCCCATTTCAATTGATCTTCTCCTTCATTGCTCGTGGGTACTGCCCATTGTTCCTAACAACCAAATTCTACAAGATTACAGCGTAGCCATTGATGGTGGACGCATTCTTGAAATACTTCCCACTGAAAGTGCTAAGCAAAAATACCACAGCGAACAAACTGAGGAACTCAATAGGCATATTTTGATGCCTGGACTCATTAACACCCAGTGCAATAGTAGCCTCAGATTACTGCGTGGCATCAATCAAGATCTTCAGCACAAACATTGGCTAGAATCAGACCCATCTCTGCCCGAAACAGTTTTTTCTGACTCTAAATTTATCCATGACAGTGTAAATATAGCTATTGCTGAGATGATTAGGACGGGAACAACCTGCTTCGCAGATACGCACAGCGCTGGAGAATTATTTATCGATATAGCACGCAAAACCGGCATTCGCAGCCAAGCAGGTTTCACGCTTCAAGAAAGGTCTTCTATTTTCGGAAACAATGCTGATGATTATCTGCACAGAGGCCTTAAATTACGCGACAACCACTCCCATCATCCACTCATTAAGATAGCTTGCAGCCTATCCCAAATTTGCGACATCGAGGATGCAACACTCGAGCGACTAGCCGCCTATGCCAATGAGCTAGATTTACCGATTCAAATTCAATGCAATGAAACTTTAGAAGCGATTGAAACCTGCCTTAAAAAAACAGGCCACCGCCCTCTTCAGCATCTTAACGAAAAGGGCTTATTGTTACCTGAGACTCAGCTGGTCGGAATAAATTACCTCAACTCAGAAGATTCAAGTATATTAGAAAAAACCAACAACCATGTTGTGATATGCCCAGAATTGCATTCCACACTATCAAGCGAGACCCGCCCTTTAGATTCACTTGTACAGGCCGGTGTTAATCTAAGCCTCAGCACTGTCAAAGCAGTCGATAATAAGGATTTTAACCTTATGGCGGTTATTAAAGCTGCGGCAACTGCTATTAAGGGGAGCTGCGGGAAAGACTCTGAACAGGCGGCTCATCAAGCGTTGCGTATGGCAACCATCAATGGCGCAAAGGCACTGGGCTGGGAAAATCAAATCGGCAGTATTGAAGAGGGCAAGCATGCAGACTTGATCGCTGTAGAAATAGATTCTATTCATCATCAACCACTGTATAATCCCGCCTCACAATTGGTCTACAGCTCAACCAACAGCCCTGTTACTCATAGCTGGGTAGCGGGTCAGTCATTACTTAAGGCTGACAATTTATGCACACTTGATGAGCGAAAATTAATCCAATCAGCTAAAGATTGGGCTAAGCAACTCGTTAATTAACCAGCAATAGCTGACTCAAGGCAGGTATTCAAAAATTAGTATGTCTAATACACAGAATGTTGACCCCAATGAAATTCGCAAGTTCGAAGAGCTAGCAAGCCGCTGGTGGGACAAAAACAGTGAATTTAAGCCACTCCATGATATCAACCCACTGCGCGCCAATTGGATTGATAACCTTGCCCCAGTGGCCGAAAAAAAGGTACTGGACGTGGGTTGCGGTGGCGGTATTCTTTCTGAGGCACTGGCCCAACGTGGAGCGCAGGTCACCGGCATCGATATGGGTGATGCACCACTGGGGGTAGCCAAGCTGCATCAGCTGGAGTCAGGGTTATCCATCAATTATCAAAAGTCCACTGCCGAAGACTTTGCCAAAGACCACGAAAATACCTTTGATGTGGTGACCTGTCTAGAAATGCTTGAGCACGTCCCCGACCCCAGTTCGGTGGTTAGGGCCTGCGCCAAAATGGTAAAGCCTGGCGGCACTGTGTTTTTCTCCACCATCAATCGCAACCCCAAGGCTTTTCTGTTCGCCATTATTGGCGCCGAGTATCTCTTGCGGCTGTTACCTCGCGGCACCCATGAATATGCAAAATTTATACGCCCTTCAGAGCTGGCCAACTGGTCTAGAGAGGCCAATTTACAAGTCAATAAGATGACTGGCTTATTGTTTAACCCGCTAACCAAACAATATAGACTTAGCGATTCTGATATGGATGTTAACTATATGATCAGCACCCAAAAATGCTAGATTTTAAAGCGCTACTATTTGATCTTGACGGGACTCTTTTGGATACAGCCCCAGACTTTATTCTCGCCATCAATAAACAACTTCGAACTCATGGTCGTCAACCTTTGGCTGAGAATGCCATTCGAACCTCTGTTAGCCATGGATCAATTGGCATGATCGAAAGCGTCTACGAAATCAAACAGGATCACCCAGAATTTGAAAGCCTTAAAGAAGAATTTTTAGAGATTTATCTTAGTAATATTGCCGAAAAAACAGAACTTTTTGAGGGGCTTCAGCAAGTGCTCGATAACTGCGGACGACGCAATATCCCCTGGGGTATTGTGACTAATAAGCCACTTAAATATACTGCCCCACTTATGGCAAAATTAGGCTTGGATCAACAGTCAGCAACCACTATCTGTCCAGACCATGTAACCAACCCAAAACCTGACCCTGAAGCACTTATACTGGCCTGCTCGCAAATCAACACAGCACCCAGTGACTGCATTTATATCGGCGATCATATTCGTGATATTCAAGCTGGTCGCAACGCAGGTATGCGAACCATTGCTGCCGAATGGGGTTACATAGAAGAATTTGAGAATATTACAGAATGGAAAGCCGATTGGATGGTTAAAACATCAGTCGACTTAAACTCACTATTGTTCAGTTAATCAAAGGATTACTACATTGTTGTCAGCCCAAGAAATAGCCCATTATCAAGCTAGTAAAAACATACTTAAAGACCGCGTTATTTTGGTGACTGGTGCTGGTGACGGCATAGGTAAAGCTGCTGCTATAGCCTATGCGCAAGCAGGAGCAACTCTAATACTGGCAGGTAGAACTGTTGAAAAATTAGAAAAGGTTTATGATCAAATTATCGCCAACGGCGGAATTGAACCACTGATATATCCCGTGGACTTCGAAGGCGCAACGGAAGATGACTTTAATGAGTTAGCTAATCAATGTGATCAGCAGTTCGGTAGACTGGACGGCCTTCTACTCAATGCTGGCATCCTCGGCCAGCGAACTCCCCTCTCAAGCTACCGCCATGATGTTTGGACCAAAGTTCTTCAGGTAAATGTGACATCACAGCATCTGATGACTAAGGCTCTAATGCCTATTTTAGAGGCATCAGATAATGCATCAGTGATATTCACTACGTCAGGTGTAGGTCGCGTAGGGCGAGCATTTTGGGGAGCCTATGCGGTATCCAAGTTTGCCGTTGAAGGATTAGTCCAAACATGGGCATCAGAAAATGAGAACCTAAATTCGGTGCGTATGAACTGTATAAACCCCGGCGCTACCAGTACCCAGATGCGCGCGACGGCCTTCCCTGCCGAAAACCCAGAAAGCATTGCATCTCCTGAAGATATTATGCCCGCCTACCTCTATCTTATGGGCCCTGATAGCAATGAATTGAACGGTCAATCCATAGACGCTCAAATAAAGTAAAAAATAGACTATCCTTAATGTGAGTATGTGAGTTTTTAATCTTTCAAACTTACGAATCTTCAATACTCTTGTAATTTAACACCAACCATCAAATGGATTTGAGGTGCATCTATGTCACAAAAAAATATTTTACCCTTCCTACTTATTCTAATTTTGTCTTCACTTGTTGCCTGTGGCGGCAGTGATGGCCAATCATCAGGCGACAAAGAGACAACTGAAGAGGGTAAAGATAAAGAAGCCAAAGAGGAAATCGTTAAAGCCTGTGTTATTGGCAATAACCCTCTAGAAGAGGGTCAGTCTTGTACGATTTTAGACGTTAAGTATACCTGTTATTTAAATAGAGTCAGCGGTGGCGGAATAAGCAGTAAAGTGATTGATATAAGTGGTACCGTAATTTACTGCACATTAAACCCACCAAAAGTGACTTTAAAATAAAACTACCATGCTGAAAATATAGCCTATACTTAATTGCATATACGCCTTGGATTAAATGTAAGCTAAGGGGTGTCAATTAATACTAACTTCAGCATCTGAAATGAAATTTATGAGGCAATAAAATGGATAATAAACACTTTAAATCATGGAGTATCGTTGCACTATTTCCTCTACTGGCAGCCTGTGGTAACGACAGTAGCGAGTCGTCTGGTGAAATGAATATTGCCAACTGCAATATTGGCAATAACCCCATTGCCGAGGGCCAATCATGTATGTTACAGGCAAATTCTACGTTATACACATGTAACTCAGGGCTTGTAGTCACAAGCACACCGCAACTTAAACCAAGAAACAAGCTAAAGCCAGATGAAAAAGATGTGGTTACTGGGACAGGTAGCTCTGGCAAACTCAAAAACGAAGTTTTGACGGTTAGCACTGATACAGATAAATCAAGAAATGAGAGATCAATAGATGCTAAAGCAATTATTTATTGCGCATCAAACCCTCCAAATTAAATTTCGACATAGTGGGCTTTAAATCACCAAACAGTATTTTGATTGCCTTTGTGCTTATGGTTTCTCATCTAACTGCTTATTTAACGGGATATGCATCACATGAGAAACCAGAGCCATTTGCGATGGAGAAAGAAAAAAAAATTATTCGATCCTTTGAGAAAAATATCACAAAAGATTCCCATAAAAAATCATCTAGCCATCAACCCAGCTTAAACAATAAAGACTATGCAACTAAAGTGCCCTCTAATTTTCCAACGGCTAACAACTTAAGAACAGCCGTTGAAAGCATGCATCCAGATCAACTTAATAACTACCTTTCCAAATATTTTGAGAGCGATGATTTAGATAAAATTGATGATCATGAAGCATTTGCACAGCGCTTGATTGATCTGTATTCAGGAGAAGAGGAAATCCCTGAAGAGCAGCCCGTTTTCCCCAAAGGGGAAATTGCAATAAGCACTAACAAGCAATATCCCGCAGAGAGATTAGATTCCTTTTCGGTCAACAACGATGTAAGGCTATATGCTCATTTAAAACTAGATAATTCAGCCAGTTTACTTTCAGAAGTGTTTATCAAATGGGAGCGTGCTGACGACAAAAAGATATTACTCTTCGAAAAAAAACTGTTTGACTCAACTCGCTATGAAAACTGGGTAAGTATCGCTCCTCAGGGCGGCTGGAGAGATGGCGAGTATCACGTCAGCTTTTATCACTTTAATTCTCAGATGAGCAAAATCGCCAGTTACACCTATTTTCTTAATGAAGTATCGGATTCTCCCGAAAGCTAGTATCAAAGTGATAACAGGTGGGTTATTTTTTCCAAGGATTACCGCGGGCGCGCAGGCGCTTTTCTTTGCGCTGCCTGATATCTTTCAAAACGGTGCTTTCGTTAAACTTAGGCGCCCGAAGGTTGACCGCTTTAAACAGCGAGCTCACCTGCTTGGGCTCTAATTCGATAAACTCTGACCGACGAATAAACGATGGTAACTCAATAGGGCCATAGCTAATGCGCTTGAGCCGACTGACTTCAACATCTTGAGACTCCCAAAGACGGCGCACTTCTCGCGTTTTACCCTCAGCTAATATGCAGCGAAACCACTGATTACTGCTGGTCTTTTCCTCTGGGTTACGATGATGCTGTGCCTTTACCGTTTGGAACTTAGCTAGGCCATCATCCAAAATAACACCATCAGTGAGATTGTTTAGCATCTTTTGGTCGACATCGCCGTGGATGCGCGCTAGATATTCCCGCTTAATTTCATAGGAGGGGTGCATCAAACGATTGGCGAGCTCACCGTAATTTGTAAATAGCAATAAACCACTGGTATTAATATCCAGCCTACCAATAGCGATCCAACGCCCAGTGTTAATTTTTGGCAAGACATCATAAACCGTAGGCCTGCCATCTGGGTCAGATGTCGTGCTGACTTCACCCTCGGGCTTGCTATACATTAGTACTCTCGGGCTTTCACCCTGACTGGTTTTTACAACTCGACCATCGACCATAATACGATCGCTGGCCTCGGCGCGATCGCCAAGGGTCGCCGTAGAGCCATTAACCGATACTCGACCATCGATAATCCATTTTTCCAGCTCGCGACGCGAACCCAATCCAGAGGCGGCTAGAATTTTCTGTAATTTTTCACTCATTATTTAGACTATCATCCTTTTCATCATCAGGATGAGTTTGATCTTCATCCTCAGGCTGTGAATTGATCACAGATTCATTTAGTGGTGCATTAGATGATTTGGGTAAATCATCGTTATTATTTGAGGGTACGCCCTGAGCCAGAGACAGCTCTAGGGCTGGATCAAGCTCAGTAAGATCTTTAATTTCACCCAGTGCAGGCAAGTCATCAAGGCTCTTTAAGTTAAAATAATCTAAAAACTGTTTAGTCGTTGCAAAAAGCGCTGGCTTACCCGGCACATCCCGATAACCAACTACCCTAATCCACTCGCGCTCTTGGAGTGTTTTTATAATCTCAGAGCTTACCGCAACACCTCGAACTAACTCAATATCACCTCGAGTTAGAGGCTGTCTATAGGCGATTAAAGACAGTGTCTCAAGCATGGCTCGCGAATAACGCTTTGGTTTTTCTTCCCAGAGTCGATTAACCCAAGGAGCCAATTCTTGCTGCACCTGAAATCTGTAACCACTGGCTGTTTGCTTTAGATCAAAACCGCGTCCACGACAATCTGTGTCTATCTCTTCAAGCGCAACTTTAAGCTGATCTCTTGGCGGTCGCTCTTGGTCTTCAAAAAGTCGCTCCAAATGATTTAGGTCGAGAGACTTTCCCGCCGCCATTAGGGCACCTTCTACTATTTTTTTTATTAGATCTGAATTCATGATGTTTTTGCTTTTACATGTATGGGTCCAAAGTTCTCACTTTGAACAATTTCTACAAGAGATTCTTTAATTAATTCCATCACCGCTAAAAAGGTAACCACGACACCTAAACGCCCTTCCTCAAGGGTAAAAAGCGCGACAAAGGGTACAAATTGATTGTTGCGCAAATTTTCCATGACCTGTGACATACGCTCTCGAGTAGAAAGCTTTTCCATTTCCACCTGATGACTTTCAAACATTTCTGAGCGCTTCAACACATCGGCTAACGCTGTAGCTAATTCTCGCATATCAACATCGGGATGAGGACGTTGCTGATCCCGATCTGGCGCCTCTGCTGTTGCTCGATGAAGATCACGCCCCATACGTGGTAATTCATCAATATCTTCAGCCGCCTGCTTAAAGCGCTCATATTCTTGGAGTCGCTTAATTAGCTCGGCGCGCGGGTCTTCTTCATCCTCTTCCTCTGACTGCTGCCTTGGCAATAGCATGCGGGATTTTATTTCTGCCAGCATGGCTGCCATAACCAAATACTCTGCGGCCAACTCCAACTGAATTGATGCCATTAACTCAATATAACCAAGATATTGCTTGGTAATTTCAGCCACATCAATATCTAGAATATCTAAATTTTGGCGTCTAATCAGATACAGCAAAAGGTCGAGCGGGCCTTCGAAAGCCTCAAGAATAACTTCCAATGCATCTGGCGGGATATAGAGATCTTTGGGCAAAATAGTTAATTCTTTACCCTGAACAACAGCAAATGGCATTTCTTCCTGCTGAGGTTGTTTTGATTCACTCACAGCCGCTACCACAGGGCTAACTGGCTCTGTTTTTATCGCTTGATCTGAGCTGATTTGGTCAGACACTGGCTGCCCCTTGAATCATTATGTTTTGATTATACTCAGATTAAGTAATCTGAACATCATCAATATTAAATTGCTGCGAAATCACCTGCACCCTGGCGCAATATAGCGGGCGTATCCTCAGTCATATCTACTACCGTGGTTGGCTCCATGCCGCAAAATCCGCCATCAATCACAATATCTACCCGCGACCCTAAATGCTGATTGATTTCATAGGCATCAGTCATCGGGTATTCATCCTCTGGCATCATCAGAGTAACACTCATCATTGGTTCCTGCAGACTATCTAGCATTGCTTTTACTATTGGGCTCTCTGGTACTCGTATTCCAATGGTTTTTCGCTTGGGATGCATCAACCGACGTGGAACTTCTGAGGATGCCTTTAACACAAAAGTAAAAGGCCCTGGCGTTGTGGCCTTAAGAGCCCTAAAGGCTACATTATCAACCCGAGCGTAGGTTGCCAACTCTGAGAGATCTCGACAAATTAGGGTAAAGTTGTGATGTTTATCAAGACATCTTATGGCGCGAATACGATCCATGGCCTGCTTATCACCAATATGACAACCAAGCGCGTAAACTGAATCTGTGGGATATGCAATTACGCCGCCACGATGAATAATATCGACAACTGGATCAAGCAATCGTTGCTGTGGATTTTCAGGATGTATTGAAACAATTTCGCCCATAATTATGAGGTTCTAACCAGTCAGTTAATTAACTATTGGATTATCTCATAGCCTGAGCTGAAAAACCTCCAGATAGATCAAAAAACCCCTTACCTGTATAGTCTTTGAAATATTTTCCTTTTGGTTACCGCAATTAAACGGCAGAATCCTTTACAGCCACCCCTGATTTTTTTACGCGACTATATGAGGTTTTCAAAAACTGCTTACAAAAAACCTTAGCCTCAAGTGGTTGAGCGACTAAAAATCCCTGAAAACAATGGCAATTTAATTGGGTTAATATCTCCTTTTGAGCCTCTGTTTCAACACCTTCTGCAACGGTTTCAATATTTAGCTCTTTGGCGAGATTAACTATACTTTTGACTATAGCCTGATCCTCAGAATTGGTTTCAATACCCCCTGTAAATAATCGATCAATTTTTAAAACATCAACCGGTATCTCTTTTAGGTGATTAAGCGATGAAAAACCACTACCAAAGTCATCTAGGGCAATACTGACTCCAAGATTTCTTATTCTAAGAAGCTCTATACCAATTTTCTTAGTCTCACTGATAAGCGCATTTTCAGTTATTTCTAACTCCAATAAACCCTTGGTCGCAGGATATTTTTGTATCATTGATGATACCTTGTTGTACAACGTATCCAATGTCGGACCACTGAGTGAAATATTGAGAGATAGGGTTAATTTATATCCGCTCTTAAGCCATTTATTGAGCTGCTTTATTCCCTCCTCTAACACCCAGTCATTTATTTTAGATATTAAGCCAGAGGTTTCAGCAGTCTCAATAAATTCATTTGGCCCAATAACCCCTTTAACCGGGTGATTCCATCGTAAAAGTGCTTCAGCTCCCACAAGAGAACCCGTTTTAAATTCTATCTTGGGTTGATAGAGTAACCTAAACTCATTCTGATCTAAGGCTTTGCGCAAATCTCTTTGCAACTCCAGTCGTGAACTGACTTCGGACGCCATGCCCGACTTATAGAAACAAAATCGATCACGATGCTTCTTTGCCTTAAACATGGCCGTATCTGCATGCTTTAATAGATCTGATATTTCTTTCCCATCAGTCGGAAATACCGAGACGCCTATACTGGTAGTGACTAATATTTTGCGCCGTAAGAATACAAAGGGTTCTTTAAATGAATCGCATATCTGACCTGCGATCTCCTCTATCCCCTTAATTTTCTTAACGTTTTGCAAAATAATGGTAAATTCATCACCCCCGAGTCGCGCAATAAAATCCTGCCCTCTTAGGAAATTTCTTAGTCGATCTGCCACCGCCTTTAGTAGAAGATCTCCCACATCATGACCCATGGTATCGTTGACTACTTTAAAATGATCTAAATCCAAAAAAAGTACTGCGAACGTACTGTTTTCGATATTTGACTGATCAATCATTAACTGTAAATGCTGCGTCAAATTGGTTCGATTCGGCAACCCAGTAAGGGAGTCGTGATAAGCCAGTTGCTTTATATTTCGCTCTGCCTTATTTGAAGCAATTAAATGATTGACACGCTTTTGAATTACCGATGTATTAACAGGCTTGTTAATAAAGTCAGTCGCTTCAACAGAAAATGCCATTGACACAGCGTCCTCACTATCAGAAGCAGTGATAATAAGAACGGGGATATCTGCGCCAAATGGCATATTTCTGATGGTTTTACAAAGATCAAAGCCATTCAACCCAGGCATAATGGCATCCATTAAAATTAAGTCTGGCATACAACGATTACAAATTTCTAATGCTTCGGTTGCATTCCTTGCCTCATCAACCTCACAACCACTATTTCTCAACGCTTCAGCTAACACCACTCTGGATGTACGATCATCATCTACAACCAAAACCAAATCCTTGCTTTCAAAGTGGTTAATCGATGTGTATTGCTTAGCAAGAGATTTTGTTTGCTTACTCAAATCTGAACTTAAAATGTCCGCTGCACTTTCAATTCTAAGAAGAATTTTTTGAATCTCTTGTAACTCTCCACGCCTAACCTGTTCCTCAAGCTGGCTACTGAGGCGAACCATTTGATCGGCGCCAAAATTTCTAGCAGCACCCTTTAATGTATGCGCGATATAGCATATTTCACTTTCATTCTTTTGATTGATAGCAGAACGCAGATTTTGAATGTAGATTTCCATATCCAAACAAAAGTCTTTTATCACATTGGTTATGGAATTACCCACTGTATTGACAAGCTGGTCTAGGGCTCGCGGATTATAACTCAGGTTATTCGCTGGAGTGTGATTTATGATCTTATGGCTCGAGGAGTCCATATCGTTGAGTGAGGATACTGCTCTGGCAATTGGGAAAAAGGTCCATCTGGATAACAGATCTCTCAAATGAACTAAGCTAAGAGGCTTTTTAATGAAATCACTCATTCCAGCTGACATACAAAGCTCTCGATCTGTATCATTTGCTGCCATACCAATAATGGGCAGCTTTCCTGCATCCTGCTCTTCAAAACCTCTAATTTGACGGGTGGCTGCATAGCCACTTAAAACTGGCATATTACAGTCCATCAGTACCAGATCAAAATCACCATAAACTACTTTTTCAACTGCCGCTTTACCGTTAGATGTAACCTGATGCCGACAGTTTAGTCGCATCAACATTGCCTCTATCATTTGCTGATTAATTCGACTATCTTCAACAATAAGCACATTGATTCCATTTCCAGAATCCAAATTAGCCAGCGTAGCAAGTTGCTTGGCATCAGATTGTGACGCTAACTGGTTAATTAAAATCTGCGTTAGAGATGTCGATAGGATAGGCTTTTCTAGCCGAGCAATCTGCAGACCATCCAGATGATAAGAGGAGAAATAAGGATTTGATAAAATCAGGGCAAAAGTATCGGAAAAAATAAGACTATCCTGTAATAAGCCAAAAAACTCCGCCAGAGGAATATCACCAAGATCCTCATCAACAATAACAGCGCTATATTTACTGGAATCTGATTCTGATACAATTTTCACCGCATCTTGACTAGAATCAGAGACTGTTACAACACCTCCTAGCGACCCTATATTATTCACCACACAATCTCTAATTAACGGTGATCGAGTAACTAATAAAAAATCTTGGTTTAAAAAGCCTTGCCTTTTTTTAATTGGCGTTTTAGTGGATACCAACTTTATTGGCAATTTAAGGACAAAATTACTCCCGCAGCCAAGGTCACTTGTTAACTCTACTCGGCCTTTCATTATTCTAGCGAGTTCCTGAGCGATGGTTAGCCCCAAACCCAGACCCTGATATATTTTATCGAGGGTTGGATCAACCTGAAAAAAGGGCCTAAAAATTTTCTGATGATTCGTTTTAGCTATACCAATACCCCGATCTTTGACGGCAACATAAATGGTATCCGCTTCAGAATTTAGCTTTACATAAATTGAAACCTCGCCGAAGTGGGTAAATTTAATCGCGTTATCTAAAAGCTGATACACTATTTGCTGAAGCTTTCTTGAATCTGTTAAGAAAACTGCGGGAAAATCTTTGGGTAAAACGTAACCTAAATTAATGGATTTTTTGAGCGCTTTTTCAGCTAACTGTTCAATCACCTCATCTAAAATTTCTGCTAGGTGGCAATCCTGTTCAACCAGCTTTATTTGTCCGGCTTTGATTTCAAAATACGTTAGTACTGAATCAACCAAATTCATCAGCGATCGCCCAGATGAGCAGGCAACTTCTAGATATTCTTTCTGCTTAAGTGACATTTCAGTCGTTAACAATAAATCTAGCATACCCAGCATTGTGCTAAGGGGCGCTTTGAACTCACTTGCTAGAACCTCTGAAAAGCCATCATCATAGACCTCATTATGGCTTGGGTTATTCACCATACACTCAGCGTCAGAGTTATTTGATGGCGGCTTGATGGTTAGCATAACAACCACCTCTTATAACTATAATCAACCGACCTTAAACGACTCACCTTGCTTAGTTTCAACATAGCTAGTTCTCCATATAAGTTACTCGTTTATATAGAGGTAGAACAACTAACCTATAATTTCAATGTAATTTCGTATATTTTTTTTGGTTTTGCGACACAGTTCACATTATTTGTCGCTGAAAATTAGAAAAACTGCTTTGAATTAGGAAAATCTCCTATCCAACAGTTACAATGACCAGCTGAATAAACGCCAAATCCTTAAATTGTATCCCCTATGACAAACCAGCAACCCGAAGTAGCCAGCGACGGTTCAACAGAAAAACAAGAAAGTCTTCTGTTCAATTTACTGTGCAACATTATTTTGCCCACACTCATACTTACAAAGCTAAGCGGTGAAAATTATCTAGGCATCAAGTTAGCCATTATCGTAGCCTTGGCATTTCCTCTTATTTACGGGTTGCATGACTTTATTTCTAGAGGAAAGCTTAATTTTTTCTCCGGTTTAGGCGTTATTAGCGTGTCCCTAACTGGCGGTATTAGCCTTTTTGAAATGGATGCTATCTATATAGCTATCAAGGAAGCCTCCATACCTGGGGTTCTCGGCATCGCTACGCTTTTGTCACTAAAGACTTCCCAACCGCTAATTCAC
This sequence comes from Porticoccaceae bacterium, assembly GCA_029246925.1. Taxonomy (GTDB): domain Bacteria; phylum Pseudomonadota; class Gammaproteobacteria; order Pseudomonadales; family Porticoccaceae; genus HTCC2207. Next base: position 15,147 of record JAQWMF010000032.1, read on the forward strand.
ACCTTAATTCTTAATGATAAGGTGTTTGATGTCAGCAGGATTAATCAAGCATTAGATGACAATGGCTGTCAGTCTGAATTTGATCAACTGCTCATTAATGCCTCATGGATTCTAGCCGGCTCCTTTTTTCTTTCATCTCTGCTAAATTATTTATTAGCGGTTATTATTTTGACTGCTGAGCCTGGGACAGTTTCGTTTAATGAGCAGTTGGGCAAAATGACTGCTCTTAGCTTTCCGGTCATTGCCCTTCCAGCAATGGCAGTGATGATGGGCAATATATTTTATCTCTTTAGGGGTATCAAAAAGTTAACTGGCTTAGATCTTGAAACAATTGTTAAGCAGCGATAATTTAAACGACGAATTAAACAGGAAAGATTTTTTATGTGGTATGCAATTATAAGTGAAGACGTTGAAAACAGCTTAGAGAAGCGCAAAAAGGCAAGACCAGCCCATTTGGAACGACTTCATAAATTATGCAATGATGGCCGTTTGCTCATTGCAGGGCCTCACCCAACGATTGACAGCGAAGATCCCGGCTCTGCTGGGTTCTCTGGCAGCCTTGTAGTGGCTGAATTTGATTGCCTAAAATCGGCTGAAGATTGGGCTGCAAAGGATCCCTATATGATTGCAGGCGTTTACACCAATGTTACTATTAAGCCGTTTAAGAAAGTTTTACCCTAGATCAAATTTTCTGTTTAAAGTTATTAATCACCTTGAATTAAAGGTATGATCACTATCAATTATTTCGGCCTAAATGGTAATATTTTCAATGAGCTATATTAAATTAAGTATTCTGTCAGCGTTTGTTCTTTTTTCTGAATTTGCTTTTTCAGAAACACCTAACGCTGCTGAAGAACTATCTGTAGATTCTGAAATTGGTTTTATTTCAGATGAATTCTATGTCCCCCTGAGAAGCTCGCCCTGCTCTACCTGTAAGATCGTTCATAAGGGTCTTAAGAGCGGAACCCAGCTTTATGTCTATGAGCACGAAGAAGATTGGAGTCTAGTAGCAACCGAAAGCGGTTATCGCGGCTGGATCAGACGCCAACATTTAACCGAAAACAAAATTGCACGTTCAATTTTGACAGAAAACACCCATGAAATAGAGCGGCTAGGCAGTGAAAACCGTAGGCTTGAATTAGATATGCAAAATTCTTTCGAATTAGCAGAAAGTCTGCGTGCGCAGATTGCAAATATTGAAAGCGATCGAAAAAAACTGTCTAAGGAATTGACTGATATTAAATTAGTTTCATCTAAAGAGATCGCGCTGAATGAGCAGAACCAGTTATTGGTAACACACAATCATATGCTTCAGGAATCACGCGATGTACTTAGTGCTAATGTTGATGATCTACAAAATAATACAAGAAATCAGTCGTTTCTCTATGGCGGTTTTTTGGTCTTTTTAGGCGCTATTTTAGCGGCAATTATTCCTCGTGTTCGCGGTAGAAAACGTCTTTCAGAATGGCATTAATAGGCTTAGGAATCTAGTTATGTATAAATTATTTCAATGTGTGGTCTTCATCGCTGCGCTTGCTATTAGCTGCCTGTGCTTTGCACAGACAAACGCTCCTCAGGTTTCGTTGCAAACTAATGTCGGGGAAATTGTTATTGAGCTTAACCCAGAGGCTGCTCCGGTGAGTGTTGAGAATTTTATAGCCTATGTAAATGAAAGATTTTACGATGGCATTGTATTTCACCGCGTCATTAAAGATTTTATGATTCAAGCGGGTGGCCATAGATTTGATATGACGCCAAAGCCGCCCAGTAGACCTGCTATTGTTAATGAATCTAACAATGGTCTTAAAAATCTTAAATATTCAGTAGCCATGGCTCGCACCCGTATTCCCGACAGTGCAACCAGCCAATTCTTTATCAACCATAAAACCAACGCGTTTTTAGATGGCCAAGAAGGTCGTCCCGGTTATGCGGTATTTGGCAAGGTTGTTGAGGGAATGGATGTTGTAGACAACATTGCTACCACTAAAACTAAAAATCTTGAACGCTATGGTAATGTACCAATTGAAACCATTAGCATTATTAAAGCGCGTGTTTTAAAGCCAAAACCGGTAAAGCCAGTCATTAAAGACAGCGTCAAAACTGCACAACAAAATACACCAAAGAAATAATTTAGGCTCTCAATGACCGCACTGAGTATAAATCTTAATAAGATCGCCCTGATTCGCAATTCTCGAGAGGGGAATTATCCTAATATTCTCGATTTTGCAGAGACCTGTATCGACTGCGGTGTTGATGGGATTACTGTTCACCCTCGACCTGATCAGCGGCATATAAGACCAGATGATGTTCGCCAATTAGCCACGCTAGTTGCCCCTCTAGATGAGGTGGAATTTAATATTGAGGGCAATCCATTGGCTGATGCCTGCGGTGATTACCCCGGTTTAGTTTTGCTAGTTGAGGAAACCCTGCCAGATCAGTGCACATTAGTGCCAGACTCAGATAGCCAGCTCACCTCCGACCATGGTTTTGACCTTAATAAACAGGGCGAGCAACTTACTCCGATCATCAATAAGATAAAATCTATGGGCGTTAGAGTGAGTCTGTTTATGGACCCCGATTTAGATCAGATTAAACGGGCCTCAGAAGTGGGAGCAGACCGCATTGAGTTATATACAGGCCCCTTTGCAGCAGCTTGGGGATCTGAGCATCAAGATAGTTACTTTGAACAGCATTTACTGGCAGCTCAATTAGCCACTTCGCTTGGCTTGGGTGTTAATGCTGGGCATGATTTAAATCTTAAAAATCTTGGCCAATATGCCAGTATTCCAGATCTTTTAGAAGTGTCGATTGGTCATGCCTTTACGGTTGACTCCTTAAACATGGGAATGATTCCTGCGTTGCGAGCCTACCAAGCGTTGCTGGCATAAAATTTCTATGAGTGGAAAATCCGGTAATTCGAATACCCAACATGGCGAAGATCGCGCTGAATATCTGGCGCGCAAAAAGTTTTTCGACCATATGATCACTATTTACGGTCGCAACCCTGTTGTTGAGGCTTTAAGAGATCCTGGACTGCAAATTTATAGACTGCATCTGGCTAAATCTAATCGCGATAGTTCTGTTGTGAGAGAGCTTAAAGATTTGGCCGCTAAGCGCAATATTGAAGTGGCCTTGCATAGCCGAGAACAGCTTTCTAGAATTTCTCGCAATAGCAAACAGGATCAGGGGGTTGCCTGTGATATTTACTGTCCAGGCTTTCAGCCTTATCAGGAATGTCTGGATAATCTAGAACGGCCATCTAATAGTAAAAATATTTCTATTATTGCTTTGGACTCTGTTACCAACCCACAAAATCTAGGCATGATCATTCGCAGCGTGACTGCCAGCCCTGCCTATGGCCTGCTACTTCCCTCTAAGGGCAGCGCGGCTATTTCACCACTGGTTATTAAGGCTAGCGCTGGAACGGCGTTTAAAGGCAATATACTGTCCTGTACCGATTTAGAACAATCACTCAAAGAGTTTCAAAAGCGTGGCTTTAAACTCTGTACATTGACCTCTCATAATGCCACGCCAATAACAGACTTTAATCCAAATGAACCCACCATTTTTATTCTTGGCAATGAAACCCATGGTGTCAGTCAACGTATTATGGATATGAGTGATTACCGTATTAGCATACCTATGGCGAATGGGGTTGAATCTCTTAATGTTGCAGTAACTGCAGCACTGGTAGCATTTAATCTTTAACTGAGCGCGCACTCTTTACATGCCACAGTGGCGATCGGAGTGCTGTCACTATGGATAGTGCTAGGGTAACCCAAGCTATAGCAAAAAATGCATCTCTCAATCCGATCCATTCAACGGTTAATCCACAGATCAACGCACCTAATGGCGCACCTCCATAGAGGCATAACTGATAGATAGAGACTGCTCTTGAGCGCATATTATCTGGCACTTCATTGTGAAGAATCGTTCGCCCCAAAGTCATTGATAACCCTGTGAAAACACCCCAAATATAGATCAATGGAAACAGTAGCCACAATGAGGGTTTTAGAGCGACTAAAGCAACCAAAGTCCCGCGAGCTAAAAAACTCAATACCATTAATCGTCCAGATTTGAAAAACATATTAGCCAGATTCATTACCCCTAAATTGACGCTGATAATCCCTAGAGTAAAGGCAATCTGTAATCCAGCATAGAGTGTGGCTCCGCCACCATAGAGCTGCTTAGCAATGAGTGGCACACCCACCAGATAGACACCAAAAGCGAGAAAACCTGTAGCAAAAACAATAAGGATTAAATGAAGCAAACTTTTGTTATGTCTAAAAAGCACCAAACCTTCTTTTAATTCAGTAATAAGATTTTTTAACGAGGTTGGTGGTTTTGGCGGTTGTTTTGCCTCTACCTCTGGAACTAAAGGATGACTGCGCCTGATAAATATCGAACTTAAAAGAAATACCAGCAATTGGAAACACAGCAAGTGTAGAGGATCGACAATATCTAACTGCCCGGCAACGATAAAACCAGCTCCCTGCGCTATAAACTGAACCACCATAACCTTTGCCACTGCTTGGTGCATAATTTCTGGTGCGGCATAGCCCAGAAGGCTCTCTCTGGCAGGCTGAACGAAGGCTGTAATAGTGCCAAATAATGTACCAAAAATAACTAACTGCAGAAAGCTAACGCTTCCCAGCCAAAAGAAGACAGACAAACCACCCACTGGAATAAAATAAAGTAAATACAGTACAGATAGCCAACGTCCCCTATGTAGTCGGTCGGAAACTACACCACCAAGAAGAACAAATAGCAGACTTGGCAGTAACACCGCTAACTGGGCTAATCCTAGATGACTGGGAGAAAGTTCCAAAACTCCAACCACCAGCCAGGGGTAGAGTACTTTTTGAAGCCCCATACCAAGATTGCTAAGACCAATGGTTACCAAAAAATACCGGAAGGAAAACGATTGAATCGACACTTATTTACGTCGTCCGCGGATTCTTGACACCGCCCAACCAAGCAACGAAGTAGGAATAAATATGATAAGCAGCCCCGCTAAGATATAAACAAAATTTTGCATAATGGTAGCTACTGAAAGCGGGTAGTTTTTGATCATTATCAGCAAAAAAAGTGCGCAAGCCAACATAGAGATAATCCAAGTCGAGCGCATTTTAATTAGACTTTTTGGCTTGGTCATAATTTTATTTGGCGCCCCTAGTTATAGATTATCTAAAAAATCGATTAAGGATTGTTCAGTTAATACCTGAATGTCCAATGCCTGTGCTTTGTTGAGTTTTGAACCAGCACTAGGACCTGCAACCACAGCATGAGTTTTGGCTGAAACACTACCCGCCACCTTTGCGCCAAATTGCTGAAGACGATCTTTGGCTTCGGCCCGACTCATAGTCTCCAGAGTTCCGGTCAGAACCCAAGTCTGACCTTTTAATGGCAATGCCTGTGCTGTTTGATCTATATCCTTCCATTGCACGCCAGATTTTCTTAGGGCTTCAACAATCGAGAGATTATCTGGATTTCTAAAAAAGTCGACTATATGCCGTGCCACTATAGGGCCGACATCTTCAACTTCTAACAACTGCTCTGCTGTTGCGGCAATCACTGTATCTAGAGTGCCGAAATTGTTAGCCAATGTCTGCGCTGTTGCCTCACCCACCTCTCGAATACCCAGTGAAAAAAGAAATTTCGGCAGGGTTGTCTGCTTACTAGCCTCAATAGAATTGAGTAGATTTTCAGCTGATTTTTGCGCCATCCGCTCAAGATTAATTAACTTTTCAAGCTTGAGTTCATATAAGTCTGCTACCGAATAAATCAAATCATGGTCGACTAGTGCATCAACAAGCTTATCCCCTAACCCATCAATATCCATAGCCTTTCTTGAGGCGTAGTGCTTGATGGCTTCTTTGGTTTGGGCGCCACAGAATAGACCGCCTGTACAGCGCGCTACCGCCTCACCCTCTGTGCGTTTAACGCTAGACTGACAGACTGGACACCGCTCTGGAAAAATAATCGGCTGAGCGCCCTGTGGACGCTTTTCTAGCACTGCTTTAACAATTTGCGGAATAACATCACCGGCACGACGAACGATTACTGTATCACCCACACAAACACCTAAACGATTAATTTCATCCGCATTGTGAAGTGTGGCATTACCTACTGTAACGCCGCCAACAAATACAGGTTCTAATCGAGCCACTGGCGTTACTGCACCTGTTCGACCCACTTGAAACTCAACATCCAAAAGGCGCGTCATTTCTTCTTGAGCAGGGAATTTACGGGCAATCGCCCAGCGCGGAGCCTTAGCAACAAAACCTAAGCGCTCTTGTAGTTTGAAATCATTTACTTTGTAAACAATGCCATCAATATCGTAATCTAGCTGATCTCGAAGACTCGCTAGCTGTTGGTAGTAGTCTTCACAGGCGTCTATACCCTCAACTTGCTTGATATGCTGATTGATTTTAAAACCCAAAGTACCCAACATACGGAGCATGGCAAAATGACTATCTGGCTTTTGACTACCCTGATACTGTCCTACACTGTAGGCACACATTTCCAGTGGGCGCGTAGCTGTAATTTTGGAATCTAACTGACGCAGGCTACCTGCGGCTGCATTGCGCGGATTAACAAAGGGTTTGTCACCTGTCTCGCGAGCTTTTGTATTAAATTCATTAAAACCCTCTCGCGGCATATAGATCTCACCGCGAACTTCTAATAGCTCGGGAAAATCATCTCCTCGCAACCTTAATGGAATGCTTTTAATGGTGCGAACATTGGCGGTTATATCTTCACCGACACTGCCATCACCTCTTGTGGCACCACGCATTAACAAGCCTTGTTCATAGATGAGGCTCACTGCAACACCATCCAATTTGGGCTCGCAGGCATAGGCTAAATGTTGACTTGATTCAAGATTGATACGATCTTTGATTCGGCGATCAAAATCACTCATTTCTTGATCCGAAAAAGCATTATCTAGAGACAGCATAGGTACTTCATGCTTCACCTGTGAAAAGCTGTCTAAGGCTACGCCACCCACTCGCTGACTCGGTGAATCTGGGGTTCTCAATTCAGAATATTGCTGTTCGATATCTTGTAATTCTCGCATCAAACGGTCGTATTCACTATCGGGAATCGATGGATCGTCTAGAACGTAATAGGCGTGATTATGGTGATTGAGTTCGCTCTTAAGGCGCTGGTAGCGCTGATGAACCGCTTCTGGAATATTTAGCATGGGGCTATCGCAACTTTAACCGCTGCGCTCCTGAAGAAGAACCGCCTGCTGTGCGCGATGCCGGTAGTGATCGATAGTTTGCTTGGTCATTGAACTGCGTGATTCATCCATAATATTAAGTTGCAGTTTTTCTGCCATTTGCTCAGCTACATTCATCATTAAATCAAAGATTTCACCGGGTTTATCCAAGTCTGAAGGCGCCATAAATAATGTGACACCCACCATCTTCTGTTGGCCAATAGTGGTAAGGTCAAATGTTCCAGGATTTAGCAGATTGGCCATACTAAATAGAACCGGCCCAGAACCAACTTCACTGGTATGGCGATGGAATATTTTCATATTACCGTATCTCAAACCAAGACTAACTGCGGTATCTAGTAATTTCTGACCATCGCAGGTTTGATCCTTAGCGGTCATTAGGTGAATCACTAACAGTTCTTGTCTCTCAGCCTGTTCGATCTTTTCAGCTTGCTTTTTAGGCACCGCTTTTATGCTAATCGGAGTAGGCTCTTGCTCAGCTGGTTCATCGTCCCAATCAAACTTAGCCTGTTCTGGCTGATGAAATAGTGAATTTTGTTTTTCATTTTCTACTGGCTCTGAATAGTCATCATCTCGAGTACCAACTACGCGAGAACCACCTGAGGGAAATTGACTATCAGAAAACGGATCTTCTTCGTATTCGTATCGCGAAGCGCGGCTAATCTCGCGAGAGGACATTTGCAAATTTTCATAGCGATTGCGTTTTTTACGGCGCAGAAAGTCGAGAACAATAGCCAAAAAAACCATTGTAGACACTGCAATCACTATCGTTTTTGGTTCAAAGTAATCCATAGATAAAGAATACTCTAATTGCTCTCGTTAAAGCCACTATTTGTAACCGAATACAGTGATTATGCCCCTGCTAATTCAGCCGCTTGGTTTACATCTACAGTTACCAGTCGTGAAACACCTGGTTCATGCATGGTGACACCCATCAAATGACTGGCTGCCTCCATTGAAATCTTATTATGCGAGATAAAGATAAATTGAACATGATCTGACATCTCTTGAAGCATCGCTGCATAGCGCCCAACATTAGCATCATCCAGTGGCGCATCCACTTCATCCAGCATACAGAAAGGTGCAGGATTGAGCTTAAAGATTGAAAATACCATGGCAATTGCAGTCAATGCTTTTTCACCACCAGATAACAGGTGGATTGAGCTGTTCTTCTTACCCGGTGGTCTTGCCATCAGTGCTACACCCGCATTAAGAAGATCATCACCCACCATTTCAAGGTAAGCGTGACCGCCACCAAATAGCTTTGGAAATAACTCTTGAATATGGGTGTTTACAAATTCAAAAGTATCTTTAAATTTGGTTCTGGTTTCACGGTCAATTTTTTGGATTGCATTTCGCAATGTGGTTAGCGCTTCTTCTAACTCAGCATTTTGCTGATCAAGATAATCTTTGCGCTCTGATTCCAATTTGTACTCATCGATTGCCGCTAAATTAATAGGTCCCAATCGCTGAATTCTGTTAGCCATTACCTGTAGATTTTCTTCCCAATCCACAATAGCCGAATCTTCATCAAGGGTTTCTAGCAACTCAGGAAGATCACCCTGCTTCTCTTTGATTTGGCTATCAATGGTGCTGCTTAGGGTAGTAATTTCTTGAGCAGAAAGCCTTTGTTGCTCGAGTTTGCCCTGGGCCTTTTGCGCTTCTTGTTCTAGCTCACCGCGGATTTTTTCTTGCTCGCGCATTTGGAATTCAACGGTCTCAACCGCCGCTCGCGCCTCAGTCAAGGTTTCTTCAACAGCTAGGCGCGAGGCCAGTGCATTTTCAAGCTCGACCTTATAGTTTTCTGACGGATCTTCTTTGATATTAAAGGCCGCTTTAAGCTGCTCACGACGCTCACTAAGACGTTCAACCTGTACCTGTAGTCGCTGAATACCCTCGCGAACAGAGTCTAATTGCGTAGTTAGAGAGCGCTGACGCATCTCTAGCTGTTGTCGTTGAATGCGATCTTGATCTGCTGTTTGGCGGCTACTGTCTAATTCTGATCTAAATTGGTCACGTTTTTGAACCAACTGTTCCCGCTGCTGACTATCGACATCCATTTTTTCAATGGCCTGTTCTAAAGTCTTGCGCGCTGCCGATAGGTTTTGGGTTTCAGTTTTTGCCTGCGCCTCGACCTCTGACAATTCAGTTTCGGCTCTATGCTTACGCGCCTTAAACTGCTCGATTTGCACCTCAAAGCCACTTAGCTTAGAACGCAGTTCGGTGTATTTATGCTGCTGCTCTGAGTGCTTTGTATCTAGCGATTGACGATCCTGCTCAAGCTGTTTTAAAGAGGCTTCGTTTTTAGCCCGAGTCGACTCAAGCTGATCCACTTTTTTATGGGTTACAGCAAGCTGTTCTGTAATCTTCTCAAGCTCTTGCTTGCGCTGTAAAAACCCTGCCGTAGCGTCCTTATCACGGGCTACACGCAACCAGTTACTACCCAGCCAGATGCCCTCTGGTGTCACTACAGACTCCACAGCACTTAGCTTTGATTGAAGTGTTAATGCTTCAGCTAAACTATCTGCGGCATAAATATTTGCCAGAAGACCATCAACACCTTCTGCCTTGACTAAATCACTTAACAACCGACCCTTATCAGCCGCATTTTTAGCTGAAGTACCTTTGCTGATAAGGAGTAATTCACCTTTTTTAAAATCATCTAACAAATCTATGCTAGAAACCACATCATCTACTGCAATTGCCTGGAGATAACTACCCAGCACTGTCTCTACTGCAAGCTCCCAGCCCTTGTCTGGAACCACAGAGTCAGCCAATCTAGGTTTGTTCGCTAATCCCTTATCAGCCAACCACTTTCTTTCAGACTCGTCGCCTTTTGCCGCTTGCTGTAGTGCCTCTAGAGAGGCCTCACGACCCTTTAAGGTCTGTTGCTTGCTACGCAGGCTATCGTAATCTGCACTGGTTTGCTTTTCTTGCTCACGCAATGCTTGAATCTGTGTGCTGTGATCCTGACGTTGCTTATCAAGCTGGGTTCGCGCTGATTCAACTTTAATTAATTCAGCCTGAACCGCCGCCATTTCTTTTTCCGCTGGACTAGCTTGAAAGCTGCTAACTTCGGTAGATAAAGAAGTGCGACGCTCATCAAGACGGCGTAAAAGTTGTTCTATATGTTGAATTCGGGACTGCTGCACCTCAGCCTGCTGTCGTGGGTCTGCAGCTGACTGGGTAAATTCATCCCATGATTGCTGCCATTGCTGCATTGCAGACTCAGCAGTTTGTAATAACTCTGATGAGGCTTTTTCAGCCTCTTGCGCCTTCGCTAATAGAGGCTCAAGCTCAGACTGTTCAGCACCCCAACCAGCAGCCTTTTGTTTATCGCTATTCAGGTGCTGCTCTGCTTCACTGAAGTTATGCTCAGTTTGCTGAAGGTCTTTATCTAACTCCTGAGCACGCTGTTGCGAGTGTTCAATCGCCTGCTCTAAGCGAGCAACTTCGCTGCCGATTTTGTAGAAGTTGGCTTGGATCTCATTAAATGAATCACTGGCTTGAGTAAAATCAGCACGCAGTTTTTCAATCGCTGTATCGCAGGCGCTGCGGGCAGTCAATAGCTTTTCATGCTCAAGCTCAAGCTTGCCAATAATCTGCTTTTGCTGTTGACCCGATTGATCATAATCGCGCCAACGCAAGGCTAATAATTCAACCGTTAATTGGCGTTCCTGTTTCTTGTACTCTGCGTACTTTTCAGCGGCCTTAGCCTGACGCTCAAGGCGACCTATCTGCCTGCCGAGTTCATCGCGAATATCAGTCAGACGCTCAAGGTTTTCCATGGTGCGATTGATACGTGACTCCGTATCTCTACGGCGCTCTTTATATCTGGAAATACCTGCCGCTTCTTCGATATACACACGCAATTCATCGGGTTTGGATTCGATTAGGCGCGAGATCATACCCTGCTCAATAATCGCATAGCTACGGGGACCTAAACCGGTACCCAAAAAGATATCGGTAATATCGCGACGACGACACTTGTTACCATTTAGATAGTAATTAGCCGTGCCATCTCGGGTAACTTTGCGCTTAATTGCAATTTCGTTGTATGAGGCGTATTCACCCACAATACGCCCTTCAGAGTTATCAAATACCAGCTCAATAGATGCCTGACCAACCGGCTTACGGGCACCTGAACCATTAAAGATAACATCGGACATCGACTCGCCGCGCAAATTCTTGGCTGAGCTTTCACCCATCACCCAGCGCACCGCATCGATAATATTGGATTTACCACAACCGTTGGGGCCGACAACCGCGCACAGATTACCAGGAAACTGAGCATTGGTGGGGTCCACAAAAGATTTGAACCCAGCTAATTTTATTGATTTAAGCCGCATTTATAGGTCGTTTTTTTGGTCAATTTTGGTTGGCCATTTTTAATGGCTAGCCGGTATTCTACACAGTATAAGCAGAAGGCAAAACCATTTATCCAATTTTATGACAGAAATATGAGATGGATTTTTAAGACAACTTAATAAGACGGAAAAAAAGACCTAAATTGCCTTAATTATTAGACTCAATTGGACTTTATTTGCGCTGATATTTGAAGGTTTAGATGTTGTTTTACTGTGCTTAAATTTATCGGACTTATAGCGTCCTCCCAATCTCCCACCTGCGGTGTTGCCGAGCCTGTTTGGGATAATCTAGCCACCGCTTTAACCTCATTGACGCTAGATAGGTTATAGCCCACCATCACTGCATCGGCATTGCTGAGGGTAATGGTAGTCGGCAAGTCCCCTGCCCTTAGTTTTTTCGCCGCCAATGGCATAGGTGCACCTGAGATGGCTACTAGTGCAACATACACCGATTGCTCTGGATTAAACACAATAGATTGGTCGATGCTGACTGTTATCTCAACCTGAGGTGATACTGTGGCTTGTTCAGGCTCGATACCCAAGCGTTTTTGCGCGCGAGCAATACCGGCTTTAAGGGCTTTGGCGGTTGCAGAGGTTTGATTCATCTGTCTTTGCGCTTCTTGCCAGTAGGTAATGGCCAACTGCCATTGCTGGCTTTCAAATGCCTGAATACCCTTTAAACCCAATACCGTTGGATTGGATGAATCTATGGCAAATGCCTTATCCAGAGCCAATAACACCTCATCTGTAAACTGGCTATTGGCTAGCATAAATAGGATTTCGGCATATTGCCCCAATAAATAACCATCGTCAGGACTTAGTTTAATCGCCTGCGAGTAGTAATAGGCGGCACTGGATAAGTCATTTTTCTGAATCGCTCGTTTGGCTAGCAGTATCCAATAGTAAATATTGTCTGGACGTTGCTCGGCTCTTTTTTCAACTGCCGCATAAAGCTGATCCTGCAACTCTGTCGATTGAACAGCATCCGTTGATTCTGAGGCCTGCTGAATCAGGGTTAAAATGCGCTGATCGGCAGATGCGCCCACAGACTGATAAATACCTAAACAAAACAGCGGCATTAGCAAAAGTACCACCGGCAATAACCAAACCGCCTGTCTGCTCTCTGTAACAATTGACTGTTGGGGCTCGGGGCTTTCGGTATTGCTGAGGAGTAACCGTTTGGCTTCAATTAAAAGCTGCTGATATTGCGCTTGATCTATTTGCTGTTGCTTTAACTGGCGATCTAGCTGTGATTGCTGGTCACGAAAAATCTGCAAATTGGCTTCCAGTACCTCGCCCTGATCAACCCGACCCCGACGTACAAAGGGATAAATCAAAAATAAAGAAGCAAGCACCAAAAGCCCTGCAATAAGAAGCCATAGGGTCATCATTGATCGTCCTCGCCCAATAACTCGGATAACTGTTGCTGCTGCTTGTCAGTTAGCTCTGTGGTATCAGCTTTAACTCGACGTCCTGAAAAGGCGTAGCGCCATATAATAACGGCTCCAAATAAAACAAAACACAGAGGCGCTAACCACAGAAACCCAGTATTTGTATTAACCTCAGGGCGATACAGAATAAATTCTGAATAGCGCGAGACCAAATGCTGCTTAATTTGATCATCGGTATTTTGCGCTTCAAGCATAGAATGGATCTGCGCTTTCATATCTTTGGAAATTGGCGCATTGGAATCGGCTAAATTTTGATTCTGGCACTTTGGGCAACGCAACTCTTGAACCAATTGATAGTATCGCTCGCGCAACGAGGGATCAGAAAATTGCACCACCTCGGTACTGGCCCAAACTTTAGATGGCTCAGCAAACTGAGCTAAAGGCATCAGAAATATTGCCATAGCGAGTAAAACATTTAATAAATACATTCGCATTATTCCATTTCACCGACTAACTGCTGATAAAGGCTGCTCATTTCATCATCCCAAACTCGCTGGTCTACTACACCAACGCGGCGGTATCGAATAATACCCTGAGCATCTACCAAATAGGTTTCTGGCGCACCAGTGACACCTAAGTCAAAACCTAAACTTCCTTGAGCATCGACAATATTAAATAGATAGGGGTTACCTTTTTGCTTAAGCCATTGAATAGCCTGCTGATCTTGATCTTTGTAATTAAGGCCAATAATCGCTATACCCTCAGCGGCTAATTGATTGAGCATAGGGTGCTCAATTCGGCAGGCAAAGCACCAGGTAGCCCAAACATTGACCAGTACCACCTGAGAATCAAGATCACGCTCAGAGAGCAACTCCTGATCATTAGCAAGAGATGGCAAGATAAAAGACGGGAATGGTTCGCCTACCAGTGCAGATGGCAATTCCGTTGGGTCTCTATCTAAACCCTTGAGTAGAAAAAGACTCAAAATGGCAAAAACCATCAATGGAACAAACAGTGCTATGCGATTCATGGCGCAACCTTATTGTTGGCCTGAGATTTTTTTCGGCGGCGATAACGTCGATCGGTAGCGGCTAATAGTCCACCAATTGCCACCATAACAGCCCCCAACCAGATACAGCGAACAAATGGTTTAACCTGTAAGCTCAGTGCCCAAGCACCGTTTGCTAAGGGCTCACCCAGAGACACATAGATATCCCTTGTCAGCGACGGATCAATAGCCGCTTCGGTCATTACCTGCCCGCCGGCATTGTAATGTCGTTTTTCAGGAAATAAATTAGCGACCAACTGATTATTTTTGGTGACTGTAATCTGCGCTTGAAATGCTGTGAAATTTGGCCCGTCAACAGGATTAACACCCGAAAAATTAAACTCATAGCCAGCAATCATCGCATTGTCACCGGGTGCCATGCGCAATTCACGCGTTTGATCATAAGCTGAACTCAAACCTACACCTAATACACAGATGGCTAAACCCGTATGCGCTAATTGCATCCCTAAATAGCTATGGCTTAGCTTGGCTACACGCTTTAGATCAATGCCGATTTTATCTCTCAGATCTGCCGCAATTGTGGCTATCAGCCAAGCCGTCATAAAGACCGTTAATCCCGCAGTGATTGAGTAGCTGAAATCTGTTGCTAAATAGACTGGTAAAATACCTGCACTAACAATTGCCAGCAGAAGTGGCACAGGGATTTTACTGAGTATTAAACTACTGTCTGTAGATTTCCATTGGGTAAATACAGCAATGCCCAACGCTATAACTAGTCCAACCGTCAAAGGCACAAAGAAGAAATTAAAGTACGGAGGTCCTACGGAAATTTTACCCAATTCGAGGACGTCAGCGACTAATGGGTACAGAGTGCCAATGAGAATCATGGTCATTGAACTGACTAATATCACATTATTAATGAGAAGCATGACTTCTCTCGACCAACCGCTGTAGGCTGCAACCTTCCGCATCGCTGGACCGCGAAGCGCGAATAGCATCAAGGAACCACCGATAACTATCGCCAAAAACATCAGCATAAATACGCCGCGCTCTGGGTCTGAGGCAAAGGCATGTACTGAGGTCAAAATACCAGAGCGCACCAAAAAAGTGCCTAATAAACTCAGTGAAAAGGCGAAGATGGCCAATAACAGCGTCCAACTTCGAAACACACCACGCTTTTCAGTCGCAGAGACACTATGTATCAATGCTGTGCCTACCAACCACGGCATAAGCGAGGCATTTTCTACCGGGTCCCAAAACCACCATCCGCCCCAGCCGAGCTCATAATAGGCCCACCAACTCCCCAGAGTAATACCAATAGTAAGGAACACCCACGCCAAATTGATCCAGGGTCGCGACCAACGCGCCCATGCACTATCAAATTGCCCACCAATCAGCGCGGCAATAGCGAAAGCAAAGGGAACTGCAAAGCCAACGTAGCCCATATACAGCATGGGTGGGTGAATAATTAATCCTATATCCTGTAGAAGTGGATTAAGGTCAGCACCTTCCATAGGCACCATTGGCAATAAGCGCTCAAATGGGTTAGACGTAAGCAGTAAAAATAGTGCAAAACCCACAGAAATAGCCCCTAGCACTGAGAGTATACGAGCGGTAAGTACCAGCGGCAGTGAACGACTAAACAGTGCAACTGCTACGGTCCAACCTGCCAATATTAGTGCCCATAATAATAGAGAGCCCTCGTGAGCTGCCCAGACTGCGCTGATTTTGTAATGATCAGGCAGCGCTGTATTAGAATGTTGTGACACATATTTGAGTGAGAAGTCATCATTCAAAAAAGCTATGGCCAAGCAGCCAAAGGAAATAGCTACAAAAAATAGCTGCCCCATAGACAGGGAGCGACCCAATCGCATCCAGCTAGAATAGCCCTTAAAAGAACCTATCATAGGCACCAGTGACTGCAAAAGTGCCATACCCAGTGCAATAATTAGAGCAAAATGCCCCAGTTCTGCTATCACTTTTCAGCCTCTTGAGGTGAATACTTACCCTGCTGTTTTAGTTTATAAGCCTGATTCATCGCATCGGCTACTTCAGGTGGGGTGTAATTTTCATCATGCTTAGCAAGCACCTGTGATGCGCGCAAAATTTTGGCGCTATCTAATTTACCCGTGGCAATAGCTGCTTCACCCTCAGCAAATAAATCAGGCAGGATTCCACTGTAACTAATTTTTAAATTCCCTATTCCATCTGTTACCCAAAAGCTTACATCCAGAGAATCTAGCGATCTCTCGATAGAGCCTTCCACCACCATTCCGCCGGCCCTAATGGTGACATTTTCAGGCGCTTCGCCCTGAATAACCTGCGAGGGTGTAAAAAAATAGTTGGCATTTTGACCCAACATATAGGCAATTAACCCAGCCGCCAGCGAACTGGCAACCACGATCAATAAAACAACCTGTAGTCTCTGCTTACGAATGGGATGCATCTAATGCCTCTTTTTGTGTAGCGGCCTGATTGACCTGCTGTAGCTTTATATGTAGCTGGATATTTTTGAATTCCTGCTTTTTTTGGCATAGAGGTTTAACCATTAACCCAACCATTACAACAATAGATATAATGAATGCAGACCAGACATAGACGCCATGTCCATCCATAAAAATAAGCTGCTGTAGGCTATCAAAATACATAATTATTTCTCTGCTAATTTATCGGTTACAAGTTGTTTAACCCAACTCGCTCTATATTCACGTCGAAGAATCTCTGCTCTAGTAAAGAGAATCAATGAAACTGCATAGAAGGCATAAAAACCTACAATCATGACCACCAGTGGCATAAACATATCTGGATGCATGCTGGGTGCACCAGTAAATTTAATGGTCGCCGGTTGGTGAAGGGTCTGCCACCAATCAACTGATTTATAAATTATAGGTACATTAACCATGCCCACTAAGCCCAAAATAGCTGATGCTTTATCTGCGGCCTCATGGCTAGAATAGGTATGGCGCAATGCCATCACACCTATGTATAGAAATAATAAAATTAACATAGAGGTAATTCGCGCATCCCATACCCAGTAAGCACCCCAGGTTGGCTTACCCCAGATGGCACCAGTGACTAAGGCGATAAAGGTTAAAGCCGCACCAATGGGTGCCGCTGAACGCATTAGCATATAAGATAGTTTAATCCGCCAAATTAGACCCACAGCGCCTGCTATAGCCATTAAATAATAGCCTGCTAGCGCTACCACAGAAGCGGGCACATGTACGTATATTATGCGAAAACTATTACCCTGTTTTGCATCAGGCGGCGCATAAGCAAGCCCCCATACTAGGCCGGCAACAAGTAGAGACAACATAATAAAACTCAACCAAGGCAACCAGCGCTGAGTTTTTTGATAAAACCACCGCGGAGACCCAAGGCGGTGAAACCATGTCCATTGCAGATGTAAATTCATTTAACGTTTATCCATTTTTCGCAAGTCGCAGACCTGCGTTAATTGCTAGAGGGCAGAGCGCTATAGCTATGGCCAAAAAAGCAGCCAAAATAGCCAGTGGCGCCGTCCAATCAAGTCCATCAACGGCACTTTGAATAGTCGCACTACCAAAAATAAGAACCGGCATATACAACGGCATAACAAGCAATGCCAAAAGAACACCACCCTGTCGCGGCAAGGTTAAAGCCGCGCCCACTGCACCAATCAAACTCAGCACAGCAGTCCCTAGAGCTAAACTTAATATCATTGGAATAACGGCCACTACAGGTAGTGAAAACCATATACCAATCAATGGCGACAACAATGTCAGTGGCAACCCTATCATCAGCCAATGGGCGGCTATTTTACCCAAAATTGGTAAAATCAGCATATTGGGCGACAGTAACATCTGCTCTAAAGAGCCATCCTGAAGATCATCACTAAACAGGCGCTCAACCGATAATAGTGTCGCTAGCACTGCTAGAATCCAAATAATACCGGGGGCGAGCTGTGCCAATCGCTCAGCTTCTGGCGCAATCGCCAGAGGAACAAGTGCCGAGATCAAGAGAAAAAATATCAAAGGTTTTACAAGGTCAGTCTTGTTTCTGATACCAAGCAATAAGTCTCGATATAAATAGGCTGAAAAACCACCAGAAAGATAATTGTACATCTACATTACCTCCCTATATGACTGAAGCCTATAACTACGAGCCTCTATTTTAACCAGATCTTGGTGGGAGGAAAACACCATAGCGCCCCCACTATTCAAATGCTGCTGCATACAGCCCTCGATAAAAGCAACACCCTGCTTATCAAGCGCAGCAAATGGCTCATCCAGATACCATAGAGAGGCCGTTGTGGTCACTAGGCGAGCCAGTGCAACACGTCGATGTTGACCTGCAGATAACCTGTAACATGGCATGTTTGCATAATGCTCAAGGCCCACCGACTGTAATGCCAATGCTATTTTTTCTGCTGAGGTATTATCTGGGCTCATCCATCTAAGATTTTCTTCAACCGAAAGTGTAGCTTTTACACCTGACTGGTGACCTATAAATAAAATATCAGAAAGATAGTCATATCGACATTTGCTAAACGTTTGACCGCGAAAAAAAATACTACCCGCACTTGGCTCCAGCAGATTGATCAATATTTGGAAAAACGTCGTCTTACCCGCCCCATTTGCACCCTCAATATGCAAAGCTTCGCCAGAGTTTAGCTGCAAACTCACAGGTTCGAAGAGCAACGTATCGTTGCGCTCAAAAGCAAGGTTATCGATTTTAAGTATATTTGTGGCGGCCAATGGACTTCATCAATCCCAAAAAAAATTAAGGCTCTATTATGCCAAAAAACTCAGCGGGATGCTGACTGTTGTACAAATGAATTAATATCTTCGAGCTACTCGTCCAAATCATCAAAGTCAAATTCTCGCACCTGTCGATAAATACGGCTATCCTCAAGTTTCTGCTCTAACCTCCTTCTAGAACTGAAATCCTCTTTAAACTTTTTCTTTAGAGCTGTGCTATCACCACGATTACTTGACTGACCGCCTTGAGAATTAGAATCAACAGTATGCTGAAACTTGCTATCAATTTCTTCTACATTTTCAATATCGCTACTCATGGGCTACCCCACTATCTAAAAAAAACACAAAAGTCTTACATCTAAACGGTTAAATTCGAGCGATTTATGTCGCCAATAAAATACTTCCTCGCTCTTTTTTCTTACGATAATTAAATAATAGTCGATCACTGGAAAAATGCAGAAAATTGGCAACCCAATTTATTTATTAATGAGTTAAAATGATATTAATATGAACTTAGCTAGCGATTGAGAACCTTTAGCGAGACCACTACAATGGATAAATTGAACAAGAGGTTAGTATGCAAATTTATTTGGTTGGTGGCGCAGTTCGCGACAGCTTACTCAATTACCCAAGCACAGAAAATGACTGGGTAGTGGTTGGCGCCACACCCGAACAAATGACTAATCAGGGGTACAAACCTGTAGGCCAAGACTTCCCCGTATTTATTCACCCCAAGACTAGCGAAGAATACGCCCTAGCGCGCACCGAAAGAAAATCCGGTCATGGTTACAAAGGTTTTGAATTTTATACCTCCGTAGACGTGACTCTTGAAGATGACCTGATTCGCCGAGACCTAACTATTAATGCAATGGCTCAAGATAAAGAGGGTAATCTCATTGATCCTTTTGGCGGTCAAAAAGACCTTGAAAAAAAGAAACTTCGCCACGTCTCTGACGCCTTTACCGAGGACCCATTAAGAGTACTGAGAGTTGCACGGTTTGCCGCTCGCTACCAACATCTTGGGTTCTCAATCGCCGATGAAACAATGGATTTGATGAAATCAATTGTAGCGGATGGGGAAATGGCGTTTTTAGTAGCGGAAAGAGTCTGGAAAGAAACCTCTAGAGCACTCACCGAGCAATCACCACAGATTTATATTGAAGTTCTAAAAGACTGTGGTGCATTAAATGCCCTTTTCCCAGAAATAGATACCTTATTTGGCGTGCCGCAACGGGCTGATTACCACCCTGAAGTGGATGCCGGCATCCATACCCTAATGGCGCTAGAGCAATCTGTAAAACTATCAGATTGCAGCGCTGTGAGATTTAGCGTTTTAGTCCATGATGTTGGCAAGACGCTAACATCCAAGACTGTACTCCCAAGTCATACTGGGCATGAAAAAAAAGGTTTACCCCTCGTCAAAGCCCTATGTGACCGATTAACTGTGCCCAACAATCATCGCCAACTTGCCATGGCAGTCACCGAGTACCATCTACATTCGCACAAAGCTAAAGAACTTAAACCTGCCACCATCTTGAAGCTTTTTCAAAATATTGGTGCCCTAAGAGATCATCATAGGTTAAGAGATTTTTTACATTGCTGTGAGGCAGATGCACGTGGTAGAACTGGTTTTGAAAATATTACATACCCTGCAAGAGACTACCTGACTGCAGCATTATCTGCTGTGAAAAATGTCGATATTTCTGACCTAGTTGCTGAAGGTGTCAAAGGGTCTGAAATTGGGCGTCAACTAAAACAGCGACAAATTGCGCAACTAACGACTTTTAAATCGGACTATCAGGGATAAGACGGCCTTATGAATAATAGAGCAAAAGTGGTTCTAATTACTGGGGCAGCCCGCCGCATTGGCGCCAATATTGCGCAACTTTTTCACAATGCAAATTATCGCGTGGTTATTCATTACAATCAGTCTGCTAGTGCCGCCAACAAGCTCTGCAAAACATTAAACGATATTGATCCAGATAGCTGTCTAATGATTCAAGCTAACTTAAGCAGCACCTCTGGTATAAAAAAAATAACGGATTTGATAGTCAATATGGGGCGACTTGATGTACTGGTTAACAACGCATCAAGCTTCTATCCAACGCCTTTAAAAAACTGCGATCAAGAGCAATGGGATGATTTAATAGGAAGCAACCTAAAAGGGCCTTTTTTCCTAACTCAAGCATTAAGCCCCCTACTCAAAAGGCAGTTAGGCGCAGTAGTTAATATTTCAGATATGCATGCCCGGCAAGCGCTAGCTGCTCATTCAATTTACAGCATAGCCAAGGGGGGCAATATTGCTATGACCAAAACAATGGCATTAGAGCTTGCACCTGAGGTTAGAGTTAACTCGGTTGCCCCAGGTGCCATTCTATGGCCTGAACACGAAGAAGATGATCTCGAAAAACAGCAGTCAGTATTAAAAAATGTACCCATGGGAAGACTGGGTAGTGCATCGGATATCGCAGATACGGTTTTCTTTTTAGCTGTAGACGCAAGCTATATGACCGGCCAGACTATAGCCGTAGATGGCGGAAGATCCACCAGCCTTTAGACCGATGACTGCCATTCAAACTTAACTGGCCACAGATCTTGGCTCGCTTTATCAAATTCCTGCCAGTGTTCACCGATTGTTTTATGGGTCAATGGGTGGGTCATATCAGCCGCTAATTCCGCTAAAGGCTGAAGTACAAAAGCATTCTTCAGCACTTCGCTTCTCGGCAGACTAATACCGTCAAATTCACCCGCTAAATTATCCACTGTCAAGATATCTATATCCAAACTTCGCGGGCCAAATTTTGGCGCACTTCGATCGCGGCCATGACAATCTTCGATATGCTTTAGAATCTTGGTAACCTCACCCACAGGCAGATCTGAATTTACTCCTACCACCAGATTAAAAAAGCTATCGCCGTCAAAGCCCACTGCAACCGATTCATAAACAGTAGAAATCTCAAGAGCACCAAAGCGACCAGTAAGGGCATCCAGTGCCGCACCAATATGATGTTCTCGATCAATATTACTGCCAAGACTTAAGTAAATTAATGCCATTAAACAGCAACTCCAGCTGGCTTTTCACCGCGTTGTATCAAAATACCCACATCCTTGGAGCCCCGCAAAGCACCCGGCTTGCTGACTCGTAGCCTTAGCCAAGGAACAGAAAATTCATTGAGCACAATAGCCGCGACTTCTTCAGCCATACGCTCTACCAGCAAAAATTCGCTCTCTTCAACAAATGCAATTAGTCGTTTAGCTATGGATTTATAATTTAATGCACATTGAATATCATCCGTTTCCCCTGCTTTGCGGATATCATGAGCCATATCTAAATCCAAACTGACCGTTTGTTTTACCTCACGCTCCCAGTCATAAATGCCAATAATGGTCTCAATACGCAAATCTCTAATATAAACAATATCCATTAACTTAATTCCTCAATTGAAGAAAGGTTCTGCAGTGGCCAACGGGGCGTAACTGATAAAGCCAATTCACTTCGCTCACCCGCAAGCAATCTCTGACATCCGGCATAAGCAATCATAGCGCCATTGTCTGTGCAAAATTCATGTCGTGCATAGAAAACTTCAGCATTGTTTTTCGCTAATTCTGTTTCTAGCTTTTCGCGCAAACGCTTATTAGCAGAAACTCCACCAGCAATCACCAGCTTACTCATACCCGTTTGCTTTAGTGCTCGCTTGCATTTTATCACTAGCGTATCAACCACAGCCTCCTGAAAACCAGCACAAATATCCAGCACGGTTTGATCATCGGGAAGCACGTCATCTCCACGATATTTTTCAATCAAATTTCTAGTATGAGTCTTTAACCCAGAAAAACTAAAATCTAGTCCAGGACGGTCAGTCATTGGTCGAGGAAAATCGAAGCGCTGCACCTGCCCTTTTTCAGCCATAGTCGCCAGTACTGGGCCACCAGGGTAATCCAAATCTAACATCTTAGCGATTTTATCAAAGGCTTCGCCGGCGGCATCATCAAGAGACTCACCGAGTAATTGATAGCGACCAATACCTTCAACCAAAACCAATTGAGTGTGACCACCAGAGACCAATAACGCCACAAAGGGAAATTCCGGTGGTGTGTCTTCCAACATCGGCGCCAATAGATGGCCTTCCATATGATGTACGCCAATTACCGGCACATCCAAAGTAAAACCAAGGCCTGTTGCCATAGAACCGCCTACCATAAGCGCACCCATCAACCCGGGGCCTGCAGTATAAGCAATACCATCAATCGCCTGCTTGGTAACACCTGCTTTAGTGAGAACCTCATTTAGCATTGGCAGTATTTTTCTCACATGGTCACGAGAGGCTAATTCTGGCACCACACCGCCATAGTCAGCATGAAGCGCCACCTGAGAGTAAAGACTGTGCGCCAAGAGCCCTTTTGCACTGTCATAGACCGCAAAACCAGTTTCATCACAAGATGTTTCAATTCCAAGTACAAGCATTTTTAAGTATTTTGACCCACAGATAAGGTGTGCAACTTTAACCTCTATGACGGTTTGTGTGAACCCATTGATTCGTTTTACGGTTCAAAAAGCGAGTCAAGATGGGTGAATTTCACTTCCACCTGTGATTTTTGCCGCAAATTTATGACCCAAACAGCTTAAATCACATTAAAAAGGCAAAAAGATTTTGCATCAATAGGGGTAAATGTATAGACTACGCGCCCTTACAGAACAGCAGTTTTTATTTCTGCTGATTTTATTATTTATAACAACAGGATTATGCATCGATGCCAAGTGTGCGTATTAAAGAAAATGAGCCGTTTGACGTAGCGTTGAGACGCTTCAAGCGTTCATGTGAAAAAGCAGGAATTCTAGCCAAGATTCGCTCTAAAGAATTTTATGAAAAGCCAACCTGGGAACGTAAGCGCAAAGGCGCTGCAGCTGTTAAGCGTAACCTTAAAAAGGTTTCTCGCGAATCACGCAAGTTCCAAAGGTTATACTAGACCCTCGCTCACTGCGACGTTTAGTTAAGTATCCAGCAAAGAGCGCCTTGAGGCGCTTTTTGTGTTTCTAGCAATCGTCGCTGTAATTAATTATTCAATGCCAACGGAGTATCAACATGAGTCTTAAAGCACAGATAAACAACGCCATGAAAGATGCCATGCGAGCAAAAGACAAACCTAGACTAGGTGCTATCCGTCTAATTCAAGCAGAAGTTAAACGCGTTGAAGTTGATGAGCGCATTGAAATCAATGATCAGCGTCTTGTTGTCATTATGGATAAAATGGTTAAACAGCGTCGCGACTCTATCACCCAATATGAGTCTGCAGGCCGCGATGAATTAGCAGCCATCGAGATTGCAGAAATTGAAGTTATCCAAGATTTCCTCCCGACCGCACTCACAGAGCAAGAAATCGACGAGCTTATTCAAGCGGCAATTGCCTCAACTGGCGCTGAATCAATGCGCGACATGGGCAAGGTTATGGGCATATTAAAGCCTCAGATTCAAGGTAGAGCTGAAGCTGGGATTGTCAGTGCTGGGGTAAAAAAAGCACTCGTCTAAATAAACTCAGTTTATTTCCCACTATAACCAGTTACACTATAGGCCAAAATAAATAGCTTACACTGGGATCATGGCAGGCTTAATTCCACAAACTTTTATTGATGATCTTTTAGACCGCATTGACATAGTCGATGTGGTCAGTAGTCGTGTCCAGCTAAAAAAAACAGGAAAAAGCCATAAGGGTTGCTGCCCTTTTCACGAAGAAAAAACACCCTCATTCACCGTCGCTCAAGACAAACAATTTTATTATTGTTTTGGCTGTGGTGCTGGCGGTAATGCACTGGGCTTTGTAATGGAATTCGATCGCCTGGACTTTCTTCCTGCGGTTGAATTATTAGCCAAAAATGCGGGACTTGAAGTCCCCAGAGAAGCTACCGCAAACCCCAAAGCCAAACAGCATCGAGATGATTTATATTCGGTATTAACCGAAGCCGATAAATTTTACCGTCAAAAATTGCGTTCAGATGAAGCCAAGCCCGCAGTTAATTACCTTAAATCGCGTGGATTAACCGGTAAAATTGCCGCTCAGTTTGGCATCGGTTTTGCCCCACAGGGCTGGGACAATCTAATTAAAGCCGTAGCGGCCAATGATGAAAAAACCAAATTGCTTGCAGACTCAGGAATGCTTGTTATCAAACCTGAAGAAAAAAAACAGTACGACCGATTTCGCCATCGAATCATGTTCCCAATTCGCGATCAGCGTGGCAGAACAGTAGGCTTTGGAGGCCGTGTATTAGACGATAGCACACCAAAATACCTCAACTCCCCAGAAACCCCTGTCTTTCACAAAGGCAGAGAACTCTACGGGTTATACGAGGCGCGCCAAGCACTTAAAGAAATACCTTATTTACTCATGGTAGAAGGCTATATGGATGTGATTGCCCTAGCCCAATATGGCATCCATAACGCAGTCGCCACACTGGGTACCGCACTGACTGAAAATCATCTTCAAAAGCTATTTAGATATACCAGTGAAATTGTTTTTTGCTTTGATGGTGATAGTGCTGGTCGCCGAGCGGCTTCAAGATCATTGGATATAGCCCTGCCTGAAATGCGTGATGGCGTCACCGCAAAATTTCTATTTTTACCTGAAGGTGAAGACCCAGATACCATGGTGAGAAACCTAGGTACAGAAAAGTTTAAATCACAAATTAAAGATGCTACGCCACTCTCAGAATTCCTATTTGAAGAACTAATCAATGGCATTGATATTGACACTGGAGAGGGTAAAGCCAAACTTAGCAAATTAAGTGCCCCCAAAATTAACCGTATTCCTCAGGGTGTGTTCAAACAACTCATGCTCGAAGAGTTGTCTCGAAAAACAGGTATTGGTGTCGACGACTTAAAAACCTATGTCGGCAACCAAGCAGCTAGCTATACAGACACAAAGGAAGTCCCTTCCAGCAAAACCCAACCACATTCTTCCCAGGATTGGGCATCTGAACCGATTCCTACAGACGACGACTATGGTTTTTCATCTAATATTACCGAAGAAAAAATCTCAAAAATACGCCTTACACCCATAAAACACCTGACAGCGTTACTGATAAATCATCCCCAACTA
The DNA here is from genome assembly GCA_029246925.1 of Porticoccaceae bacterium. Taxonomy (GTDB): domain Bacteria; phylum Pseudomonadota; class Gammaproteobacteria; order Pseudomonadales; family Porticoccaceae; genus HTCC2207. The sequence continues at coordinate 40,988 of JAQWMF010000032.1, forward strand.
GCAGAACACATTGATAGCACCGAGCTTCTTGAATCAGCCACAGACTCCGATACAGCACTTTTTTTAAAATTATTAAAAGTGGTAAAAAGTAATCCAGATTACAAGCCGTCCCATATATTTGCTTACTGGCATGGCACCTACAGCAACTCACAAGAGACGCAAACGCTTCAAAAATTAGCCGCCATTGAGCTTTACCACCCGCCCTCGGGAACTGGAAGAGATGATAATCAAGAATTCTGTGATGCCTACAAACATGTAACAAAAGAAGCCTTTTATAAACTTCCTGCAACAGAAAAAGCGATTCATTTACTGGAGCAAGAAAAACTTGAAGAAAGACAAATAAAACAACTACATAGGCTAAGATTAGAGCTAGCTAACGATAAGAAATCGGATAGCCTTAAACAGCAAATTAAGCAAAGATTGCTTACCCTGTAGCAAAAAACGACAATATCTACAGTAAAATCCAAAATTACTGCGACAATAGATATTTTTTTCGATATAATTGCGCGCCATTTCAAGCGCATAAAACAGTATTAAAACTATGAGCGAAAATCTAAAAAGTCAGCAATCCGGTATTAAAGATCTTATCGCCAAAGGGCGTGAACAAGGCTATCTGACATACGCTGAAGTCAATGACCATCTTCCTGAAGGAATTGCAGACCCTGAACAGGTGGAAGATATCATCCAGATGATTAATGATATGGGTATCACCGTATTTGAAACTGCACCTGATGCCGAATCCCTTCTAATGATCTCTGGCGTTAATACTCCAGATGAAGTAGCAGCTGCAGAAGCAGCGGCAGCACTAGCCTCAGTAGAATCCGAACAGCATAGAACCACAGATCCAGTCCGCATGTATATGCGCGAAATGGGCTCAGTAGAACTTCTTACAAGAGAAGGCGAAATTGAGATCGCCAAAAGAATTGAAGAAGGTACCAGAGAATTAATGTCAGCCATTTCTGACTGGCCATCTACAGTTTCAGCCATTATTGCTGAATGGGATCTAGTTCTTTCGGGTAATCGAAAGCTGACCGACGTTATTAGTGGTTATCTAAATCCAATGGAGCATGTTCCATCAGCCCTTGCACAGCAACAGGCTGCTGAAGCCGAAAAACTGGCGAATGGCGGTACTGATGACGATGAAAGTGACGAGGACGAAGATGAAGAACATGAAGGTGGCCTAGATCCAGAAGAAGCCAACCGTCGCTTTGAAGAAATACGCGAGCAGCTAGTCAAAACTGAGCGCTCTATCATTCGATACGGTCGAGATGGAAAAGCTTCGCAACAAAATCTAGAGGACCTAGCTGATGTATTTAAATACCTAAAGCTTACTCCACGACAGTTTGACCCCTTAATTGGAATGGTCAGACGCGCTGTAGAAAGAATCCGCGCTGAAGAACGTGCGATTATGCGACTTTGTTTGCGCTACGCCAAAATGCCACGCAAAGACTTTATCAAAAGCTTCCCAACCAATGAAACTGATATGAATTGGGTTAGCAAACTAGTTGATACTGGCGCCGACTGGGCCAAAGGGCTTAAGAATCAAGAAATAGAAATCGTTAGATGTCAGCGTAAATTAGCGCAGGTTGAAGCTGAAAATCAACTGAGTATCGCGCAGATTAAAGATATCAATCGTCGCGTGACCATGGGTGAAGCCATGGCTCGCCGAGCGAAAAAAGAAATGGTCGAAGCCAACTTGCGACTGGTTATCTCTATCGCCAAAAAATATACCAACCGCGGCCTACAGTTCCTCGATCTTATTCAAGAGGGAAATATTGGTCTTATGAAAGCGGTAGACAAATTTGAATACCGTCGTGGTTACAAATTCTCAACCTATGCAACCTGGTGGATTCGTCAAGCAATCACAAGATCTATTGCCGACCAAGCGAGAACCATCCGTATACCAGTGCATATGATTGAAACCATCAATAAACTCAATCGAATTTCTCGCCAAATGCTCCAAGAAATGGGTCGTGAACCCTCTCCTGAAGAACTCGCAGAGCGCATGGAAATGCCGGAAGATAAAATCCGCAAAGTACTTAAAATTGCTAAAGAGCCCATCTCAATGGAAACGCCCATTGGTGAAGACGAAGATGCCAATATTGGTGATCTTATTGAAGATACCACCATTGCCTTGCCAGTAGATGAAGCAACTAAGTCTAATCTTACCGATTCAACTCGCAATGTACTGGGCAGCCTTACAGCACGTGAAGCAAAAGTACTTAGAATGCGCTTTGGTATTGATATGCATACAGATCATACCCTAGAAGAAGTAGGCAAACAGTTCGACGTAACCCGTGAACGTATTCGACAGATCGAAGCAAAGGCATTGCGCAAACTGCGCCACCCTACTCGCTCAGATCATTTGCGCAGTTTTATTGACGAATAATTAAGAAAATAACTAAATTCGCATCTTTGTAGTTTAAAATTAATACAAAGGGTTATTTAGCATACCGCTCTGTGACACCGCCTAGCGGCAAAAAGACAGGTTAAACAGCAAGACCGTTAAAGGTTTTTTGTTATTAGGCTAGGAGCCGCACAGCAATAGGAGTGAGCATAGGTAATGTATGTGACCGAGAATTGTGAGCACGCGACACCGCCTAGCGGCAAAAAGACAGGTTAAACAGCAAGACCGTTAAACGTAGGATTTTTGGCTCAGCGCAAGGCGAACAATGAGACCAGTGAAGGAACATACACCAAGTATGTGACTGAACGAGCGAAGCAGTTCAACGTAGCGATCAGTCAAAAAGACAAGTTTAAAATTAACGCAGAGGTTTTGTTGGTAGGCTAGGAGCCGCACAGCAATAGGAGGGAGCATACACAATGTATGTGACCGAGAATTGTGAGCACGCGACACCGCCTAGCGGCAAAAAGACAGGTTAAACAGCAAGACCGTTAAACGTAGAATTTTTGGCTCAGCGCAAGGCGAACAATGAGACCAGTGAAGGAACATACACCAAGTATGTGACTGAACGAGCGAAGCAGTTCAACGCAGCGATCAGTCAAAAAGACAAGTTTAAAATTAACGCAGGGGTTTTGTTGGTAGGCTAGGAGCCGCACAGCAATAGGAGGGAGCATACACAATGTATGTGACCGAGAATTGTGAGCACGCGACACCGCCTAGCGGCAAAAAGACAAGTTAAAGGGCCCATAGCTCAGTTGGTTAGAGCAGTCGACTCATAATCGATTGGTCGTAGGTTCAAGTCCTACTGGGCCCACCATT